>CAYFPX010000194.1:0-16341 GCA_964344945.1 uncultured Enterobacterales bacterium
CCCGCTGTCGGTCGTCAGGGTCCAACACCAGCCCTCCAGCCTTGCGGGCTGCCCGGGACAAGGGTCAGAGCTTAATGATAAGGATACTTGAGATAAACACTATCATTCATCTCTGACCCCGATCCTCCGCTGCAGGCCAGGCCGGTGCCGGCATTCTCGCTGGCCCCGCCCAGCAGCCGGGCGTCGGCGTTGGAGAGGCTGCCGCGGAGGGTGGCGGGACCGTCGACCAGGTAGACCGCGCCGCTGCTCGAGCCGTTCGCGTCCGCGGTGTTGTCGCTGACGCCCACGTCCGCGAGGCCGTCGCCGTTCAGGTCCCCGCCGCAGACCTGGCGCCCCGCCCCTTCGCCGAGGTCCTCGCCCAGCATCTTGGCGCTGCCGTCGCTCACGGTGGTCGCCCCGGTGAAGGGCCCGAGCACGACATAGGCAGCGCCCGCGTCGGCCGCGAAGTTGGCGCCGATCGCGAGGTCGTCCACCCCGTCGCCGTCGGTGTCCCCGACGCTGACCGCCGCCACGCCAGCCCGATCCCCGCTGTCGTTGCCGAGCAGGGTCACCGGGGCGTCCGCCAGGCTCATGGCGCTGGTGATCGGGCCAAAGACCACGTGCACCCCGCCGCCGACGTGGTGCTCCGGCGCGCCGATCAACAGATCGGCCATGCCGTCGCCGTCGAAGTCTCCGGCACCGACCGTGCTCCCGGCGTAGTCGCCGTCGGCGGCCCCCTCGAGCTGCAAGTCCACCTCGGCCAGGGACCGCTCCCCCTCAAAGGGCCCAGTGACCACGTAGGCCCGGCCCGGAGAGCCTGTCCCGCCGGCCAGCGGGGCGCCGATCACCAGGTCCACCTGGCCGTCGCCGTCGATGTCGCCGGCCCCGGCCAGGTCGTCGCCTGCGGAGTCGTAGTCCTCCTCGCCGTACCAGGCGGCGTCGGCCCCCGCGAGGTCCACGTCGCCGCTGGGCAGGCACGGGTTGCTCTCGCTGGAGCAGTCGTTGTCGACGCCGTCGCCGCAGATCACTGGTGGGGTGAGGGCGTCGACAGCAAGCACTTTCGCGACCTGGAATGCGATGACCCGGGCGATGCACGGGGCCGTGGAGAGGCTCTGTTGGAGCCTCTGGACCGAGCTGGGGGTTCCGGGAGTCGAGAGAGGTCACCCTCGTGTCGCGGTTGACGGTGCGGGTGAAGTGGCAGCTCACGGCAGCTCCGGCACCGCCGTCCCGTAGGCCAGCCCCTCCCCGCCGGTGGTCCGGAGCTCCCAGAGGGCCGTGCCGTCGGTGTCGAGGTGCTGCACGTGGCCGGCGCCGTCCCAGATGACCCGGACCGAGCCGTCCGCCAGCTCCTCGGCGTCGCCCAGGGCGGGGGCGTACAGCCCGGACTCGTGCACGGCGGACCAGGTCTCGGTCGCCGCGCCGTCCGCCAGCTCGTAGGCCACGGCCCGGCTGGCGTTGCGCTCGGCGTCGCCGTTGTCGAAGAGCACCACCTGGGACCCCGTCAGGCTGAAGCCGTGCTGGGGGCCGAAGGGGGTGGAGTCAGCGGCCAGGGCGTAGTCGCCGGCGGCGCTGTGGAAGAACCACGCCGGCTCGCCGCTGTCCCGGTCGATGGCCAGCAGGCACTCCCGGATCAGCAGAGAGGCCAGGTACTGCTCGCGCTCCGGATCCCAGACCAGGTGGTTGGCGTGGCTCAGGGGGTCGTCGGAGCTGTCGCACACGGTCCGGTCGTCGTGGATGGACCAGACCACCCGCTCGGTGCCCTCGGGGTCCCGCTCGACCAGGCCGCTGGCCCGACTCCGGTCGTCGTCCGGGATCTCCAGGACGTCGGTCAGAGCGGCCAGGGTGCCGTCGTCGTGCTCGACGAAGTCGTGCTTGAGGTAGGGCCAGGACAGCTCGGTCAGGGTGTCTCCCCACCAGGTCAAGTGGAGCAGGTGGCTCTGGGTGTCGTCGCCGTCGAGCAGGACCTCCTGGTTGAGCCACACCCCGGTGCCGTCGGCGCTGGGGCGTGCCCGCAGGGCGGTGTAGCCGTACACCCCCTCGTGCCACCAGACGACCCGACCCTGGCCGTCCACGAGGACCACCGAGGGATTGTCCTCGACCGCCAGGGCCAGCCAGCCGTCCAGGTGCTCCGGGTCGCCCCGGGTGGTGAAGCCGACCAGGGTGCCGGGCAGCGACCCGGTGGTCACGTCCACGGGCTCGGAGCTGGCGTCGCCAGCGTGCACGGTGAGCGTGACCGGGGTGTCCGCGGGCAGGCCGAGCAGCAGGGCCTCGCCCTCGGCTGCCGCGGTCTCCCGGGTGGTCTCGCCTTCGGGGGTGAAGCGCACCGTCGCCGGTGTCGGCGGGTCGGTGGTCCAGGAGACCCGGACCACCGTGGGCTTGTGGGGGCTGACCTCGACGTCGAGGACCGCGAGGGTCACCGGCACGGCCGGGTCGGCGGTGTCGCCGGGGCCCGTGCAGGCAAGCAGCGCCAGGATCACCGCTTGGGCGGCGGCTGGGGCCGCTCGAAGACCCAGGTGTCGCCTTCGCTCAGGTCCTCCCGGTAGCGGTACCCCCGGGAGTCGAAGCCCTTCAGGTCCTCGGGGTCCGTGATCCGGTTGTCGACGATGTACCGGGCCATCAGGCCGCGGGCCTGCTTGGCGAACATGAAGAGGGTGCGGGTCTTGCCGTCCCTGGTCTCCTTGAAGACCGGGGTGATGACCCGGGCGGCGAGCTTCCTGGGCTGCACGGACCTGAAGTACTCGTTGCTCGCCAGGTTCACGATCACGCCGTCCTCGCCCAGCCGGTGCTCGAGCGCCTTGCGGATGCGGTCGTCCCAGAAGGCGTAGAGGTTCTTGCCCCGGCGGGTCTGGAGCTTGGAGCCCATCTCCAGGCGGTAGGGCTGCATCAGGTCCTTGGCCCGCAACAGACCGTAGAGACCGCTGAGGATCATCACGTGGTCCTGGGCGAAGTCCAGGTCGTCAGCGCTCATGGTCTTGGCGCCCAGCCCCAGGTAGGTGTCGCCGGAGAAGGACAGGATCGCCGGCCGGGCGTTGGCCTGGTCCACCGCGGTGGTGAGGACCTGGAAGCGGTCGCTGTTGAGCTTGGCCAGCTCCGGGCTGATGCCCATGAGCTCGCGGATCGCCCTCTGGGAGAGGTTCCGCGTGGTCTTCATGAGCTTGCCGCTCTCTTCGATGAGGGCGGGCACGCTGGCGTCGGTGACGCTGTGGGGCGTGTCGAAGTCGAGGCGCTTGGCCGGGCTGAGCAGGGCGATCATCGGGGGCCTCCGGGGCCGATCCCCTAACCGGGGTTCAGAACCCGAGGCCCAGGGTCACCCCGTGGTCCATCACCCCGTCGGCCATCCAGTGGCGCTGGTAGGCGATGGCCAGGGTGAAGAGACGGATCTGGGTCTCCACGCCGGCCCACCAGGCCAGCTCGTGGCCGAAGCCCCGCACCCAGTAGTCGTTGTCCCAGTCCACCTTGCGGAGCGGGTTCATCACGATCGAGGGCGCGAAGCCGCCGACCAGGTGGAAGAACTCCGGGCCGAGCTCGAAGAAGATCGGGATGTCGAAGCCCGTGGTCGCCGGCAGCTTGTTGTAGGTGAGGTTGTACATGTTGCGCCAGACCTCGAGGCCGATGGCGACACCGCCACCCCACTTGGTCCGAGCGCCGATGAAGCCGGCGAGACCGGCGTCGTAGGCCGAGCCCCCACCCCGCTGCATCTGGTACTTGCCGTGGACGATCACCTTGGTCGAGAGGTAGCCGTCGCGCTGCCAGTTCATGATGCTGAAGGAACCGCCCAGGTTGAACACGACCTCGACGGGGTCGTCGCTCGCGGCGTTCCGGAGCTCACCGATGGCGCTGAGACCTACGCTGGGGCTGATCGACCGGGTGCAGCCCCAGGGCGTCTCCCCCTCCCAGGACTGCTTGCACCACTTCTCCTCGTTCGGCTTGCGGTTGAAGATCAGGCCGTAGTCCTCCTTGTCCTCCTTCTCCTTCCTGGCGCCGTTGTCGTCCTCGGCGGAGGCGACGGGCGAGAAGGCGAGCAGGCCGAGGGACAGCGCGGAGAGGACGACACGGTGCATGGCGACAGACCCGGGAAGGAGGGTGCCTTCATTGACACCGCACCAGCGCGGAAGCGCCACCGTACCGGGTGCGACGGGGCTCCGTCTATGCTGCGCCGGTGCCGCCGACCCCCCGCACGCTGACCGCCGAGGACCGCCACCGGCCCCGCCCTGTCTACGCGGTCTGGGAGGTCACCCGGCGGTGCAACCACGCCTGTGCCCACTGCGGCTCCCGGGCGGGACCGACCCCCGACGTCCGCGAGCTGGACACCGCCGAGCTCCTGGCGATCGCCGATCAGCTGGTCGCCCTGGAGACCCGGGAGGTCACGCTCATCGGGGGCGAGGCGTACCTGCGCGACGACCTGGACCCGGTGATCACGCGGCTGGCCGCCGCCGGCGTGCGGGTCACGATGCAGACCGGCGGCCGGGGGCTGACCCACTCCCTCTGCGAGCGCCTCGCCGGGGCCGGGCTGCAGGCGGTCGGGGTGTCCATCGACGGTCCTCAGCGGGTGCACGACGTCCTCCGGGCCTCGCCGGGCAGCCACCTGGCAGGCATGAAGGCCCTGGCCGCGGCCCGGGAGGCCGGGCTCACCATCACCGCCAACAGCCAGGTCAATCGGCTCACGAAGGACCTGCTGCCGGAGACGCGGGATCTCCTGGTCGACGCAGGCGTCACGATCTGGCGGGCCCAGCTCACCGTGCCCATGGGTCGGGCCGCGGACCGGCCCGACTGGATCCTCCAGCCCTGGGAGATCCTCGCGGTGATCGACACCCTGGCGGCCCTGCAGCTCGAGGTGGCGGGGCGGGCCCGGGCCGAAGGCCGGGGTCCGGGCCGGTTCCTGGACATCCTGGCGGGCAACAACATCGGCTACTTCGGCCCCCACGAGGCCGTGCTGCGCAGTCACCCCGGGGCTGCCGCGGTGCACTGGGGGGGCTGCCAGGCCGGCCGCTACACCCTGGGCATCGAAGCCGACGGCACGGTGAAGGCCTGTCCGTCGCTACCGACCGCGCCCTACGACGGCGGCAAGGTCACGGAGCTGAGCCTGTCGGAGCTGTGGGAGCGCTCCCCCGAGCTGCGCTTCACCCGCGACCGCACCACCGACGAGCTGTGGGGCTTCTGTGCGGGCTGCGACTACGCGGAGCTGTGTCGGGCGGGCTGCAGCTTCACCGCCCACTGCACCCTGGGTCGGCGGGGCAACCAGCCGTTCTGCTACCACCGCGCGGAGACCCTGCGTGCACGAGGGCGCCGCGAGCGCCTGGTCCAGCGCGAGCGCGCAGCGGGCGCAGCCTACGACTTCGGCCGCTTCGAGCTGGTCGAGGAGCCCTGGCCCCACCTCTGAGCGCCCCGCGGACCCCACCTCCTCTGAGCGCCCCGCGGACGAAGGTCCGTACTCCGGACGTTCGTCCGCTCAGACGGCGTCTGAGGCCCGCAAGGTCCGGAGTACGGACCTTCGTCCGCTACTGGGTGGCGGGGTCGTCCTCGCCGTCGCAGTCGCTGTCGACGCCGTCGCCGGCCGTCTCCGTGGCGCCGGGGTGGCGGGTCTCGTCCTCGTCGTCGCAGTCGCCGTCGGCCGGCGAGTAGCCGTCCTGGTCGTTGTCGTCCCACTGGCCGGAGTCCGGCACGCCGTAGAGCGCCTGGATGGTGCCGGTGTCGTCGGTGGTGTCGTCGCCGCCGCAGGCCACGAGGGCCAGGCCGAGCAGGGCCGCCGCCGGGGTGAGGCTGCGGCCGCCGATGCCGCGGGCTGCGCCGCAGTGGGGGCACGCGCTGAGCGTGGTCAGGTGGTGACGCCCGCAGGCGCCGCACATCTCGAGAGCCATGGTCTCCTCCTTCGACCCTGGGGGAGCGTACCCGAAGGAGCCCCGCCCCCGGACCCCCCTACAGGCGGGAGATCAACGGGGGGTCCGAAGACGGGGACAAGTGGGAGGTGCAGCGTCACCGAGGGACCGGGCGGGAGGTCGAGGCCCCCCGGAGACGCTGCAGACAACTCAGTAGAGGGTGGGCGCCTCCTCGTAGGCGCGTCGCGCGGCTTCGCACGCGCTCGGTGAGGCCGCCTGCGGGCTCACGAGGGCGTCCGGTCCTGGCGCTCGGTGAGGCCGCTCAGCGGCCTCACGAGGGCGGAGACCGGGATCGACGCCGCGGCTCAGGGCGGCGGTCTCGAGCCGAGCCCGGCTCACCCGGTTGGCGAGCTCGAACAACACCACCAGCAGGAGCGCGGCGCTCGTGAAGGTCAGGAGCTGGAAGAGCATGAAGCGCATGGGGTGGGTTCCGGTTGGGAGTCGGGGGTAGGACGCCGCCGGACCGGGTCCCTTCAGGTCGCCTTGTCACGAGATGTCGGGTCCGCGGATCGATCCACGAGACGGAGATGCCCTGCTTCGAATCGTGGAGAAGGCCCCTCGATCGGCCCCTCAGGCCAGGCACGGACCTTGCTCCTCTCTCCGGTGTCCGGCTGCGGCACGGCCGGTCGACTCGAGAGGTCCCCATGTTCCTTCGCACCGCCCTGTCCCTGCTCGTCGCCTGCGGCGCCGAGGTCCCCGTCCAGGTTGCCGAGGAGGCGCCCGTCGTCACCGAGCCCGCCCCGGTCTTCTCCACGCTGGAGGCGGCGATCGTCGCCACCGGTCAGCCCGGCGTGCTGCGCCTGGGACCCGAGGAGGCGGCGCCGGAGGGCCTGCGCATCGTGCTGCCGGAGCCCACGGTGGCCGGCGCCCGCGGCGGGCAGGAGGCCATCGAGCTCGACCTGGGCCTGGAGCCCCCGGTGGCGGGCACGCTCACCTGGCGCACCAGCACCGTGGCGGACTTCACGCCGCTGCACGGCTTCATGCCGGACACCCGGTACACCGCGACCCTGCGCCGGGCCGGAGACGACACCCCCACGACCCGCGGCGACTGGTCCCTGGCCTTCGAGACCCCGCCCCTGGCGGTCCGGGACCTGGAGATCGTCTCCGCGGACCTGGACGCCGACCGCCTGACCCTGGACCTGCGCTTCAGCGGGCCGGTCGAGGTCGCCCAGGTCGCCCGGGCCCTGTCCCTGAGCGTCGATGGCTTCCCCTGGATGCCCGGCGAGATCTACCTGCCGGACGAGCCCCACCGGGTGCGGGTGGAGCTGGTGGGCCTCGACACGGACCAGGACCACCGGATCGAGGCTGGCCTGGCACCGATCCCCAGCGCCGTCGACCCGTACGCCTGGACGGCCTCGGTCACCACCCACGAGCGCTACAGCGCCGGGCCTCCGGTCCAGCTCAAGAGCGTGAGGCTCATCGAGGGAGCGGGAGGATTCGCGGTCGAGGTCATCTGCGATGACGCCGGGGCGCTGGACAACGGCTGGTCCCGCCGCTGGATGTGGCTGCCCGAGCACGGCATGTCCGAGCGCCTCAGTCCCCGCTGTCTGCTGACCGAGGAGGCCGTGGCCGAGGCCGTCCAGCTCACCCCCGAGGTGCCGGTGAGCGTGGTGCCCACCCGCGGCGGCTTCCGCCTGATCGGCGACCTTCCTCGGGGGGAGCTGAACCTGTCCATCGGTGTGGGCGCCCGGACCGTCGACGGCGGCCTGGTCCGCGTGCGCTTCGACAGGGACCTGGTCGTGCCCGCCCGCAGCAGCCAGGTGCGCTATGTCTCCCAGGGTCGCTACCTGCCTCGGGACGCCTGGCGCGGCCTGCCCCTCCAGCACATGAACCTCGACGAGGTGGTGCTCACCGTGCGCCACGTGCCGCCCGAGAACCTGGTGTTCTGGCTCTCCGGCGACGATGAGCGGGCGACGGAGCGCACCAGCGACGTGGTGCTCGAGACCACCGTGCCCGTGGCCCACGTGCCCGACGAGCCCACCCGCACCTGGCTCGACGTCGGCCGGCTGTTGCCCACCGTCGACAACGGCCTCTACGAGCTGACCGTCGCTGGCGGCGGCGACCGGGCGAGCGCCCGCATCCTGCTCACGGACCTCACCGTCGTCGCCAAGCAGGGCGCCGACGACGAGCTGCTCGCCTGGGTCGTGGACAGCCACACCCACACCCCGGTGCCCGGCGCCGAGGTCTCCCTGGTCGTGCCCTCGGGCCGCACCGTCGGCGCCTGCCGCACCCGGGCCGACGGCGGCTGCAGCCTGGCCCCCGACGAGGCCGGCCCCGACCACACCGACCCTGTCGCCTTGCTGGTCCAGGCCCGAGGCGACCTGACCGTGGTGGAGCTGGACGCCGTGGCCCTGTCCCTGGCCGAGCACGACGTGTCCGGCGAGTCCTACGGCGCCGAGCGGGCCTACCGCCTGGCGGGCTGGACCGAGCGCGGCGTGTACCGCCCTGGCGACACCGTGCACCTGGCGGGGCTGGTCCGGACCGCCAGCCGCAGCGCCCCCGACGCGGGCCTGCCGGTCGTCCTCACCCTCACCGACCCCCGGGACAAGGAGGTCCGCCGGGCCAGCCTGGAGACCAACGCCGCGGGCTTCGTGACCCTGGACGTGCCCCTGGCGGACTTCGCCGCCACCGGCGCCTGGAAGGCGGTCTTCACCATCGGCGACCGGGTCGTGCAGACGGTGGCCTTCTCGGTCGAGGAGTTCGTGCCCGAGCGCATGGCGGTCACCGCCTCGGCCCCGGAGGAGCACGTGCTCGCCGGTACCCCGGTCGAGATCGCCGTCGACGCCCGCTACCTGTTCGGTGGCAGCGCCGCCGGGAGCCCCGTCGAGGTCCGCTGCCAGCTGACCCCGGGTCAGTTCACCCCACCGGGGGGCGAGGGGTTCATCTACGGCCGCCCCCTCGCCGGCCAGGTCGACCTGGGCACGGTCACCGCCGAGCTCGACGAAGCCGGCCAGGCCACCGTCGCCTGCCCGTCGTCCCGACCCCTGGTGCGCGCCGAGGGCACCGGCGTGCTCGTGGCCGAGGTCGCGGTCTTCGAGGGCGGCTCCGGTCGCTCCACCAAGGGCCAGGCCCGGGCCTGGGTCCACCCCCAGGAGGTCTACGTGGGCCTGGCCTCGTCGGCCGACACGCTCCGGGGAGGCCAGGAGGCCCGGATCCAGGGCCGGGTCGTGGACTGGGCCGGCGCCCCCGTCGACACCCACGACGAGGTCGAGCTCGAGCTCTCCCGCATCGTCAGCGAGTACGGCTACCAGATCGACCCCCGCACCGGCCACGAGCGCTGGACCCGCCTGCAGCGACCCCTGCCCGAGCAGCGGGAGCTGGTGCCGGTGACCGACGGCACCTTCACCTGGGCCCTGCGGCCGGACGAGGACGCCGGTGGCTTCCAGGTCGCCGTGCGAGGCGGCGCCGGACGCGCGACCCTGCGCCTGGCGGGCACCGGCGAGCCCTACTGGTGGAGCGACGAGGACGAGGTCGAGCTCACCCCGCGGCCCCTGAAGCCCACCGCCGTCGAGGTCTCCCTGCCGGAGCAGCTGCACGTCGGAGAGCGGGCCACGGCGCGCTTCATCGCGCCCTACGGTGGCCGCGCCCTGATCACCCTGGAGACGGCCGGCGTGCTGCGGCACGAGTGGCGCGAGGTCACCGCCGGTCCCCAGACCTGGGACTTCACCCTCACCGACTTCGACGAGACCGCCTACGTCTCCGTCCTGGTCCTGAAGGACCCGCACCTGGACTCTCGCCAGGCCTACCTGCCGGACCGCGCCTTCGGCGTCGCCCGCAGCCGGGTGGTCCCGGAGCAGTGGACCGCGGCGCTCAGCCTCACCGCCCCCGACGAGGTCCGGGCCCACGCCCCCCTGACCGTCACCCTGGACCTCGGTCCCCAGAGCGGGCCGACCTGGGCCACCGTCGCCGCCGTCGACGAGGGCATCCTCTCCCTCACCGACTTCGAGAGCCCGGACCCGAGCCAGGACATCTTCCCGGACCGGGCCCTTGGCGTGACCACCTGGGAGACCGTCGGCTGGACCCTGACCGTGCCCCCCGCCGACGGCGCCCGTCGCACCGGCGGCGACGCCGAACAGGCCATGGACCGGGTCCAGATGGTCAAGCCCGTGGCCCTGTGGTCCGGCCTGGTCGAGGTGCCCGCCAGCGGCGTGGTCGACGTGACCCTGGACGTGCCCCAGTACCAGGGCGCCCTGCGGGTCATGGCCGTCGTGGCGGGCCCGGAGAAGCTGGCCCACGCCGACGCCACCGTGCTCGTGCGGGACCCCCTGGTGGTGCAGACCACCCTGCCCCGCTTCCTGAACCAGGGCGACGTGGTCGACGTGCCGGTCTTCCTCACCAACCTGAGCGGCGAGGACCGCCCGGTGGAGCTGTCCCTGGTGGTCGAGCCCCTGGCGGGCTCCGAGGGCCAGCCGATCGTGATCGTCGGCGACGACGAGACCCGCCTGGTGCTCGAGGACGGCGAGGGCGACAGCGCGGTCTTCCGCCTGCGGGCCGACGGCGCCTGGGGCGGGGCCCGGTTCACCGTCACCGCCACCAGCGGGGAGCTCACCAGCGTGGAGACCCTCGAGGTCCCGCTCACGACCAGCGCCCCGCGCGTCACCGAGCTCTCGATGGTCAGGCTCGACGATGGCCTCAACGGCCTCGACGGCCTGGTGGGCGAGTGGGTGCCCACCACCGAGCGCACCACCTTCTGGGTCACGGCTCACCCCTACGGCAAGGCCTTCAGCCACCTGAAGTACCTGGTCCGGTACCCCTACGGCTGCCTGGAGCAGACCACCTCGAACACCCGGCCCTTGCTCTACGTGCAGAGCCTGCTGGAAGCCACCGAGCCCGAGCTGCCGGTGGGCAAGGACGTGGACGACATGGTGCGCCACGGGGTCGAGCGCATCCTGAGCATGCAGACCGCCAGCGGGGGCTTCGCCTACTGGCTCGGCAGCGACACCCCCAACTACTGGGGCACCGCCTACGCCACCCACATGCTCCTGGACGCGAAGGCCCAAGGCCACACGGTCTCCGCCGACGCCCTCGACGACGCCCTGGACTTCATGGCGCGGGAGCTGGCGGCCAACGCCCGCCGCGACGACGCGGCCCACGGCCACGCCTTCCGCCACGGCGAGGCCTACATCCACTACACCCTGGCCCTGGCCGGTCGCGGCCAGCGGGCGAAGATCCTGGCCGCCCTCGATGGGCTGCCCGTGGTCGACGAGGGCCCCGCCGCCGAGCAGCGCTACCTGCTGATGGCCGCGCTGTACCTGGCCGGCGACCGCCGGTTCGAGGCCGAGCTCGAGGACCCGGGCGCGGCCCCGCTGCCCCTGGACCTGGGCCGGCGCAACGACGCCGCCTTCTACTCCGAGCTGCGCCGCCTCGGCTTCACCCTGAGCATCTACCAGGACCTGTTCGGCACCGACGGCGGCGAGCGCCTGGCGCGGCGGGTCGGCAGCGGCCTGGAGAGCCGGACCGCCCGGGGCTACTCCACCCAGGAGCTGGTCTGGGGCATCACCGGGCTGGGCAAGCGGGTCAGCGACCAGAGGCAGCAGGCCCTCAACGGCACCCTGGTGGCCGACGGCCGCGAGCTGGTCCCGGACACCACCGAAGGGCTGGCCTGGACCTGGACCGTCAACCGGGCCAGCGAGCGGGAGACCCTGACCCTCGACGTCGACGTGGACCCCGAGGCCGACCTGTTCCTGGTGGTGCGCTCCGAGGGCCTGCGCCTGGGCGCTGAGAAGCAGGGCGTTCAGCAGGGCCTGCGGGTCGGCCGCGAGCTGCTCGATGCCGAGGGCCTGCCCCTGGCGCTCGAGACCCACCAGCTGGGCGACCTCGTGTTCGTGCGCACCACCATCGAGAACACCACCGTGGACCCCATCGCCAACGTCGCCCTGGTCGATCGCCTGCCCGCAGGCTGGGAGCTGGAGAACCCGCGCCTGGGGGGCAGCGGCGGCCCCGACTGGGTCGATGCCGATCAGGCGTGGGTCAGCGACCACATGAACCTGCGGGACGACCGGGTCGAGGTCTTCGGCAGTCTGCGGGCCGGCGAGGTCGGCGAGATCGTCTACCAGGCCCGCGCGGTCTCGGCGGGCACCTTCGCCCTGCCCCCGGTCGAGGCCGAGGCCATGTACGACCCGGACCTCAAGGCCCGGCAGCCAGGCGGAACCGTGACCGTGCAGGCGCCCTGGGGCGATGAGGTGCTGTGATGCTGCGGCGTCTCTCGAAGGTCCTGGTGGTGCTCGTCGCCTGGCTGGGGCCCGCCCTGGTCGGCGGCGGCCTGGTCGCCGCGGCCCTGGTGCCGCTGCCGGACCGACTCGGCGATGCCGGCTCCCAGGTCGTGCTGTGGCAGGACGGCACCGTGGCCCACGTCTTCCTGGCCGACGACGACCGCTGGCGGGTGCCGGTGACCCTCGCCGACGTTGATCCCGCCTACGTCACCGCGCTGGTGGCCCTGGAGGACGAGCGCTTCCATGGCCACCCCGGCGTCGACCCCGTGGCCATCGTGCGGGCCGCCGGCACGAACCTGCGGGCCGGCAGGGTGGTCTCGGGCGCCTCGACCATCACGATGCAGCTCGTGCGGGTCCTGGAGCCTCGGCCTCGGACCCTGGAGAGCAAGGCCGTCGAGGCGCTGCGCGCCCTGCAGCTGGAGCTCCACCTGTCCAAGGACGAGGTGCTCGCGGCGTACCTGACCTTCACGCCCTACGGCCGGAACGTCGAGGGCCTCGAAGCCGCCAGCCTGGCGTTCTTCGGCCACCGCGCCGACCACCTGGCCGCGGACGAGATCGCCACCCTGCTGGCGGTCCCCCAGGACCCGAACCGCCGCTACCCCCACCCCGACCACGTCGAGCGCCTCCAGGCCGCCCGGGACGACATCGCTGCGTTTCTCCTGACCCGGGACGGCCTGGAGGCGGTCACGTCTCTCGCGGAGCTCCAGGCCCGAGCGGTGCCCGGTGCGCTCCAGCCCTTTCCTCGCGACGTGCCTCACGCCGCCACCTGGCTTCGCCAGCAGCACCCGGACACCGCGCGCATCGCGACCACCCTGGACCGGGGCACCCAGCGCCGGGCCGAAGACGCCCTGGCTCGGCACCGGGGCGAGCACGGCCGCGCGGGCATCTCCGGGGCGGCGGTGGTGGTGGTCGACCACGGCGCCGGCGAGGTCCGTGCGCTGATCGGCGGCCACGACTTCTGGTCCGGCGAGAGCGGCGCCGAGATCCCGATGTTCGACGTCGCCAGGTCCCCCGGCTCGGCCCTGAAGCCCTTCGTCTACGCCCGGAGCCTGGACGCTGGCACGCTGCTCCCCGAGCAGCTGGTCGAGGACCTGCCCGAGACCTTCGGCGCCTACGTGCCCCACAACTACGACGGGACCTTCGACGGCCTGGTCCGGGCCGAGGACGCCCTGAGCCGGTCCCTGAACCTGCCCTTCGTGGGCCTGCTGCGGGAGCAGGGGGTCGACGACTTCCTGGGCCACCTGCAGCTGCTCGGCGTCGAGAGCCTGGTCGAGACCCCCGGTCACTACGGCCTGAGCGTCGCCGCCGGCGGCCTGGAGCTCACGCCCCTGGAGCTCGCCGGCCTCTACGCCACCCTCGCCCGGGGCGGCCGCGCGTTGGCCCCGCGCTGGCTGGCCTCGGACGCCCCGGTCGAGACCTTCCAGGCCTTCACCCCTGGCTCGACCTGGCTCACTCGCCGGGCGCTGTCGCTGCGGGACCGTCCGGACTTTCCCGCCCGGCGCCTGCTCGCCGAGGTCCCGCCGGCTGTCGCTTGGAAGACCGGGACCAGCTTCGGTCACCGGGACGCCTGGGCGGCCGGCTGGGACCCGGACCACACCGTGGTGGTCTGGACCGGCAACCCGGACATGACCCCGTCGCACCAGCTGGTCGGTGCCCGGGCCGCCGGGCCGGTGCTCTTCGACGTGCTGGAGGCCCTGGGCACCCGGGATGCGGAGGCGCCGCCGGCTCCCCGGGAGCTGATCGAGGTCGAGGTCTGCGCCCTCTCGGGTCACGTGCCCGGCCCGGCCTGCGAGCAGACCGAGACCGCCTGGGCCCTGCGCCACGCGGTGCCGGTCGAGGCCTGCCCGTACCACACCGAGATCGAGGTGGACGAGGCCTCTGGGCTGGCCGTCGCCCCCGGCTGCCGCAGTGACAAGCAGACCCGCACGGAGTCCGTCGTCACCTGGCCTGCCGAGGTCCGCCGCTACCTGACCCGGGGCCAGGCGGCCCTGGCGCGGGCGCCGGCGGCTCACCCGGACTGTGGCGCCCTGGTCGTCGGCGAGCCGCCGGTCATCCGCCGGCCCACGGCGGGCCTGGTCCACGTGCTCCTGCCCGGCCTGGACCCGGCCGCCCAGGAGGTCCCCCTCGAAGCCGACACCGCCCGGCCCGACGAGGCGATCGCCTGGTTCGTCGACGGTGCCTGGGTCGGCACGACGTCCGCGGAGGAGCGCCTGTGGTGGACCCCGGAGCCCGGTCGCCACGACGTGGTCGCGGTGGACGGGGCGGGGCGGAGTGATCGGCGGGTGATCGAGGTGCGGGTGCTCGGGGGCTGAGGGGGTCGGACAGGCTCTCGCCATGGGACGGCGGCGCCGTGCTCCACCGGCGGGAGCTTCGGCGACCGGAGCGAGCCCCGACACCGCCGCCTCCTCGGCTCGGGGACCACCTGGGACCGCCACAGTCCGGCGGGGGCGGCAGCTTCGGGGCCCGTCGGAACAGGGACATGGTCGCTCCGGGCACGTGTCCGGCTCGGGTCTGGCACGGGCCCCGCGGGTCAGGGCGCCACGGCCTCCAGGGGCGCCAGGGACCCCACGACCGTCTCGGGTCGGCAGAGGCGCTCCGTCGGCTCCTCGCCCCTGGGGCCGCGGCGCAGGCCCCAGGCGGACTCGTCGTGGTGGTGCTCCTCGAACACGGCCCCGTCGGTGCGGTCGGACCGGAAGTCCAGGCTCCAGTAGGTGACCATCGGCCGGGTGTGGCGGGAGAGCGCCAGCTCGCTGCGCCGCTCCCCGAGCTGGCCGACCACCGCCAGGGTCGGGGTGGGGGAGGCCGGATCCACCACCCGCACGGTGACCGCGGACCAGCCACCGGTCGGCGCCGGGGTGGCGCAGACCTGGAGCTCCTGGCCGGCGGGCTCGCCGGCGAGGGCGCAGGCCAGGACGGGCTGCTCGTCGGCGCCGCAGGTGCTCTGCAGGGGCCCGGCCGTCGCCAGCCCCACCCCGAGTGCCCACAGGCTCATCGGTTCTTGCCCGGCGGCAGCCACAGCCCGAGCTGGTCCCAGACCTGGCGCTCCGCCGCTGCCGCCCGCTCGATGCGCTCGTAGGACCGGGCCGCGGTGCGGATCCTGCCCCCGTAGTACGCGGCCTGGCCGGTCCCGTTGTACAGGCTCGCGAACCCGACGAAGTCCCCCCGCTGCAGGGCCGCCACCGCCCCGTTGCGGTTCTCGATGAAGGCGACCATGCCGTCGAGCTGGGCCTTGATGCCGGCCTCCAGCGCGTCGTACATCGCGACGGCCGAGTCGTAGCCGAGCATCTCGTGGTTCGCGCCCATGATCTGGGCGACCCCGACGCTGATGGACTCCCGGGCGGCCTCCTCGTCGAGGGCCTCGGCGAAGTCCAGCACCTGGTGCTCCTTGGCCTGGTTGCCGTGGAAGCCCCGCCACCGCCCGCGGCCGTCCTCGCGCCACTTGTGGCCCTTCCAGCTCGGGCGGCCGTGCTGGAAGTGGCGGTCGTAGGTGCGGCGGTTCTCGGCGCTGGCCCGGGCGAAGCGTCGGAAGAAGTAGTGGTTCTCGAAGCGGATGACCGGGGTGCCGTCGGCGTTGAAGCCATTGCCCCGGGACTCGGCGTAGAGCACGGCGGCCAGGGTCGCCGCCGGCACGCCGAGCTCGGCGGCCCGCTCCGCGATGTAGTGGCCCTTGCTGTTGTAGACCGCGGCCATCACCCGATCGAGCCCCCGCAGCCCGTCCATCGGCACCGGGATGCTCGGGGCCAGGGTGTAGTCGTAGTCCTTGGTGCTGCCCAGGTTGGACTTCGCCGTCCACCACTCTCCGGGCTCCCCCGCCGTCGCGCCGGGGTCGGTGATCTCGCGGACCTTCACATAGGTCTTCCGGCCCTTGGTCTTCTCCTCCAGGATCTCGACCTCGGTGCCTGGGGCCAGGGTCTCGCCGGTGGGGCGCAGGGTGGTCGCGTCCCGGACTGCGGCGTGGGTGTCCGTGATCGCGTAGGTCGGGGTGGACACCGCGGCCAGGGCCGTAGACAGGTCGTCGGCACAGGCGACTCCGGGCGCGCCGCAGTCCTGGGCCAGGGCGGGGGCCGCCGAGAGGGCGGTCAACAGCAGGAACACTCGAACCTCGCGTCTCTGCGGCCGGGCCTCCTGCGAGTGGTGCCCCCCGGCGCGACATGAGTATACATCATGTGCACGGGCAGATCTGAGAGAGCGCCACTATCTGGTGGTTGACGGTATACAGGCTGTCTCGCTCGTCCTCCGGTCGCTCGGGAGCGGCTGGAGTGGACCGAGAGCGG
>CAYFPX010000194.1:16380-16545 GCA_964344945.1 uncultured Enterobacterales bacterium
TGGCACCAGCGGGGTCGTGCTGTCGCCCTCCGATCTTCTCCAGCGACTGGCAGCACTGGTTCCGCCGCCGGGCGTCCACGCGGTGCCTACCCGCTGTGGAGCACCACGGGGTGCTCAGCAGCAAGGCTGAGTGGCGATCCCAGGTGGTCCCCGAGCCGAGGAGGC
>CAYFPX010000195.1:0-2293 GCA_964344945.1 uncultured Enterobacterales bacterium
CCCACGCCGCAGCAGGCGTGACCGTGGAGGCCGCGTTGAGCGTGGGCGCGTACAGCGGGTCACTCCCAGGACACCAGCCCTCGCTCCAGGATGTTCTCGTACCCCGTCCGGATCGCCACGGCCCTGGTCCCCTGGTGCGTGCCTCCGTGTCCGGTGGGCCGCCAGCAATGGGTCTCGTTGCCGGGGCTCGGCTCCCAGCAGAGCCGGCCCTCGACCATCGCCCCTTCGGGCCGCACCTTGATCACCAGGGGTGGGTAGTCGGCGTCCTCCCACCGCTCCAGCCATCGGCGGACCCGCTCGACGGACCCGCCACGCAACCCCTTGAGTGCGGCGCTGTAGTTGCCGGGGTTCTCACCCACGATATGCGCCACACGGCGCTGCGAGCAGTCCTGGCCCAGACTCTCCAGGTGCCTGGTGGCCCACTCGTTGAACGAGAGAGCGAGCTGGGCGTGGACGGGGATGGTCTCCATGTGGGCCTCCGAGCATTGTCAGAAGTTACAACCCGACAAGGGGATTGTCAACTGTGACAACACCCTCGCGACCTACCCCGCCCCCTGCAGATCAAACGCCGCCACCTTCTCCACCAGGTCCACCGGCCTCGGCCGGCAGTACACCCTCCTGAGCATGGCGTCGTCGGTGTGCCGCAGCACACGCCGCGCCACGTCCATCGGGATCCCCAGGCTCCAGGCGATCGTCGCGAACGAGTCCCTGAGCAGGTACGGGTAGATCTCCCGCTCGATCCCGGCCCGCTTCGCCGCCTTCTTGATCGCCGTCTTGTAGCTGCCCAGCCGCTTCCCCCTCCAAGTGAACAGCGGCCCTTCCTCTGGCTGCCCGCACTGCACCCACCAGGCCCGCAGCTCCCGGAAGGCGATCGGCGTCAACGGGATCTCGGCCACCGATGCCGCCGTCTTCCCGCCGTGCTTGGCGTCTCCACGGAGCATCAGCGTCCGTCGCTCCCACCGCACGTCCGGCCAGTCCAGCCGAGTCAGCTCCGACGGCCGCAGCCCCTGCCCGCCGCCCACTGCCCACATGCAGCGGTGCATCGGCGACGAGGCCTCCATGAGCGCCACCAGCTCGTCGAGGTCCAGCGGATCCGGCTTCTGCCGCACCCGCCTGGTCACTCCCTCGATCTGGAAGCGCGCCAGGTCCGGAAGCTCCCGGATGTGCCGCTGCCGATAGGCCCGCTTCAACATCGCCTGCAGCGCGGCGCGGTGCAGCCGCCGCGTCGCCCCCGACGCCCGCTCGCCCTTGCGCTTCCCGCGCTCGACCACCAGGCCGTCGAGGTAGTCGGCGACCACGAACTCGTCGATGTCCTTGAGGCGCTTCTCCCCCAGCGCCCGGAGGATGCGCCGCCAGTGTCCCTCCTCGGCCCGCCACGATCGCGGCCGATGCCCGGAGCGCCACCCCTCGTAGACCTCGTCGTAGTAGCGCTGCACGCTCCACAGCCCGTACGACGGCGGCCGCCGCCCGAAGACCTCCTCGATGCCCGGGTCGCCGCACAGGAAGCGGATGGCCCCCTTCGGATCCCGCTCGTGGAGCGCGAGAACGCGGTGCAGCGTGCCCGCGGCGTCCTCCTCCCGCACCCGCTCCAGGGCCCGGGCAGCGGCCTCGTCCGAGACGTACTTCAACGAGATGGAGAGCCGCTCGTGACCCCGCCCAGCGCGGAGGACCTGGTAGCGACCCTTGGGCCGCTCCAGGCTCTCGATCCGCCATTTACGGGCGTTCACCCGGGACATCGCAGTGCTCCGGCAGGCGGGTAGCCTACCAGATGTGCCAACATTGGCACAAGGCGATTCTGACGATGTCCGCTAAGTACTTGAAAGTGTGGAGCCGAGAAGCGGACTCGAACCGCTGACCTGCTGATTACGAATCAGCTGCTCTACCAACTGAGCTACCCCGGCGCGGGCAGCGACTTATCCAGGGCACCCGAGCGTGGCAACGGCCCCTGTGAGAGCCCTGTCAACCCGCTGAAGACCGGCGATCGCTGGTATATAGTCCCGCCCGGCGCCGGTCCCCCCCCCGACTCACGATGCTCGGCTCACTCCTCCTGCTCGGCCTCCAGGGCACGGCGCTCGCGCAGCCCGTGCTCGTCACCGACTTCCGCTCCTCCGCGGCGGACGCTTCGGTCGCCTTCCTGCTCTACAACGAGCTCCTCACCGAGCTCGACCAGGCCGGCTTCTCCACCGTCGACGGCGAGCGGGTCTGGAACCGGATGCGGGTCAACCCCATGGAGTGCGGGGCCGACGCCCAGTGCCGCCGCGACGCCCTGATCTCCTTCAGCAGTCCCCTCGCC
>CAYFPX010000195.1:2387-9784 GCA_964344945.1 uncultured Enterobacterales bacterium
GAGATCGTCGACCTCACCGACGACCTGCACGCCCGCCTGCCCGTGCCGCGGGGTTCCTCGTCCAGCAGCAGTCGCGACGACGACCGGCGGCGGGCCGAGGAGGAGCGCCGACGGGAGGACGAGCGCCGACGGGAGGACGAGCGCCGACGGGAGGACGAGCGCCGACGGGAGGAGGAGCGCCGCCGCGCCCAGGACGACCGTCGCCACGACGACGATCTCGATCGGGACGAGGCCTACCTCGACGAAGTCCTGTCCCTCGACGACGACTCCATGGCCACGGACGACCCCCCGGACAACCGCGGCAGCAGCCGAGACAGCCGGGACACTCGCAGCGACGGCGGCAGCACCCGGGCCGGCAACGCGTCCGAGCGGGCCGCGATGGGCATCCCGGACTTCCTCTACCGGAAGTACCTGGCCTCCGGCATGGGCGCGACCGCCTGGCTCAAGGCGAAGCGCGTGCGCCAGCGGGCCTTCTCCATCGAGCTCCAGGGGGGCATCGGCCGCGGGGACACCGACCGGAGCTACGACGTCCGGGTGGCCCTGGACGACCAGACCCTCGAGCCCCTGGCCGTCTACTCCTTCGACACCATGCTGCCCGGCCAGTGGCCCCAGGGCATGGCGGGGGTGGGCTTCAACCCGACCCCCTGGCTCGAGCTCGGGGTGCTCGCGGGCGTCCAGTACGGCCAGAAATTCCTGACCGCCGGCTGGGAGCGGTACGAAGGCGACACCCTCACCACCCGCGACGCCGACGCCTACGATCCGGTGCCCGCCCTCACGGCGGTGGTCGAGCCCCGACTGCGGCTCTACCCGCTGATGGTCGGCTACTTCAAGCCCTTCTTCACCCTCGGCTACAACGTCCGCTTCATGGACGACTACCAGGTCCCGGACCTCAACACCGTGGACTTCCCGGACAGCCCCGGCCGGGTCATCCACGGCCTGACGGTGGGGGCCGGGGCCATGATCGACGTACACCCCCGGGTCGCCGTGGTGCTCGACGTCCCCCTCACCCTGTCCCTGGCCGGACACGAGGAGCGCATGGAGACCACGCCGCGCATGCCAGACGTGCCGCTGCCCTGCGACGCCGAGGAGCCGCCCTGCCACTGGGGCCGCATCATCCGGTTCTCCGCGGGGCTCCAGGTCCGGATCTGACGCCTGGCTCAGCTCCGCCGCCGGGCCCGGGACAGCACCGCCACCAGCAGGACCTCGTCGCTGACGTGGGGGGGGCGCTGACCCAGGTCCAACCGCACCCGCTCCGCCACCGCAGCCAGCACCGGGGCCCGCCGCTCTGGCGCCAGCTCGTTGCGCCGGGCGAGGGCGTCGGCGACCAGCGTCAGCCCCTCCGCGCCCAGGGCCGCTCGCAGGCGGCGAGGGGTCCAGGTGGCCGGGAGCAGGTCTTCACGGGGTGCATCGGCCAGGGGGGCAGACGCCGGGTCCGGCTCGTGCACCACCAAGGTGCCCGCGGCGATGTCCCCGATCCGCCGGCCATGAGGGTCCAGCAGGGCCGTCACCAGCCCGAGACCGCCGAAGCCGGGCAGCCAGTCGGCCACCCGCAACAGGTTGCGCACCAGGCTCGCCGGCAGCCCGATCACGCCACCGTCTCGGCGCACCACCCGCAGCGCGAGTGCCCGCTTGCCGGGGGTCTGCCCGTTCCAGGTCAGCTCGAACACCGTCGGGTAGCCCCAGAGCACGACGAGCCCGGTGAGCAGCGCGAGGGCGGTCAGCCAGCCCTGCTCCCGGCCCCCGAGCTGCTGGGCACCGAAGCCGATGGTGGCCAGCACCGCCCCCCACAGCACCAGCTGGACCCCCAGGTCCACGGCCGCAGCCACCAGTCGACTGCCGAGGTGCGCGGTCGCCAGGCGCACCGGCACCTCGTCCACCGTGCGGATCTCGTGTGCGGCCACCAGGGGAGAGGGACCCATCCTTGAAGCGTAGACCGATTCCCGGCACCATCGAGTCATGACCCCCGTCGAGGACCGACTGGCCGCGCTGGTGGCGCTCCGTGCCGTGGACCCGGACGCGCTGGCGGCGGCCTACCGGGAGGGCGCCACCGCGCTGGTCGAGGCCCGGGAGGATCCAGCCCAGGCCTGGCGGGTCCCCCGGCTGAACGCCCTGGTGGGGGCGGCCCACAGCCGCCTGTTCCGAGGGCCCCGCCCCGGGCCGACGCGGCTGTGGCACTTCCTCTCGCGGCAACTGCCGGCCCGGATCTGGGCGCAGCGACGAGCCACCGCCTGGGCGGCCCTGATCGTGCTCGGCACCGCCGCGTGGTCCTGGGGCGCGGTGCTGGCCTACCCGGAAGCAGCGGCGGACATCCTGCCCCTCGAGGTCCTGGAGCGCATCGACGGCCGGCTGGGAGAGGGGCGCTGGATCGAGTCCTCGGGGGCCGGGCCCGAGCTGGCCGCCAGCCTGCTGGTCCACAACGCCTCGGCCGCCCTGGAGGCCTGCGCGCTGGGCGTGCTCTATGGCCTCGGCGCCATCTGGAGCCTCGCCCGCAACGGGGCCTTCCTGGGGGCGGTGCTCGGGGTGGTCCAGCTCGAAGGACAAGCCCACCTGTTCTGGTCCTTCCTGTTGCCCCACGCCGTCGTGGAATTCGCCGCCGTCTTCCTGGCCGGAGGGGCGGGGCTGCGCCTCGGACTGTCGCTGCTCCAGCCCCGTGGCGTCCGACGGGCGAGCTTCGCCGACGCGGCCCGCGCCGCGGCCGAGGTGATGGTCGCGGTGGCCGCCCTGCTCGCCGTGGCGGCTCTGCTGGAGGCCTTCGTCTCCAGCCGCGGCGTGCCGCTGATCGTGGGGCTCCTGGTCGACGGGCTCAGCCTGGCGGCCCTGGGAGCGGTGCTGGTCAGAGGGCGCCGAGGGACCTGACGGAGCTGTAGCCACCCAGCACCGCCCGCTGCAGGTCCCCTGCGTCGGCGTCCACCACGACCGCGCCAGAGGCCCGCAGGCGCGCCAGCCCGTGGGCGCGACGCTGGAGCAGCGCCAGGGCAGCGGCGCGGCTGTGGGCGTCCAGGGCAGAGGCCAGCGGCTGGGCCCGCGGACCCCGACCGGCGAGGTCCCTCAGCGCCTGCTCCCCCACCGCGGCACAGATCACGAGGTGCTTGTCCCGCACCAGGGGGAGCGCTCGCTCCAGGCGACCGGGGCCGGGCGCGGCGTCGTCGGGATCCGTGAGCAGGACCACCAGGGTGCGGCGCCGGAGCTCGTCCCGCAAGGTCCGGAAGAGCTCGGCGTAGTCCGGCTCGTGGGCGTCGGGCTGCAGGTCGAACAGGGTCCGGGCCACCGCTTCGGCCGTCGCGCGGCCGGGCAGCACCGCCCGGTGGACGCGGTGGGAGAAGGCCACCACACCGACCCGGTCCTCCCGATCGGTCGCCACGGCGGCCAGGGCGACCGCGGCTTCCACCGCGCGGTCGAGCCGGGTGTGGAGCGGGCCGTCCTCGGCGGCCATCCGGCGGCTGCAGTCCACGGCGATCAACACCTGCTGGGCGTGCTCCTGGGCGAAGCGCCGCACCACCGGTCGGCCCAGCCGAGCGGAGGCGGGCCAGTGGATGGCGCGGGCGTCGTCTCCCGGCACGTAGGGGCGCAGCGCGGCGAAGTCGGTGCCCGCGCCCACCCGCCGCACGGCGTGACGCCCCCGCCCCCGCAGCCGCCGGGCGCGACGACCGCCTCGGGCCGCGTTGACCGGGTGGACCTCCACGGCTGGCGGCGGAGGCCAGGCCGAGCGGCGGGCCACGAGGCCCAAGGGGTCCTGGGACCAGACCTGGATCGGGCCCAGCAGGTGTCGCCCGCGGGTCCGAGGCAGGACCGTCAGGGTGGCCTCGCCGATCTCTCCCGGTGGCAGGTGCAGCTGGACCTGAGCGGGGCTGCCGGTCAGAGCCGGGGGCCAGGCCACGGACAGCTCCTGGAGGGCCCGGACCCGACCGGGGCCGTGGACCCGGAGGACGAAGGTGGCCTCGACCCCGTGCACCACGGCGGGGGGCCCGATCAGCTCGACGTCGGCCGGGGGCGCCGCCAGGCCGCGCAGCAACACGACCCCGACCGCCGCGACCACGGCGACCAGCCAGGCCATGGCCAGGGCGCCACCGTGGAAGCCGGCCAGCTCGGCCACCCCTCCGAGGACCACACCGGCCCCGACCAGTGCGGGGAGGCGCGTCCCCGGCCGGAGCCCGCTCACCGGGGCACGGGCACCGCTTGGGTGAGCTGGGCCACCACGTCGTCGACCGTCAGACCGGCCAGCTCGGCCTCGCCGTGCAGCACGAGCCGGTGCCGGAGCACGTCGGGGGCGAGGGCGACGACATCGTCCGGGGTCACGTAGGACCGCCCTCCCAGGGCGGCCTGGGCCTTGGCGCAGCGCAGGAGCACGGTCGAGGCCCTGGGGCTCGCCCCGAGCAGGACGCGAGGGTCCTCTCGAGTCCGCCGCACGAGCTGGAGCAGGAAGGTCATCACCTCGCTGGCGACCGAGACCGCCGCGACGCTCCTGCGAATGGCCGCCAGGTCGGGCAGGCCGGCCCCGGGTGCCAGGCCGAGGGCGTCCAGATCCAGCGGATCGAAGCCGCCGTCGACTCGCACCAGCAGGTCCCGCTCCGCCGCCTCGGAGGATCCCCCTCCAGGGTCACCTGGTGCTCCTCCATCGCCTCCAGCAGCGCGGACTGGGTTCGAGCGGGGGCCCGGTTGATCTCGTCCGCCAGCAGGAAGGTCGTGAAGATGGGGCCGCGGCGGACTCGGAATTCCCCGCTGGAGGGGTGCCAGATCGAGGTGCCGAGCAGGTCGGCCGGCAGCAGGTCCGGGGTGAGCTGGATGCGCCCGAAGGGCAGGCCGAGGCAGCGGGCGATGGCCTTCACGGCCAGGGTCTTCGCGGTGCCAGGCACCCCCTCCAGCAGGACATGCCCACCCATCACCACGGCCACCAGCATCCGCTCGATCAGGGCCTGGTGGCCCACCACGGCCCGGTGCCAGCGGCCGGTCAGGTCCTCGGCGAAGCGCCGGACGTCCTCCACGCGCAGTCCCTCCAGGTCTGTTCGAGCCGGGCCGCCGCGTCCAGCGCATCCTCGGGACCCAGCTGGGGGTCCCGCCACGCCTTGCGGGCGGCCGCGACCGCCGGGTGATCATCTGGGATGCGGCGCCGCCTCGCCTCCTGCAGGAATTCACCGAGGGTTCGTGCGTGCAGGCCCTGGTCGAGCCGCATGCGCCCCACCCCTCGGGCCAGCCGCACGAGACCGCCGCCGGCTCGACGCCCGCCCGGGGCGGGTCGGGGCGCCTGGACGGCGGCGCGCCAGCCCGCCAGGACCCCTGCGAGCAGGGCCAACAGGAGCATGCCCCCCCACCCGGACCGCCACAGCCAGGGCACCAGTCCCCGGGCCGCGGTGTAGCCGTGCAGGCCCTCCAGGAAGGTGATCGGGCCCGGCGAGGCGGCGAAGAGCGCGCCGGCCAGGCGCACGTTGGCGGCCTGGTCCAGGGCCCGGTTCTGGAGCAGGGCGGGATCGGTGAGCAGGAACACCAGGCCCTCGCCCAGCACCAGGCCGCCCAGGAGCACGCCTTCCTCGGTCGCGTAGAGGGGGGCGACTCCGGGCACCGCATCGAGGAGGGCGTCGCCGCGGGCGGCGAGGCCGGGGGCGGCCGCAGCCACCGCGCTCGGCACCAGCGGCGTCGCCACCCCGGTGAGGGGGTGGGAGCGGACCGCGAGGCCCAGGGAGGTCAGGGCTGCGGGCACCTCCGGGGAGGCCAGCACCAGGGTGGCGCCGCGCTCGACCCGCGCCAGCAGCTCCGCCTCCTCGGCGGTCGTGAGACCCCCAGGGGGCTGGAGGGCGACGAAGACCCCCTCGACCGGCAGGGTGTCCGGGGCGCCCTCGTGCCGTCGCACCGTGCGCCCCGCCAACCGGAGCATGTCGTGGAGGCGCGAGGCCCCCCGGGGCCCGTCGGACCAGCTGCTGCCGGCGCTGCGCCGGGAGCCGTCCGACGCCAGTCCCCCGGCGCCGAGGGCAGCCCCCACCAGCGCCAGGCCCAGGGCGATCAGCACCAGGGCGCCAGCGAGTCCGCTCAGGCGGGGTGTCACGAGGGGCGCTCCCGCGCCCCGGCCAGGGCCTCCTCCACCGCCAGCAGCTCCGGCTCTCCCGCAGGCTGGGTGCCGTACCAGGTCGCCTCGTAGGCCTGGGTGGCCCGGCGGAAGCGCTCCCACAGCGTGCCGTGGAGGCGCTCGCCCACCTGCCCGTTGGTGAGGTGGGCGACCCCGTCGACGCGACCCGAGCGCTCCAGGGCCTCCAGCGTGTCGACGTAGCCCTGGCGGACCGCCGCCCGCGCCGTGCCCTGCGCCGCCTGGGGCGCGGCCACCGCCGGCGAGGCTCCCCCCGCCCGCGCCCACACCCTGCCGTGCTCCAAGCCGCGGCTGGCCCAGAGCAGCCACCCCAGGCCGCAGGCCACCGCCACCAGCCCGGTGAAGACCAGACCGCGCCCTCCGAGGACCTCCGGCGCGGTCGCGTCGCCGCCAGTGGCCCAGGCCTGGAGCCGCCCGGCTCCGGTGCCCATGGCCTCGAGAGACGACCGCAGCTCGCCTGGCCTCGCGTCACCCTGGGCCGGAGTCCGTCCAGGGGGCGGGGTCCAGGAAGCGCTCAGCGGTCCCGCCCGGCCGAGCTGGCGAGCCAGCCGCTCGAGCACCACCAGGTGGTGGACCGTGTCGACCACCGCGTCGCCGTCGCCGCCAGCGAGGCGCTCCGACAGCCGGGCCAGGGTGGGGTCGGTGACCATCACCGCCCGGCCCCCTCCCACCTGGACCTCCCGACCGAGCAGGGTGAGCACCTGGTCCGCGGCATCGGTCTCCCCGGACAGCACGGCCTCTCGCGCCTCCCAGACATAGGCGGACCAGGCCTCCGGGCTCAGGGGCTCGGCCTGGGCGGCTCCGGTGGGCAGGCCCAGCAGCAGGGCCACGAGCAGCATCCCCCGCGCCGCCCGCACCAGGTCCCCACCCTGGACCTGTTCCCGCCAGGCCCCGTGGGCGGCCACGCTGGCCGCCGCCCGCAGCGGGTCCACCAGCCACCAGGCCAGCCCGGCGAGCACGCCCAGGGCGGGGCCGTCCCGCAGGGCGGCCTCCAGGTGCCCGGGGTCGATGCGCACCAGCCAGGTCAAGAGCGCACCATAGGCCACCGCCAGGTTCAGCCACACGGCGGGCAGCACCAGCCAGGGCAGGGCCTGGGCTGCCGCGTGGGCCCGGGGGGCGCGCCGGCCCCGGGCCAGGCCCTCGCGCGGGCCCGCCCCGTCCAGCACGGCGGCGGGCACCAGCCCGCAGGTCCAGGTCGCGGCGTGGGGCAGCCCTGCGCCGAAGGGCAGCGCCCCGAGCGCCAGCAGCACGCCCCGGGCCGCGGCCGCGAGCATGACCCGCGGCACGTCCTCGAGGCCGCGGCGGATGGCCTCCCCGAGCA
>CAYFPX010000195.1:9919-10354 GCA_964344945.1 uncultured Enterobacterales bacterium
CAGCCAGCGCGACCGGGGCCAGCGAGAGGGCGCTGCAGGCCAGCAGGGCGCCCAGTCTGCGGGAGGCCAGGACGGTCGCGTGGTCCAAGACCGCCTTCACCGCCCCTCCACCCAGACCACCACGTCGTCGCCCCGCACCTGTCCGTCGAAGTCCAGGGTGCCCAGGCCCGGGCTGTCGAGCACCCCATCCGGTCCGGCCGAGGCCACGTAGACCCAGCGCTCGTCGGGCTCGGTCCAGTAGAGGATGGGATTGTCCCAGGGGTCCACGAAGCGCCCGCTGCCCCGGTCGTAGCGCAGTCCCTGGTCCCCGAGCCGCAGGTAGGGACCGTTCCATCCGTCCAGGGTGCGACCGGTGGTGGACGGGTCCTCGGTGACCAGCACCCCCAGCCCCTCCCGACCGGTCGGGTAGCGCGTCAGGTCCAGGAAGAAGTCCTC
>CAYFPX010000195.1:10364-16377 GCA_964344945.1 uncultured Enterobacterales bacterium
TGTCTCAGGGCCTCCTGGTTCCGGCGGCCCTCCGTCTCGACCCGCACCTCCGTCACCACCACCCCGGCCACGAAGACCCCGAGCACCCCTGCGGACACCAGGGTCGTCACCGTGGCCAGCAGCCGCGGTGCCCCGGGACCCCGGGGGGTCGGGGTCCGCGCCAGGGCCTCCTGGTGGCAGGCGAGACAGCGGCTGCGCCCGGCGTGACGGCAGCGACAGGCGCCGCACAGGGCGACCTCGCAGTCGACGCAGCGTGCTGCCGCGGCCGCGGTGGGGTGGTGCTCGCAGGCGGTTGCGGGCGAGAGCGCGATCACCCCGGCACTAGACCAGGAATCAGCCCTCGGCGCCGTCGGCGAGCACCTCCTCGAAGTACGCGACCGTCGCCGCCATGCCCTCGGAGAAGGGCACGACCGGCTCCCAGCCCAGGTGCGTGCGGGCCCGGGTGATGTCCGGCCTGCGGCGCGTCGGGTCGTCCTTGGGCAGGGGCAGGAAGACCGTGCCCGCGGCGTTGCCGGTGTACTCGTTGATGTACGCCGCCAGCTCGAGCATGGTGCGCTCGTCCGGGTTGCCGCAGTTGCAGGGCTCCTCGAGGCCCGACTCCATCAGCCGGAGGAAGCCCTCGACCAGGTCGCTCACGTAGCAGAAGGACCGGGTCTGGGTGCCGTCGCCGAAGACCGTCAGCGCCTTGCCCTGGATGGCCTGGCTGCAGAAAGCCGGCACCACCCGTCCGTCGTTGACCCGCATGCGGGGCCCGTAGGTGTTGAAGATGCGCACGATGCGCGTCTCCACGCCCTTGTAGCGGTGGTAGGCCATGGTCAGCGCCTCGGCGTAGCGCTTCGCCTCGTCGTAGACCGAGCGCGGCCCGATGGGGTTCACGTTGCCGAAGTAGGACTCCACCTGGGGGTGCACGTGAGGGTCGCCGTAGACCTCGCTGGTGGAGGCGAGGAAGAAGCGGGCGCCGGTCTCCAGGCACTTGTCGAGCATCAGCCGGGTGGCGTCGCTGCCCGCGTACAGCGTCGCGAAGGGGAGCTCGACGTAGTCGATGGGGCTCGCCGGGGAGGCCAGGTGGTAGATGCGGTCGATGGGCCCGTCGACCGGGATCTCCCGGGTGACGTCGCACTGGACGAAGGCGAAGCGCGGGTGGTCCCGGAAGCTCGCCATGTTGCGGGGGGCGCCGGTGACGAAGTTGTCGAGGCAGACCACCTCGTGGCCGTCACCAAGCAGGCGCTCACACAGGTGGGAGCCGATGAAGCCGGCGCCGCCGGCGACCACGATGCGCATGAGCCAGGACCTCCGCAGGGCCCGCCCGGTAACCGCTCGGCGATGGCCCGGCCCCCGCGGGATAGGGGCCTGGGGCATGTCCAGCCAGATCCGGCCCACCACCGCCTTCGTGGACCTGGACCGCCTGGGTCGCAACCTGGGCCGGGTCCGGGCAGCCCTGCCGGCCGACGTCCGGGTCATGGCGGCGGTGAAGGGCGACGCCTATGGCCACGGGGCCGGTCGCACGGCCCTCGCCCTGGAGGCCGCGGGCTGCGAAGCCTTCGGCGTGGCCCTGGTCGAAGAGGGCAAGGCCCTCCGGAGGGCCGGGGTGAAGGGGGAGATCGTCTGCCTGGGTGGCGTCGGCCACGATGGCGCTGACGAGGCCGTGCGCTGGGACCTGACCCCCATGGTCTACGACCTGGACGCCGCGGCCGCCTTGGACACCGTCGGGCGCGCCCAGGGACGCACCGTCCGGGTGCACCTCAAGGTCGACACCGGCATGGGCCGGCTCGGCGTGCCCCTGGGCGACTGGGAGCCCTTCCTGGACCGGCTGGCGAATTTCGGACACCTGCACGTGGTCGGCCTGGCGAGCCACCTGGCCGAGAGCGAGGCCGAGGACCCGACCTTCACCCAGGAGCAGGCCCGGCGCTTCCAGGGCGCCCTCGCGGCCCTGCACGTGCGCGCCTGGCGCCCACGCTGGTGCCACATCGCAAACAGCGCGGGCACCCTGGGCCACTCGGCCCTGTCCGCGGCACCGTTCAACCTGGTCCGGGTCGGGCTGGCCCTCTACGGCGTCGCTCCCGGACCGGGCCTCGGCGAAGCCCTCGAGCCGGTCATGCGGGTCACCACCCGGGTGCTGTTCGTGAAGAACGTGCCGGCGGGGGTGGGACTCTCCTACGGCCGGACCTGGCGCAGCCCGCGCCCCTCCCGCATCGCGACCCTGCCGGTCGGCTACGCCGACGGCTACCCGAGAGCCCTGTCGAACCGGGGCGAGGTCCTCATCGCAGGGCACAGGTGCCCCATCCGGGGGGTGGTCTGCATGGACATGGTCATGGTGGACGTGACCGACGTGGCCCAGCCCGTGCGCTGCGGTGACGAGGTGCTGCTGCTGGGTGAGGGCCTGCCCGCCGAGGAGCTGGCCGTGTGGGCCGGTACCATCCCCTACGAGATCCTGTGCGGCTTCTCCGAGCGGGTCCCGAGGCGGTTCCAGGACTGATGAAGCAGCAGCTGAAGCAGCTCGTGACGGCCCCGGTGCGCGGGATCGAGGCCCTGGGTGGCCTGCTCACTGCGCTCATCGAGGGCGTCGGCGCCTTCCTCGCCGTCACGGGCCAGGCGCTGCTCTGGGTCTTCCGTCCGCCGGTGCGCCTGCGCCTGGTGGTCCAGCACATGGAGTTCATCGGCTTCCAGAGCCTGGCCATCGTCATCATCACCGGGGCCTTCACCGGGGGGGTCTTCGCGCTCCAGGCCGAGTACGGCTTCGGCCTCTTCGGGGCCCGGTCCCTCACCGGCTCCACCGTGGCCCTGGCCCTCACCCGCGAGCTCGGCCCGGTGATGACCGCCCTGCTGGTCACCGGTCGCGCCGGCAGCGCCATGGCCGCGGAGCTCGGCTCGATGCGCGTCACCGAGCAGATCGACGCCCTGGAGGCCATGGCCGTGGACCCGGTCGACTACCTGGTCACCCCCCGGTTCTGCGCCGCCGTCATCATGATGCCCGCCCTGGCGGTGGTGTTCTCGTCGGTGGGCATCCTCGGCGCCTGGTTCGTGGGCACCGAGGTGCTCAACATCTCCGAGGGCGCGTTCCTCCACCGCATCGCCTGGTACCTGGACCCCGACGACTTCCTCGGAGGTCTCTACAAGAGCGCGGTCTTCGGCGGCATCATGGCCATCGTCGCCTGCATCCGTGGCCTGGCGGCCCGAGGCGGCGCCGCCGGGGTCGGGCGGGTCACGACCCAGGCGGTGGTCATCGCGTCCGTGACCGTGCTCATCGTCGACTACTTCCTCACGCTGTGGTGGATGTCATGACTCGGCCCGCCCTGCGCTTCGAGGGCGTGCACAAGGCCTTCGGGGACTTCCAGGTCCTGCGCGGGCTCGACCTCTCGGTGCCCGAGGGGTGCGTGACCGTCATCATCGGGCGCTCGGGAGCGGGGAAGTCCGTCACCCTGAAGCACGCCCTGGGGCTGCTCCAGCCGGACAAGGGCCGGGTGGTGGTCAAGGGGGAGGACGTCACCCAGCTCCGCGGTCACCCCTTGCGCCACCTGCGGCTGCGCTTCGGCATGGTCTTCCAGCACGCCGCGCTCTTCGACTCCCAGACCGTCTTCGACAACGTGGCCTTTCCCCTGCGGGAGCACGGCGAGCTGAGCGAGGCCCGCGTCCGCGAGCTGGTCCTGGAGGTCCTGGCGAGCGTCGGGCTGGAGGGCTCGGCGAGCAAGCTGCCCGCGGAGCTGTCCGGCGGCATGCGCAAGCGGGCCGGGCTGGCGCGGGCGCTGGTCCACCGGCCCGAGATCCTCCTCTACGACGAGCCGACCACCGGGCTGGACCCCATCCTGACGGCCCAGATCAACCAGCTCATCGTGAAGACCCAGCAGGCCCGGCCGGGCATCACGTCGGTCATCATCAGCCACGACATGGGGTCGGCCTTCGACATCGCCGACCACATCGCCTTCCTCCACGATGGCCGCATCATCGCCGAAGGGCCCCCAGTCGTGTTCCGCGAACACTCGGATCCCCGGGTCCGGCAATTCGTCGAAGGTCGCCTGGATGGGCCCATCGGCCTGGAATGAGCGCCCGATCTGGGGGTCGTGGTAGCTTCCGGGGCGCATGGCGGGCTGGTCCAACGAGTTCAAGGTCGGGCTTCTGGGGATCGCGGCCGCGGTCCTCGGCACGGGGCTCGTGTCCTGGGTCGACGACCGGCCCGACGGCGAAGTCGGCAGCGCCTACACGCTCTACGCCTACCTGGACTCCGCCGACGGCGTGTACCCCTCGACCCAGGTCCAGATCGCTGGCGTGCCAGTGGGCTCGGTGCGCAAGGTCGTGCTCGAGGACGACCAGGCCCTGGTGACCATCGACATCACCTCGGGTGCCGAGCTGCCCCTGGACAGCACTGGCGAGCTGAAGCTCGACGGCGTGCTGGGCGACAAGGTCTTCCGCATCGTGCCCGGCGTGAGCGAGGACCTGATGGTCGACGGCGACGTGCTGGAGACCCGCTCGGTCGGGCCCGATGTCGAGGAGATCAGCGCCAAGGTGACCAAGATCACCGAAGACGTCGCCGCCATCACCACCACCCTGCGCACCTACATCGAGGACGCCAGCCTCCAGGATCAGCTCACCGCCACCGTCGAGAACGTGCGGCTGCTCACCGATCAGATCAAGGAGCTGACCATCGCCAACCGGGCCCAGGTCGACACCATCGCCCGAAACCTGAGCGAGACCAGCGCCACCCTCAACGACGCCGTCAACCGCACCTCCGGCACGGTCCAGGACCAGCTCGTGCAGATCGAGCAGGCCACCCGCAAGCTCGATGCGGCGCTGGCCTCGGTCGAGTCCATCGCCGCCAAGGTCGACGAGGGCGACGGCACCCTGGGCCGCCTGGTCAACGACGACGGCACCATCGCGGAGATCGACGCCACCATCTCCCAGCTCCAGGAGGCGCTCGGCTCCGCCACCACGGCCATCGACGAGATCAGCGGGGTGGTGGGTGACGTCACCGGCCTGAAGATGCAGGTGCGCTACAACGCCCAGCTCTTCCTCGGCTCCCAGCCCACCCGCGGCGACTTCCCCGAGGGCAACCCGCTCCACCTGGGCATGCGGCACGTGCTCGGCGTGCGCATCGTCCCCAACGACTACCGCTACTACCTCTTCGAGGTCGTCGACCATCCTCTGGGCGTCATCACCTACGAGGACCACTCCCTGCCCGACCTGGGGAGCAGCTACCGCGAGTACACGCGCTCGGCCGGCTTCCGCATCTCCTTCCAGGTCGCGCGGCGCTGGAACAACACCGTGCTCCGCTTCGGGCTCAAGGAGAGCTCCGGCGGTGTCGGCGTGGACCAGTACCTCTTCGAAGACCGGCTGATGCTCAGCGCGGATCTCTACGACGCCAAGTTCGGCAGCTGGCCGGTGCTGGACAACAGCCCGAACATCAGCTTCGGTGCGCGGTTCGAGCCCATCGAGCACCTCTGGGTCCAGGCTGGGCTGGAGAACGTCTACTTCAGCGCGCGGTATGGCTACGTCACGGGGTACGTGGGCGCCGGCTTCCACTTCTACGACGACGATCTGAAGTGGGTCCTGGCCGCCTTGCCGAGTTTCTGAGGACCGCGCCCCGCGGGGCCCCACGGGCGTGATAGGAGCCTGACCCTGTACCTGTCCTGGCCCGGGGCTCGGCAGACGCCGCAAGCCTCCGGTCGAACCGGCGAACGGTGATAGCATCGCCGTCCGGCAGCCCCAGGCTGCGGAGGCACCCCTGAATGGCGCGAAAGAAGCGGAACGACACCGAAGAGGACACCGGCTTCGACGACCTGATGGAAGACTTCTTCCGGGCGGGCGACGAAGGGTCCCTGGCGTGGGAAGACGAAGAGGAAGAAGAAGCCGCGGCCGCGGAGTCGAGCGGCGTCCCAGACACCGAAGACTCGGTCTCCGCCCGGCATCGCCCGGTGGCGGGCGAGGTCTTCGAGCCCGACCCCGTCGCGCAAGGCGCCGAGGCCCCACGGTCCGAGCCCGAGCCCGTCCCCGAGCCGGAGCCCGAGCCGGAGCCGGAGCC
>CAYFPX010000196.1:0-11752 GCA_964344945.1 uncultured Enterobacterales bacterium
GCCATCTCTCCAGCTGGGCCGGGCCCAACGCGAGCGATGACCGCTCAGCGGCCACCTCGCCAACGCCCGACCTGGCCACCAGGCCGGCCACATCACCAACCGCCACGCCACCAACCCTCACTCCCAGGGCGACCCCGCCCTCGGATGACGCCCTTCGTTCGGATCCCAGTCCCCGTACACCCCCCCGAACGCTCCGAGATCCGCTCGTGTTCCGTCGGCGTCGAGGTCCTCCGGGGGCCCGGCGTCGACCCCTGGACTCCCAGGCGCCAGCCGGTAGTCCCCGCCATCTGCGTTCACGAACTCGGGCACTTCGTACAGGAGCCCCTCCCCTTCGGGCCACTCCAGGGTCGGGTCGTGGGACCAGGGCACCTCCGGTGTGAGCAGGTTGTACGCACACTCGAAGGTGTAGCCGTTGAACGGTCCCATGTACCGAACTGCGTGCTCGGCGTCGTCGGGGAGCACGATGATGTTCCCGAACAGATCGCCCTCGACTTCGTAGAACCACTCACCGAACGGACCCTCGACACCGTCGTTTCCCACGAAGGTGTTGTACGCCACCAGCCCCTTGCAATTGGAGCACGTGACCCCACCTCCGCCCTGGTCCGCCCAGTTGTCGAGGATGATGTTGTTCGTGAGGGTCGCGGCCCCATGGCGCAGGTACACCCCGCCCCCGATCCCGGTCGTGTTGCCCACGATGATGTTGTGCATGATCAGCGGGTCGGCGTTCTCGACGTAGATCCCGCCACCGTGGTTGTGCAGCCCCGTACCGCCGGTGACGGTGAAGCCCTCGAGGATCGCCGAGTCCGGCTCCTGACCCCTCAGGTAGACCACCGAAGCCATGTCCTCCCCGGCTCCGGCCAGCACCGTCGCGTTCGCGCCGTGGGTCGAGCGAACGTGGATACCCTTGCCGTGGAAGTCGATGGTCTCGTAGTGGGTGCCCGGGGACACCAGCACGGTGTCACCGTCGTCGGCCTCGACGATGGCGTCCTGGATGGTGTCGAAGGTGAGGCCCTTCCACTGGAGCGCTGCGATCCACGCTCCCGCTGGCCACCCGGTGTCGTCGAGACCCGTGGGCTCCGTGTCCGTGGCACCCCCACTGTCGGTGTCGAGGGTGTCGGGGCCGCCGGTGTCGCGGTTGCACCCCGGCTGACCCGGAGGAGGCGGCACGCACTCGGTGGTGTGGACCACCTCGCAGGCAGGCAGCAGGGACATGAGGGACAGCACCCCCCCATGATGTCGAAGGCGACGGCGGGATGCACAGGCCGCGATGGCCGACCCCGATCACGTCCGCGAGGACCGCCGCTACCGGCACGACCAGGCCCCCGGCCCGAGCCACGTGCGCACCGCCTGGGCCCGCAGCTGGCCCGCTGAACAGGCCCTCTGGCTCGAACGGATCTGACCGATCGTGTCCTGGGGACCGCACCGGCGGATGGCGCGGTGCTCAGGATCGAGGCCGGGGATCGTATAGTCGGGCCTCCTGCCCGACTCCCGCGGGCCCCAGAGGCAGTGCCGGTGTCCGACACCTCCTTCCAGCTCCTCCTCTCGGACGGCGACGACGGCGAGGCCTACCTGGACGACGGCGCCCCCCGCGAGCAGGCCTCCGCCGAGGCAGCACCGCAGGACGCAGAGCACGAGCAGTACCTCGCCGACATCTCCGCCCACGCCGGAGACCTGACCAAGCAGCGCTGGGGGCTGTTCTACCCGGACAACGAGCAGGGCCGGCGACTGTGCCGCATCCTGCGACCCCTGGTCCGCCACCGGGCCCGCCAGCAGGGCTCGAACTGCCTGCTCGTCCCGGTGCCTCCTGGCCTCGACGCCAAGGACGCCCTCCGCTGGACAGCCGAGGTCTACCCCGAGACCTGGCGCAACATGGAGCACAGGCGACCCCGCTACGCCTGCATCGTGGGCGACCTGGACGGGGTCAGCCTGGCCAGCCAGCAGGCCCTGGGCCTGTCGCACTTCCCGGGCCGCATCGCCTGCGAGGACGAGGAGGCCTACGAGGCCTACGTCGAGAAGGTCCTGGACTGGGAGGCCCGCGAGACCGCAGCCGCCTCCAAGCTGCTGATGTACACGGTCCAGGACGGCACCGCGGCCACCCGGGCCGGCAGCGACCACCTGGTCGCCCCCTGCGCCCGCCACTGCGCGGAGATCTGGGAGGAGGAGCGCCACCTCCTGCCCGCCCGGGTCCTCGACGTGGCCGGACACGACCACGAGCCCGACGCCCAGGACTTCCTGGACCGGGTGGGCGACGCCGACCCGTCGGTCCTGCTGACCGTCAGCCACGGCTCCGGGCCCCCGCGGCGGCGCCCCTGGACCCCCGAGCAGGCTCGCGAGCGCCAGGGCGCCATGAGCTTCGCCCGCGAGGGCGTGCTCATGCCCTCTGACGTGCGCGAGGGCGCGTTCGCGCCGGGCGGCTTCTGGTTCTACTTCGCCTGCTTCGGCGCCGGTACCCCCGACACCAGCGCCTACCACCACTGGCTCACCCTGCTCCAGGAGGGCGGGGCCGCCGGCCTGAAGGACGTGCGGCACGTGCTCCAGGGCCTGGCGCCCGACGGCCCCTTCACCTCCGGACTGACCCGCGCTGCCCTGGGCAACCCGAGCGGCCCGCTGAACATCCTGGGACACCTGGACCTGGCCTGGAGCTACAGCTTCGCCGGCACCAAGGGCCGCCCGAAGGCCGCGAGGTTCGCGGACCTGCTTGGCCGCATCGTGCGCGGCGAGCGGGCCGGCACGGTCCTGCTCGACCTCCAGAGCTGGATGAACGACGCCGCCCATGCGGTGAACCACGCCTACGACCGCGCCCGCGCCGCGGGCCAGGGTGTCGACGCCACCGACGAGCAGCGACGACACCTGGGCACGCTGTGGATGGAGCTCCAGGATCTACGCGGCTACGTGCTCCTGGGCGACCCGGCCGCCCAGCGGCCACCCATTGCCAAGGAGACCCGCGCCGGCGCCGGCTTCCTGGCCGGCCTTGGCCAGCACGTGCCCCCCGCCGCCGAGGTGCCCGAGGTCCACGGCGGCCTGTCCTTCGCCGCCGCTTCCGACGAGGACGCCGAGCCGGTGCGCCTGCGGCCCGTCGCCGCCCCGGCTCCGGCTCCCGCAACCCGCGAGCCCGCCCCACCCCAGTGGGTGGGCACGGTCAGCCGCCGGGGACAAGGACCGGGCCGGGAGATCCTGCTCGAGTTCACCCGGGCCCGCGACGCCGCCGACCCCTACGCCTTCTCTCTCGGCCACCAGGAGTACCTGGTCCGCGGGGAGGGCGGGACCTACCGCTCGGTCAGCCTGGGCTGGGAGGGCCTGCTCGAGGACCTCCAGGCGGTCGCCGAGCCCGGGGCGGACCCTGCCATCGGCCAGCGCCTGGGCAATCGCCTGCGCGAGTTCCTCCAGGCCGCGGGCTGGAGCCGCATCGAGCGCGAGCTGGGCGAGGCCCTGGAAGAAGGCCGCCGGGTCCTGCTGACCATCCGCTCCGCCGCCGCCGAGCTCTTCAGCCTGCCCTGGGAGCTGCTCACCCTCACGGCGTCGGGCCGGCAGCTCGGTGCGCTGCCCGGCGTGCTGGTGCGCTACGAGTGGCCCGGCACCCGGACCGCGCCGCCTGCCGAGTCCCCCCGTCCGGAGGGCGGTCGCGTCCTGCTCGGCTGGTCCGCGGCCGGCGGCCGCGTGCCCCACAAGGACCACCAGGAGACCCTGGCCGACACCTGCGCCCGCGGCTTCCTGGGCTTCGACCCCGCCCGCGACGTGGCGGCGGACCTGAGCCCCCAGGGCCTGGTCGATGCGCTGCAGCGGGCCACCGACGCCGGCGAGCCGGTCGCCCTGCTCCACCTGCTGTGCCACGGCACGGTCACCGGCTCGACCTTCGGCCTGGCCCTCGACGGGGGCGACGGACGCCCGGTCGCGGTCGACCCCGGTCGCCTGCGCGACCTGCTCGCGCCCTTCGCGGGCACCCTCCGCGCAGTGGTGCTCTGCGCCTGCTACGGCGGCAACCCCGGCGACCTGTCGAACCACCTGGGTTCGGTCGCCCAGACCCTCCACCGGGCGGGCATCGCCACGGTGATCTCGTCGCGCTTCCCGTTCTCCACCGCAGGCTCGACCCGCTTCAGCCGGACCTTCTACGAGCGGCTGCTGGTGGAGCCGGCCTCCCTCGAGTCCGCCTTCCTGGCCGCCCGCGGCGAGCTCCTCAAGCAGACCCGCTCCCTGGACTGGGCCAGCCTCCAGCTCTACTGCCGCCTCGATGATGGCCAGGACACGCGCCCGATCGTGTTCCGTCCCTACCGCGGGCTGCTCGCCTTCCAGCCCCAGCACGCGCGGTTCTTCTTCGGCCGGGACCGGGAGCGCCAGTCGATCCTGCGCACCCTGGGAGCGCTGGAGCAGGAGCAACGGCCCCGCTACCTGGTGGTGGCCGGCGCGTCGGGCACGGGCAAGAGCTCCGTCGTGTTCGCCGGCGCCGTGCCGGACCTGCTGGGGGACACCGCCACGGCGCGTGCGGCCGAACAGGAACGCATCGCGGCGATGGTCGCCCAGCTCGAGGCCACCCTGGGCCACCTGGGAGACGACGCGGTCTCCCGCGCACTCGCCACCCTCCAGGGCTCCCTGGTGGACAGCGGTCCCGGTGGGCGCTGGGAGCTGGTCCGGATGCGACCGGGCAGCGACCCCAAGGCGCACCTGGCCGAGGCCCTGAACCGACGCCGCGACCCGAGCGCAAGGCTCCTGCTGATCATCGATCAGCTCGAGGAGTTGTTCACCCTGGCCCCCGAACAGGACCGCGACGACTTCGCCCGGCGCCTGTGGTCCCTGGCCCGCCTGCCCGACAGCGGCGTGTCGGTGCTCACCACGATCCGGGTGGACTTCCTCGGCCACTGTGGCGACGTGGTGGTCGACGAGTCGGGCCTGCGCCTGGACCGCGTCGCCTACGACGAGAACCACCGGGTGTTCGTGGCCCAGATGGGCGTGGCCGAGATGCGGGCCGCCATCGTGGAGCCTGCTCGCAAGGTCGGACTCACCCTGGAGGACGGCCTGGCCGAGCGCATGCTGGCCGAGGTCGAGGGCGAGCCCGGTGCCCTGCCGGTCCTGAGCTACACCCTGGACCTGCTCTGGCAGCGCAGGGAGCACGGGCGCCTGACCCAGGCGGCCTACGAAGCCCTGGGTGGGGTGGTCGGCGCCCTGCACCGCAAGGCCGACAGCCTGCTCGGTTCCTTCGACGAAGCCCGCCGCACCCAGGCTCGGCGCCTGCTGGTGCAGCTCGTGGGCATCCGCGACGACGGCGCTCTGGACACCCGCAGGCGGGTGGAGATCGCGGGCATGCTGCCCGGCCAGCCAGAGGCCAGGGAGCAGTTCTCCCACGTGCTCGACGCCTTCGTGGACGCGCGACTGCTCGTGCGGGGAGAGGAAGGCGGCATCTCGACCATCGAGGTGGCCCACGAGGCCCTGATCCGCAAGTGGGACCGCCTGCGGGACTGGGTGCTCGAGGACAAGGACAAGCTCCAGGAGCTCCAGGAGCTCAAGGTCTGGGCGGACCAGTGCAAGCAGTACGGCACGGTGCTGACCGGCGAGCAGCTGGTCAAGGCCACGGCGGTGCAGAGTCGCTTCAGCGAGGACCTGGACGGGGCCACCAACGCCTTGATCCAGAAGAGCCACCGCCGCCGCCGCCGCCGGGAGCTGGCGGTCCGGGCCATCGCCGTGATCAGCGTGCTCGCGGCCATCGCCTTCGGCATGGTCGGCTCCTACGGCCTCGAGCAGGCCCAGCTGGCCGAATTCGAGAAGGGCCTGGCCGAGAGCAAGGCCGAGCAGGCGGCCATCGCCTCGGCCAAGGCGGAGAAGGAGAAGGAGAAGGCCCAGGAGGCGATGGCCGAAGCCCACGCCGCCCGGGACGAGGCGGTGAAGGCCCTGGCCGAAGCCGAGGCCGCCCGGGGAGAGGCCGTCCAGGCCCGCGGCGAGGCGGTCCAGCAGCACCAGCGGGCCGTCATGGCCGCTCGCGAGGCTCTGCGGCAGCAGGAATTCGCCGAGATGTCCGAGAGCAAGGCCCGGGACACCCTGCGCATGCTCGCGGTCCGTGAGCTGCGCCACGATCCGACCCGCGCCGTGCCGTTCCTGAAGAGCGTGGACGCCCGGGACGACTTCCCGGCATGGTCGGCCGAAGCCTGGCACGCGCTCCAACACCCCCTGGGCACCCGCGTGGTCGGCACCGGCGAGCTGGCCACCGAACACGGGGTTGCGTTCGATCCCTCCCGGGACCGCCTGGCCCTCGGCCTGGCCGACGGACGGGTGATGGTCGTCGACAGCGGGGCACAGTCGGCCCGGGTGCTGGGCACCCCGGGGGGCGCCATCCAGACCCTGGCCTTCAGCCCGGACGGCCGCTGGCTGGGGGTGGCACTCTCCAGCGGGTCGGTGGCGCTCTATGGCGGCTCCGAGCTGGCGCTGGTCCGGCGCATCGACGACCCGCTGGGCACGGTCTGGACCCTCGACTTCACCCAGGACAGCAGCCGCCTCGTGTTCGGTTCCCGCGACGGCAAGGCGCGCGTCGTCAGCTTGCCCCACGGCAACGTGGTCCACACCCTGGAGCACGGCGGTGCCGTGTGGACCACCGACTACGACAGCGCCCGGGGCTTGCTGCTCACCGCCTCCGCAGACGGCACGACCCGGATCTGGGGGGCGGACGGGCTGGAGCAGCAGCGACTCCAGATCTGCCCCCAGGACCGACCCTGCAGCGCCCTGGCAGCCCGCTTCGACCCGTCGGGGCGCCAGGTCCTGGCCAGCGGCGCCATGAACACCGCCTATGTCTGGGAACCCGCCAGCGGCCGCAAGGTCTCCCTGGCTGGCCATGGCAGCTACGTGGTCGACGCCGCCTTCCGCCCGGCCCGCACCGGCCAGGTCGCGACCCTCACCTGGGACGGCGTGGTGCGCCTGTTCAGCGTGCCCGCGACGGGCGAAGGCGGCCAGCTGCTGGTGGAACTGCCCAGGGCCGACGGCCAGGTGTTGGCCATGCGCTTCTCCGGCGACGGTCGCAGCCTGGCCACGGCCCATGACACCGGTGTGGTCCGGCTCTGGCGACTCGGAGAAGGCGGCGCGATCCTGCAGAGTCGGCGCCTCGTCGGCCACAGCGGAGAGACCGTCTCCGCCTGGTTCGATGGTGCCTCTCAGCAGGTCCACACCGTGGACTTCGACGGTCAGGTCCGCACCTGGCCGGTGCAGCACGCGCCGATGTCCCGCCGCCTCGAAGGCGTGAACGGTCGCAGCGTCGAGGCCCTGGGCTTCACCTCGGACGGCCAGGTCCTGGTGGCCCGCTCCAACGATGGCTCCGTGGCCGCCTGGACCCTGCGGGGCGAGCCCACCGCGGTGCCGGCGAGCCTGCCGGAGCTCACCGCGGCCAGCAGCGCCGCCGCAGGCGGACTCGCGGCCTCGGCTGGCAGTGGCGGCGAGGTCTACATCTCCTCCCCGGGCTCGGAGGGCACGCCGGTCGTGCTGAGAGAACACTACGGGGCGGTCCACACCCTGGCGCTGTCCCCCGACGGTCGCTCCGTCGCCACGGCGTCCATGGACGGCGCACTGCGCTCCTGGTCGCTGCTGTCCCTGTCCGCCCTCGGCGATCGCCTCTCGGCCAAGGACTCCCCCTGCGCCGAGGTGGCAGACCGCGTCCAGTTCCTGGGCGAGAGCGAAGAAGACGCCGCCGCCGCGCGGGCGGCCTGTGAGGACCGCGGATGACCACCTTGTTCCTGTCGCTCTTCGGTCTCGGTGTGGCCCAGGCCGCCCTCGGCTGCGAGGAGAACATCAGCCGCGAGCAGCTCTACCGTTCGGTGGACATCGCCCGGCAGGCGTTCGCCGAACAGGATCAGCCCGTGTTCGACGCCGCCCTGCAGGAGACGGACTTCCTGGTCCACTGCATGCGGGAGCCTCTGAACGACCGCGACGTCGCCCTGGTGCACCTGGTCCACGGCCTGGCCCGGTGGAACCCGGAGGATCCGACGCCGGCCCTGCCGTACCTCCAGCTGTTCGTCGACGCCTTCCGCCCCACCTCCGAGGAGGCCAGCTCCGGCGTGCCCGACGCCCTGCTGCCTGCGGAGGTCGCGGTCTTCCGGGCCGTCATGCCCCACATCCAACAGCACGAGGTGCCCAAGGGCGGCGAGCTCGCGCCACCCGTGCGGGGTCGCCTGCAGCTGAACGGCCAGGGCGCCGACCTGCACGTGCCCACCGAGCACCCCTACCTGCTCCAGGTGGCGACCAGCCAGCGGGTCCTGGCGAACTTCTACGTGCACCCTGGCGGCGACGAACCCAACTACCCGCGCCTGCGCACCATGCTGCTGCTGGGTTCCGGCGGAGCGGCCGCCCTGGCCGCGGGCAGCATCGTGAAGGGCTGGCTGGTGGCCGAGGACCTGCGCGCCTGGAGCCCCGAGATCGGCTACCCGCCGAACCACGCCTCGGAGCAGGCCTACATCGAGTCCCGGCAACGCCGAAACCACGTCTACGTGCTCACCGGCGCAGGCCTGGGCGGTGTCGCCCTCGCCGGCATGGTGGGGGTGGGCATCACCTTCGTGCGGTGAGCGCTGTGTGGTCCTTTCTGAGCCTGCTGGCCTGCGCCACCACCCCGTCCGGGGACTCGGCCGGCCAGGGCACCACGGTCCCCCTTGCCAGCGCCGCCCTACGCCTCGACGACGCGCTCCAGCCGGATCTGCTCGCTGCCCTGGAACAGGCCGAAGCCCGGATCGACGTGGTCCAGTACACCCTGTACGACTCCGGCGCCGTCTCGCCGCTGCTCGATGCCCTGATCGACGCGGCCGACCGCGGCGTGGCGGTCCGCGTCCTCGCCGACGAGACCGCCGACGGCACCGCCGACAGCCTGGCCCGTCTGGCCGCGGGCGGGGTCGATGCCCGCCTCGACGATCCGGACACCACGACCCACAACAAGCTCGTGCTGGTCGACGACACCGCCTTCGTCGGCTCCCACAACTGGTCGGACAGCGGGCTCACCCGCAACCACGAAGGATCGGTGCGCCTGGACGGCGCAGAGGTGACGGCTTTCTACCGAGACATCTTCGAGGTCTTGTGGCAGGACAGCGGCCCCCGGGTCGAGCGCACCTGGGCCGGCGGAGGCCCGATCACCCCCCTGGCCGACGGCGCGGTGGCCCCGGCCCTGCTCGACTGCATCGACGGCGCTACCGAACGCGTTCGCCTGGCCCTGTACGCCCTGGCCTATGACAGCCGCTACCCCGACTCGGATCCCGCGCTGCTCGTCGCCGCCCTGGTCGCCGCCCAGGCCCGAGGGGTCGCGGTCACCACCCTGCTCGACGCCAGCGACTGGATCACCGACAACGCCATCAACGACGACGCCATCGCCCTGCTCGACGACGGAGGCGTGACCGTCGAGCGCTCAGCCGCGTCCGCGACCACCCACGCCAAGGTCCTGGTCTGCGACGACGCGGTGATCGTGAGCGACGCGAATTGGTCCTACAGCTCTCTGTCGCTCTACCACGGCACCAGCGCTCGGATCGCCGACGCCCCGCTCGCCGACCAAGCCGTGGCCTGGGCCCAGGGGCTGGCCGCCCGGTGACCCGGGCAATCAGGCCACCGGATCTGGAGACCCGGGTGCTCGTCGAGTCCGACGGCTTGCTGATCGTCGACAAGCCACCGGGCCTGCCCACCAGCGGGCGCCACCTCGAGGATCCGGACTGTCTCCAGTTCTGGCTGATGGACCGCCACGGCGGCATGGTCTGGGCGGTCCATCAGCTCGACGCGGACACCTCCGGTGTGAACGTGTTCGCCACCCGAAAGCCCCTCGTGCCCGAGCTCCAGGCCCGCCTGCGCAGCCCGAACGGAGAGAAGATCTACCTGGCCATCGTCCACGGAGACCCTCGCTGGGACCGAGCGAATTGCACCGAACCCATCGGTCTGGTGGGCGAACGCAGTCTGGGGGTCCACCCCGCGGGCCGTCCTGCCCACAGCGCGTTCGCTGTCGTTGACCGAACGGAACACCACGCCATGGTCGAGGCCCGCCTCTTCACCGGCCGCACCCACCAGCTGCGCATTCACCTGGCCCACCTCGGCCACCCCCTGGTCGGGGAGGAGTGGTACCGCTCCGAGCCCTGCACCGTGCACCCGCGACAGGCCCTGCACGCCTGGCGTGTGCGCCTGGGCCCCGGCCTGGAGCCCCGGGACCTTCACGCCCCCCTGGCCCCGGACCTGGTCGCGCTCGCCGAAGCCCTGGATCTGCGACCACCCGGCTGATCACAGGGGGCACACCGGCGGAATCCGCGCTACATCGGGCCCACCTCCGAGGGAGCCATGACCGACGCTGAGATCACGCTGGGCCTGGGCCGCCTGGGCATCGACAAGGCCAGCTACCGGGTGCTCACGTTCTTGCCGCTGGTGCAGGTGGCGTGGGCCGACGGCCGGATCCAGGACGCTGAGCGCAAGATCATCCTGGACACCGCCGCCCGCCATGGCTGCGCCGAAGGCCCGGGGGCCGAGGTGCTGCACGGCTGGCTGACCGACCGCCCCAGCGACCGCTACTTCGCCCGAGGCCGCCAGCTGCTGCTGGCCCTGGCCCACAAGCGCCGCGGCCTGGGCGCCGACCTCCAGATGCGCGACGTGGCGGACCTGGTCGACCTGTGCGAAGACGTCGCCCACGCCGCTGGCGGCCTGTTCGGCGTGTTCCCGGTGCACGTGCAGGAGCGCCGGGCGATCACCGAGATCATGGGTGAGATCGGCGTCCCGCCGGACACCAGCCTCGACGTGCTGGGGGCCGACTGGGAAGGTCTGTAGGAGCGACCGATCCCGCACCAGCGCTGGAGACCGCCTGTGCGGTGGGCGGCTCATGGATCCTCGCAGAGCGCTTCCAGGCAAGACACCAACGCCTCCGCCGCCGCCCAGGCCTCGACGGACCACTCGCCGACCGGGTCACCGCTCCAGGTCACGTGACCGGTGAAGCCGGCCGACACCTGCTCCAGCAGGGCGGCGGCCTCGGCGCCCCGGAGCCAGCTCAGACCCCGCGCCAGAGCCGCCTCAGGCACCGGCGACCGGAACAGCGCCCGGGAGCCCACCTCGGCGTCACCCAGGCCCAGCGTGCGCCAGCCGAGGGTCGCCGTGCGGGCCCGGGGGTCGAGCTCCAGGACCGCCGCCCGGTGGCCTGGCCCGTCTCGGGCCTCCCCCGCCTGGATCCGCCAGCTCACGCGGGCGAGGATAGCAGCGGGAGGACACCCCAGGAGGAGCTCGTGCCCGACGGCCCGTACAAGGAGTGGCGCTGCCTGCCGGTCTTCCGGACCATGTGTCCCGAGGCCCTGAGAGACCTGGAGCAGGCGCTGAACCCGGTCCACTTCGACGACGGCCAGGTGATCCTGACCCAGGGCGACGACGGCCACGAGATGTTCCTGCTGGAGCAGGGCTCGGTGCTGGTCCACATGGAGCCGGACGAAGGCGAGCCCTTCCGGACCGTGCTGCACGCCCCCGCGATCTTCGGCGAGATGTCGCTGGTCATGAACGCTCCCCGCACCGCGACCGTGAGTGCCCAGGGCCAGGCGATCTGCATGGCCCTAGGGCAGGAGGCATTCGAGCGGGTCGTGGGAGACGACCCCGCGGTGGCGGCGTTCCTCACCGAAGCCGTGGGCCAGCGGCTGCTCGAAGCGAACAGCATCCGCAAGGTGGGCAAGTACCGGGTGACCGGCCGTCTCGGCAGCGGTGGCGCCGCCACGGTCTTCGAGGAGGTGCTGGAGGACGCCTCGGGCCTGCTGATCGGCACCATCCACACCTTCTGCCAGTCCCTGCTGCG
>CAYFPX010000196.1:11762-16240 GCA_964344945.1 uncultured Enterobacterales bacterium
GGCCAGCCCGTCGCCCTCAAGATGCTCTCCCACACCCTGGCGCTGAACGAGGGCTTCGTGGCGCGCTTCCGGGCCGAGGCCAAGCTGGTCGCCGGCCTGCGCCACGACCACGTGGTCCAGGTGCTGGACACCGAGCACGCCTGGGGCACGCACTTCATCGTGATGGAGCGGCTCACGGGCAACCTGGTCGAGGACTTCGTCGAGGCGGGGACCCGGCTCGAGTGGGACACGATCCGCCAGATCCTCATCGAGGTCTGCGAGGCGCTGCAGTTCGCCCACGACCGCGGCCTGCTTCACCGGGACATCAAGCCCGCCAACGTGTTCTTCACCGCCGACCGCCGGGCGAAGATCCTGGACTTCGGCATCGCGGTCGAGGTGGGCAACCGGGCCGACAGCAGCGGCCAGCGCCTGGGCACCCCCTACTACATGTCCCCGGAGCAGATCCTGGGCTGGGAGCTCGACGGCCGGGCCGACCTGTACGGCACCGGGGTGATGGCCTTCGAGCTGGTCACCAACCGGCTGCCCTTCTACGGAGACTCGGTCCGCGAGCTGCTCACCAAGCACCTCCAGGCCCCGTTCCCCGACGCCCGGGCCTTCCGCCGGGAGGTGCCCGAGGACCTGCTGAAATTCATCGAGCGGGCCACCGCCAAGCACCCGGACGACCGCTACCCCTCCTGTGGCGAGGCCGCCCGCGACCTGCGGACCGCCGAGGAGCGCCCCCTGGTCGATCGCTTCGACCTGATGAGCCTGGCCGTGAGCTACCACCCGAGCCGGCGGGCCGTGGTGGAGGCGGCCGTGGCGGAGCTGGAGGCGAAGCTGGCGGGGATCTCGGGCGTGAAGCTCGGCCGGCTGGTGGCGCCGGGGGCGTCGCCAGAGGAGGACTGACGATCAGTCCTTGTCGTCCTTGTCCAGGGTGAACTTCTCCCGGACCGCCTTGTCCATGTCCGTCCGCGCGTACTTGTCCTGGAGCTTGCTGCGCTCCAGCTGGAAGTCGCTGTCGACGAGGGGGCCCGACTCGCCCTCGGCCTCGGCCTCCTCGGAGCCCTCCTTGAACCACATGGTCTCGGAGAAGCCCGCCTGCTTGGTGGGAGCGCTGGTGGCGGCCTCGGGATCGGCCTCCAGCGCGGTGCCGCACTCCGGGCAGAAGCTGGCGTTGTCAGGGACCAGGTCGTGGCCGCAGCTGCTGCAGGTCGCCATGGGACACCTCGTGCGGAGACAGGGATGAGACCTGCGGACCATAGAAAGCCCGTCCTCGCACGTCAACCACATGGCCCGAGGGGGTCACGGAGGGTAGTCCATCACCATGGCGGAACCGGGCGACCCGACCGATCCCTATGCTGCCGACGCGGTGGTACGGGAGGAGGCACCGGGTCCGCAGAGCGCGGCGCCTGGGGCGTCGACGGGCCGTGGTCATCGGATCCTCCTGGTCGACGCGGAGCTCCCCGCCGCCGACCCGGTGCCGGAGCTGGGCACTCGCCCGCTCTTCCCCCTGCACCCGGTCTTGAGCCGGGCCCTGGCGGTGGCCCTGGCCTTCACGGGCCTCCAGGCGCTGGGCCTGGCCGATCCGGACCTGGCCACCGCCCTGGGCAACCTGGCGTTCCGCGCGCCCGTGCTCGGTGTGATCACCCCCGGGGCGGTGGTGCTGGCGGTGCTGTGCTGGACCACCTGGCGCAGGCGCCACGCCGCCGCTCAGGAGGCGGTCGACCGCCTGTTGGTGCTGGCCATCGCCCTGGCGACGATCGCTGGCGCCGCCCAGGCGCTGCTCGCCGAGGCCGGTGCGCCAGGGCTGCTCGCGGTGTGGGCAGCGGCCCTGACCCTGCCGCTCCAGGCCCTGCGCCACCCCCGCACCGAGCGGGCCTGGCTCCTGGAGGAGATGCGCTGGTACTGGCTGCGCGGCTTCCTGGTGCCGGTGCTCGGCCTCGGGCTGGCCTTGCCCGGCCTCGCCGGCTGGACCGGGCTGTCCGTGGCCTGGTCCGCCGCGGACCGGATGGACCGGATCGAGGCCCTGCTGGCCGACGCCGGCGAGCAGGGCTGTCGGGTGCTCGAGGATCCGGCGTCCGCGGACGAGCTCGGCCGGATCCCGGTCCTGCTCTTCGGCCCCCGTGACGGCAGCCTGGGTCGCAGCCTGGCCCGCTGCGTGGAGCGCGCCGTGCGCCTGGACGACCCGGTCGCCGTGCGCCTGCGGCAGACCGCGGGGGACGACCTCACCCGGCCCCTCGACGGCACCCGGATCAACCAGCAGGTGATCGCCGACACCCTGGCGGTGCGCAAGCGCTTGCGGCGCCGCCTGGCGGGTGTGGTGGGCGCCCTCGATCCCCAGGGCCGCGAGCGCTACGGCCGCGACCTGGTGGAGCTGGCCGAGCGCACGGGGGTCTGCGAGAACCCCTTCCTGGCCACCGAGGCCGCCTTGCTCCACGACGCCGATCCGGACACGGTCCTCGGAGACTGCGGCGCCGAGCTGCAGGAGAGGCCCCAGGCCGACTTCATCCGCTCGGGCCTGGCCTGGCTCGCGCCCCTGGGCACGCCGGGCGCCTACACCCTCGAGCTGGATGCGCCGGGGGCCTTGCGCAGCCCCGGCTACGAGCCCCTGGAGCAGGTGCTCCGGCGGGTGGACCACGCCAGCGCCCGCGGCCAGGCCACCACCTGGGACGCGGTGTTGGTGCGGCCGGGGCGCAAGACCCTGGAGCGGGCCCTGGTGGTGCGGATCCTGCCCGCGGACCAGATCTCCAAGAAGCACCGCCTGTCCCGGCACCTGAGCGGCAACGAGGTCTACGTGATCGCCTACGGTGAGCTCCCGGAGCCGGTCACGGCCCTGCGCGACGAGTGGCACCTGCTCAGCGCGGCGCCGGTCAGCCGGAGCACCTGCAAGGCCCTGGCCTCCAGCCGCTCGGACCGCTGGCGCCTGGTGCCCGAGGGCAGCACGGCGGTGCTGTTCGCCCAGCGCGACCTGGCCGCCGAGACCGACGACCGCCAGCCGGTCCAGGTCCTCCGCGTGGTGCACGCCGCCGAGGATCCCTGTTGAGCCTGCTCGCCACCGCCACCACGCTCAAGCAGGGGCTGCGCCCCCGGGTGGCCCTGGTGGGCCCGAAGGGTGGCGGCAAGACCATGTACCGGACCTTCCTGGGCAACGGCCTGGAGCACCTGCCGGCCTATGTCTCCAACACGCTGCGGGTCCGGGAGTCGGGCTGGGCCAGCGGCGAGGCCCGGGTGTTGCGCTACGGCGACCAGGCGGGCTGGGCCTGGCACCCGGACGTGGCCGAGCGGGCGATGACCCGGGACGGCCGCACCTGGCTGCCCCAGGTGGGCGGCACCAACTGGCTCACCCTGCACGACCTGCCCCTGCCGGACCTGGGCGGGGCGCCCTCTGGCCAGCAGTCCCACCTGCTGGACTTCCCGGGCGAGCACTGGCGAGGGCTCGACCGGCTGCGGGGGGCGTACGCGACCCAGGAGGCCGAGGACCGCGCCCTCCTGGCCGAGTGCCGCCTCATCCAGCTCATGCTGCCCTGGTGGGTGCTGCTGCCCAGGACCCACCGCCACCTGCCGCCGGCGCACCTGCTCTCCCTGGGCAGCCAGCTGGGCCTGGACGACACCACGGTGCGGGATCAGCGCCGCGCCCGGGAGGACGTGCTGCTCGACAGCGCGCAGGCGTGGCTCCTGCGGCTCCGGGAGATCGTGCGGCCCACCGACAAGGCCCGGGGGCCAGCCCTGCTCGTGACCCTGTCGATGCTGGGGGCGGACTGGCCCTTGGAGCTGAAGGACCCGGACGATCCGGCGCTGGCCCAGGCGGTCGCGGCCCTGCGCCGGATCCGGGGTCTGATCACCCACCCCCTGGCGATGGGCCAGCGGCTGCGGGACCTGCCGCCGAGCGACGCCGGGCTGGTCGGGCGGCTCACCGGGGTCAGTCGTCACCTCGACCCGCTGCTGGACGCCACCACCCTGCGCAACCTGCTCTCCCGCCTGCACCGAGCCTGCCAGGCCTACCTGACCGCCTGCCAGCGGCTCTGGTCCCCGGGCCACGCCGGACAGCCCGTCGCCCGCGCCCTCGACGAGCTCCTGGACACCGCCGGGCGCGGGCAGGTCCGCTACGTGGCGATGAACCTGGTCCACGAGCGCAGCATGCTGCTGCCGGACCGCGGCGACGGCGACGGCTACCTGCCACTCGAGCCCGCAGGGGCCCTGCTCCCGTCGATCACCCTGTGCGGCAGTCTGGACGGTTGAACGGATCCTGACCCCGTGACTGGGTGTCTTCAGGGGGCGCGATGCCCCAGAGCCGGCGATCCGAGCCCTCAGCAGTCAGCTCTCAGCGGTCAGCAACACACCCAGCGGAGTGGCTGTGAAGGACTCTCGGAGGCTTCAAGTCCTGCGCTTCGATCCCGGCCAACATCGCCGAGGGCTGCGGTCGACACACCGACGGCGGATTCGCGCGCTTCCTGGACGACGCGATGGGCTCGGCCAGTGAGGTCGAGGACCACCTGCTC
>CAYFPX010000197.1:0-15976 GCA_964344945.1 uncultured Enterobacterales bacterium
GGCGGAGCATCGGCTATCGCTCGGACTGGTCCACCCGCGGGCCCGAGGACACGACGATCATCACCATGCACAACGGGTCGTGGCGGTCGTCGCGGGAGCTGACGGAGCGGCTCTGGGAGGAGCGGGACTAGTCCCCGGACCGGTGCTCCGCCTCCAGCTCCGCCAGAGCCACCGCCAGCCGATCCCGCGCCTGCTGCGCCTCGACCGTGACCACGCCCGGCCCCAGCAGGTCCCGCCCGTCGTCGTGCTGGCCCGCCTCGAAGTGGAAGAGCTCGTCCGGCTCGTCGTGGTGTGTGATCAGCTTCCACGCCCGGTCGCGGATCATCGCGTGCTCGGTGGTGTAGGGTCCGAAGCCATTGTGGCCGAAGGTCGCGGAGTAGACGTAGGTCTCGCCCAGGTCCGCGCCCGGATCCGCCAACAGCGGCCCCAAGCTCCGGCCGTCGATGGCCCGCGGCTCGTTCGGGCCCCCATCCTGGCCAGCCACCTCTTGCGGGTCGAGCCCGAACCACTCGACCACCGTGGGCCACAGGTCTACGAGCTCCACCAGCGAGTCGTTCGAGGACCCGGGCTCGGCCACCGCGGGCCCCTCGATGATCAGCGGCACCCGCACGCCCCCTTCATACAGGCTCAGCTTCGACCGCTGCTCGGAGTACGGAGCGGAGATCACCGCGCCATCGGTGCCGTTGTCCCCCACGAAGAGCACGTTGGTCCGCGCCCGCACGTCGCCCGGGATCGCCGCCAGGACCCGGCCCAGCTCCGTGTCGAGGGCCTCGATGCTGGCGTTGATCTTGACGTCGTCGGGGCTGGTCTCGTCGAGCAGGTAGCCGTGCAGCGAGGCCGGGTGCACATCGGCGGGATGGTGGGGGGCGTTGTAGGAGACCACCAGGAACCAGGGCTCGGGCATCACGGCCAGGCGGTCGATGGCGTCGTCCGTGGTGTCGGTGGTGGCGTAGCGCCGCTTCACGGCCACCTCACCGTTGGTGACCTTCTCCCAGTGCCAGTAGTCCCCCCGCTCGCCGTCGGGGTTGAGGAAGTGCTTGAGGTTCGCCAGGGTGCCCGCGGCCCACTCGAAGCCCTGGCGCTCCGCATGTCGCACACCGCCCGGCAGCCGCGCGCTGCCCAGGTGCCACTTGCCAGCAAGCGAGGTGGCGTAGGGCTCGCTGACCGAGCAGCGGGCCACCTCGGCCAGGGTGAGCTCGTCCATCAGCAGGTCGTGGTCGTCGTCGAAGACCCGCACGGTCCGCCCGATGCCGGTGCGCGTGCCGTGCCGCCCGGTCATGATGGCCGCCCGACTCGGCGAGCAGGACGGGTAGGCGTAGACGTGGTCGAAGCGCATGCCCTGGGCCGCGAGGGTGTCCAGGGTCGGGGTCGGTGGCGTGTTTCGACCGACCCCGTACGAAGCGACGCGGTCGACCCCGAGGTCGTCCGCGATGACCAGCAGGACATTCGACCGCTCGCCGTGCGGCGAGCAGTCCACGGTGTACAGCGGGATGCCACAGCCCGCCACGAGCATCAACAGGGGCACCGGTCGAGAGGGTATCCCAGCTGAAGTCCGCCCCGCATGGGCCGAAGAGGAGAACAGACCTCGGAGGCAGCATGTCGACCACCGCCGCACTGCTCGCGTCGCTCCTGGGCCTGGGCTGCGCCCCGGAGGACGCCGCGCCCGAAGGCGCCAAGGACTGCGCCTCCCTCCCCCTCTACGACGGCGACGTGCACGTCGACACGGTCGACGAGCTCATGGTCTACGCCCGCTTCTGGCGCGGGGCCAGCGGCTCGGTGACCCTCTCCGGCATCCAGGACCTCACCTCCCTGGACGGGGTCTGCATCCAGGACACGCCCTGGGTGGAATTCCTCGGCCTCACCGAGCTCGAGGTCCTGCCCACCCGGTTCTTCGGGCCCGGGAACGAGCGGGTCTACGTGCACGACATGCCCCTGCTGCGGACCATCGACGGCCCCGCGGCCATCGCCAGCGAAGTGGTGTCCCTGGAGCGCCTGCCGGCCCTGGAGACCCTCACCCTGGCGGCCGCAGACAGCCTGCGGTCCCTGAGCGTGCGCGAGCTGGACAGCCTCACCGGCTTCCGCCTCCAGGGCGCGGAGCACCTGGAGGGCCTGAACCTGACCGAGCTGCCGGTCCTGACCCACGCCGCCCTCGACGAGCTGGCGACGATCGACCACCTGGCCCTGCAGTCGTCCGCGCTCGTGGACCTCGAAGCCGAGCACCTCCAGCAGGTGCTGGCGCTCGACCTGACCCAGCTGCCGATGACCACCCTCAGCCTGCCGGCCCTCACCCGCGCCGGCGACATCAGCGCCTGGGACCTGCCGTCCCTCACCGCCATCGAGCTGCCCTGGCTCGCCGAGGTGGACCTGTTCTCCCTGACAGCCCTGCCCGTCCTCACCGAGGTCTTCGCCCCGATGGTCACCGGGCAATTCGCGGTCCGGATCGGTGACACCGGCCTGACCGAGCTGCCCCTGGCCCATGGCCGGGAGGAGCTGCTCGACCTGCTGCTCTACGGCGACCTGTCCCCGTCCCTCGTCCACCAGGCCTTCCAGGACCTGCGTCAGCTGGACACCTTCTTGAGTGTGTCGGCCACCAGCGGCTTCACCGACCTGACCGGGCTCGAGGGCCTGGCCCAGTGCGGGGGCCTGTCGATCCGGGGGAACGAGGACCTGCAGGACCTCCGCGGACTGGAGGGGCTCCGCGGCATCGAAGGGGACCTCCGGATCAGCGACAACGCGGTCCTGTCCGACCTGTCCTCCCTGAGCCACCTGGTCCTGGTGAGCGGCGACGTCGAGATCTTCGGCAACCCCGGCATCACCGACGCCCAGGCCCGGGCCTGGGTCGCCGGGCTGGGCGACGGGGTGGTCCAGGGACGGATCGAGATCGCCGACAACGGACCCTGAACCGCGGCGCTCAGGGCGCCTCGACAGCCTCCCTGGCGATCTTGACCGACAGGCGCCTCCCGCGGATGCTGACGGTGCCGAGGCTCAGCCCTGGGTGGCGTGCCACCCCACGCGGAGGGACCTTCGCGGGGAGAACCCGGGCGGCAGAGGTCCCTCCACGGAGAAGAGCTGCCCGGACTCGGCGGCCTCCGGGGTGGTGTGGGGCCCCACCCACCGGGTGACCACGCCGACCCGCCGGTGGGGCGTGCGGTTCCAGCTGGAGCGGTGGGGGGTGCGAAAGTGGTGGACCGAGAGGCAGCCCGGGGCCAGGACGAGGTCCCGCGCAGCGGACAGATCGAGCGCGGCCACCGTGGGCTCGCTCAGGGTCAGGGTCTCGGGGTCCCGAGGGCCCTGGACGAGCTCGCGGTGGTGCATCCCCGGAAGGACCTGCAGACAGCCCCGCTCCAGGGTCGAGGGGGTCAACGCCAGCCAGGTGTTCACCATGCCCCGACAGGCCGGCCAGGGCACCGCGGTGTCCAGGTGCCAGGCGATGCCCCCCCGCTTCACCCCCGGCTCCTTGATGAACACGTCGCCGTTGCGAACCCCGCCCACCCCACCCAGGAGGCTGCGCACCACGCCGACCACCACCGGGTGCGTCGCCAGCGAGGTCAACAGGCGGTTGAGCGGGTCGGCGGGGTCCTCCCGGATGCGGGCCCCGTCGGGCGGCTCGAGTCGCTCCAGGTGCGCGAGGACCCGGGCCGCCTGGTCCTCGGAGAGCACCCGAAGGCCCGACAGGTACCCCTGACTCCAGAACTGCTCGACCTGGCTCGGGCTCAGCACGGCGCCGCCTCCGCAGCTGAGAGTATGCCGGGGTGTTCGCCACCCTCCTGCTCCACCTCGGGGTCCACAGCGCCGTCGCCGAACCCTTCGCGCGCGTCGGCGAGCCCCTGGCGGACGCCACCGTGGTGGAGGTCCTGAGCCACGCGGAGTTCGAGCGCCTCACCCTGCAGCTGGCGGACGGCCGCCTGCTCGTGACCGAGATCACAGGCCGGATCCGCGGCGCCAGCGGCGCGTGTGAGCACCACGAGCTCCTGGTGCAGCCCCGCTGGGATCTGCTGGGCGAGGTGGTGGAGGTCGAGGACCAGCCACCGGCGATCCTGGCCCTGTGCGAGCGCGTGGCGGAGCGCGGCGACGACTCGCCCCTGGCCGATGCCCCAATCGTGCGGCGCCACGCCGAGCCCCCGCCGCCCGAGCTCCCCGAGGGCGCCTTCCGGGCCTTCCCGCCGTCGCCGCTACCGCTGCGCTGGCTGCACGGGGTGCTGGCGGCCCTGGGGGCCGCGCTCCTGCTCGCGGGCCCCCGACTCCGGGCCGCTTGGCGAGCGCTCTCGCCGGCCGAGCGGCGGGACCTGCCCGGCCTGTTGCTGCTCGCAGGGGCCGCCCGGGTGGGCCTGGCCCCCCAGGGCCTCAGCAACTGGGACGGCTTCGACCGGATCGTGCTGGCCTGGGGCCAGGGAGAGCAGGTCCACCCGATGTACGGCGACGGCTACGCCGCCCTGATGACCCTGGGCTGGCCCTTCGCCCCCTTCCACGCGACCCTTGTCTTCCTCGCCAACGGGAGCCTCGCGGTGGCCTCGGTCGGGCTGGCCTGGGCCATCGGTCGGGCCGTCGCACCCGGCTCCTCCGCCCGGCTCGCGGGGCTGGTGGCCGGCGCAGGGCTCGCCCTGTGGCCGGTGCACCTGCGTCTCTCGGTCACCGAGACCATGCACGTGAGCCTGCTGGCCTTCGAGCTGCTGGCCCTGGCCGCGGGCTTGGGCGCCCTGCGCCTCCAGTCCAAGCCCCTCGCGGTCGCGGCCGGCCTGGCGGCGGGCTTCGCCGCCCACCTGCGCCCGGAGGCGATGCTGATGCCCGCCGCGGTCCTGGCCATCGCCCTGGGGGCCCGGGATCGGCGGGGCCGGCTGACCCTCGGGCTCGCTGCGGCGGTCGCACTCGCCACGGCCCTGCCCCGCTGGCTCGAGCTGCCCGACCTGGTCCAGCGCAGCCGCACGGCCGGCGCCGCACGGCTGCTGGAGGCGCACACCTGGCGTCAGCTCCTGACCCCCCGCTGGGGGCCGCTGGACGACCGCGTGCCCTTCCCCTGGATCGGGCTGCACGTTCGCCTCACCTCGCCACTCTGGCTGGGGCTGATCGGGGTCGGCGTGCTCCGCGCAGAGCGGCGCACCCTGGCGTGGTCCGGTGCCTGGGCGGTGCTGGTCCTGGGCCCGATCCTGGGCAAGAACTGGCCCTCGACCGACGCCATGCGGCTCCAGCTGCCGGGCCTGACACCCTCCCTGGTCTGGCTGGCCCTGGGGGCCGTGGCGATCGTCCGCCTCCCCCGCCTGGCGCCGCTCATGGGCCGGCCCTGGGCCGCGGTCGCGGCCATGGCGCTGGCCTCCCTGCCCCACCTCGGCACGGTCCAGGAGCGCTGGGTGCCGGCCCGGGACCACGCCTTCGCCGTCGCGCACCTGCCAGAGCTCCCGGATCGCGCCCTGGTACTGATCCCCGACCACGCGCTCCGGGTCGACGACGCGCTCGGGGCCCATGCCCAGCTCCTGGGCTGGCGCAGCGCCCGGACCGGGGCTGTCATGGGTCTGGGCACCTGGCTGGACCAGCACCCGGCCTGGCCGGGCCCCGTGTACGCCCTCCAGAACCACCTGTGCACCCTGGCCCTGCCCGAGACTTCGCCCGGGGCTGCCAGGTCCGCGCGGTGCGACGAGCTCGTCACCCGCTGCGGCCTGGAGACCGTGGCCCGGGCGAGCTTCCCGGCCCAGGGCGACGGCTACCTGTCCTGGCGAGAGGACCCCGTCGAGGTCCGGCTCTCGCGGGTCACCGGGTGCATGTCCGATCCAGCTCGCTGATCGACCGGGTCAGCGCTGGCGCACCACCCCGCCCAGCCGATCGGCGTCGTTCTCCGGCCAGGCGTCGTAGTAGTGCTGCCAGGTCTCGCCGGTGAGCCGGAAGTACGCCGCGGCGTAGAGCACGCGGGAGACCGATGGCAGCCCGACCGCCAGCAGGTAGAGCGGGCCGAAGCGGCGGCTCTGCACGCTGTGGCCGTACTCGTGGGCCCGGTTCTGGTCGGCGCTGGCGAAGCCCGGCGCAAAGCCCCGAGACCAGAACACGAACCAGCCCAGGGACACCCCGAGCCCGCGGGTCTCCACGAAGAGCCGGGCGCGATCCCGGTCCACGGCGACCACGCGACCGGCGAGCCTCAGCCCGCCCCAGACCACCAACCCCAGCAGGTTCTGGGGCAGCTCCCAGAGAGCCAGCAGAGCCGGTCCTACCGGGTGTCCTGCGAGGAGGTCTCGGGGAAGGTCAGGGTGCCTTCGACGTACAGCGGGGTCCACCAGACCGACAGCTCGGCGGTGAAGGTGACCGTCCAGCCGTCGTAGGTGGCCGCGCTGTCGAGCAGCTCGCCCTCGAAGCCCTCCTCCACGCTGCCGGAGAAGCGGTAGACCTGGGCCCAGCCGTCGCCCAGCACCAGGCCGCGCAGGTCCTCTGGGGGCAGGTCGAGCCAGCCGCAGATCTGCGCCTCGGACGGCACGGTCCAGTAGAAGTCGGTGCAGGCCGGGCACTCGGCCGCCAACGCGGCGAGCTCGGCCTCGGTGGGCCGGTAGGAGGTCTCGCTGACCCGCTCGTCGTTGCAGTCGCCGTCTTCGCCCCAGGTGTCGTAGTTGAAGACGATCTCGCCCTCCCAGACCGAGGTGTCGGGCACCGGCTCGGGGGGGGTGGTGTCCTCGGTGTCGGCGGTGCCGCTGTCCGAGCTGGCGCCCGTGTCCCCGGTCGCGCCGGTGTCGGAGCTGGCGGTGGTCGCCGAGCCGGTGTCGCCGCCGACCACGACCACGCCGCCACCGCTACAGGCGACCAGGGCGAGCAGGCTGTTGAGCATCATGGGGGCCTCCAACGAGACCCGGAACGTAACCCTGCGAGGGTCAGGTCAGAAGCGATGCCCGACGCCATAGATCAGGGCCAGGGTGTCTCGCCGGCCGGCAAAGGCCGCTCCGAAGTACATCGAGAAGCCCGTCTGGGTGTGCAGGTGGAGGCGACACACCGCCATCGGGAAGAAGGTGTCCTCGACCGAGTGGTTGATGGAGCGACCGACCATCAACCCCAGCTGGGGCTGGAAGATAGACTTGTCCCCCACCCTGACCTGGAAGGGCACGTGGGCACCGCCGATGGCCACAGCGGCGGTCGCCGACTCCTCGGTGTAGGTCTCCCCGTCCTCCTTGAGCACCCGGATCGGGGCGGTCGGGATGTTCAGGATGCCGGCGATGATCCAGCGGGGCCGCACCAGCCACTCCCCCAGCACCAGGACCGACGGCACCGGCAGGACACGGCTCTCGGTCACGGCGGCGTAGCCGTCGTGCAGGGGCTGTTCGACGTAGAGCAGCGAGCTGCCGAAGGAGAACTCCAGCAGGTGCTCGGGCATCTCGGTCAGGTGCCGCTCGACCTCGACGTCGAGGCGCTCGTCGGGGCGGCGGGCGGAGGAGGACTCGGTAGCCTCCTCGGCCCAGGCCGAAGGAGCGGCCAGCATCAGGCCGACGAGCAAGGTGGACATGGCGCCTCCAGCGGGTGCGGGAGGCCGATCATGCCCGAGGCCTCAGGCGGCGGCGGCCCGGGCGAAGCAGGCGCTGGAGAGGCGGGCGAGGGCGTGGGCGTCTGCGGTGGTCTGCTCCAGGAACTCCAGGAGCACGGCGCCGCCGGTGCTCGGGGCACCGTCGTGGATCTGGCCCAAGACCACGTCCAGGTAGCGCTCGCCGCCGACCTCGAGGTACCCGAGGCGCCAGCCCGCGCCACCTTCCGGCAGTGGGCGCTCCGGGCGCACGGTCAGGCCAAGCTCGGTGAGCGCATCGACCTCGGCACGGACGGGGCCGGTGTGTGTGCCGATGACCAGCTGCACCGTGGCTCGATCGTGCATCAGGGGCGTGAAGCCGAGGGAGAGGGACTGCTGGTGGCGGCAGAGGATCTCCTCCTGCTCGCGCTTGGTGCGGGCCAGGTGGCCGCCGTCTCGGGGGCTGCCGTCCTCGGCCGGCATGGCGTGGAAGAGGCCGCGGCCGAGGGCCATGGCGATGTAGAGACCGAGCACCACGAGGATCAGAGGGACCATGACCAGACTCCTTCTGACCCAGGAATTCGGACCAAGCGCCGCCGGTGTTGAGGGGGCGATCCCGTCTGGCGTGACAATTCTCCATCCCTGGAGTTGAAAAATCTTCGTCACCTCGTCAGGTCCTGCTATAAAACCATCGAGAGCGGTTCGGGAGTGGAGGCTCGGACCACGACACCTGACCTTCCGGGGACCTGGGGGTCCCGAGGAGTTGGCGTTGTCCGGCAACCGCTTGTTCACCGAGCCGTCCGGCACCGACTTCCTCGTGGTCAACGACTACGACCCGCCTCTGGGCGCCACGCTGTTGCCCGAAGAGCTCGGCCTGACGCGCATCGACCCCACCCCGCCGGACCTCGAGGATCCCGAGTGGGGCTCCTTCGTCGACGATCTCAGCGATCCGGCCCTCGACGACAACGACGACCTGCAGCGGATCCGATCCGGCGTGGACCCCTTCCCGGAGCCCGCCGCTGTGCCCGAGCAAGCGCCCGCGCCCCGGGCCATGGGCTTCGTGGAGCGCATGCGCGTGCGCACCCGTCGTCTGTACGCAGAGGGCCTCCCGGTGGTGTTCGGCCCGGCGCCCGTGGGGACCGGTCGCCTGCACTGATCGACCGGATCACCTGGGTTCGATCATCGGATCAACCGAGGTGACCCGGTCAGTGAGGCGAGCGGTCGCTACGCCTTCTTCACCAGTGGGGTCATCCCCCGGCTCTCCAGGCGCGCGGCCAGCTCCTTGACCCGCCGCGGGTCCACCACCAGCTCGGTCTCCGAGAGCTGCCCCAGGACGTAGTCCTCCAGCGGCAGCACCGCGCGGATCTCGTCGAAGACCTGGGGGTCCTCGACCTGCAGCACGGCCACGTCACGATGGAGGATGGTCTCGGGCATGGCTAGTGTCCTGTCTCAGAAGTTCGTGAGGCAATCACGCAGCCATCGCCGCGTCTGGTGGTCTGCTCGAGCGGCCGGTGTGGCCGAGTCACATCAACGCGAGAGCGGGCCGCCAGGCGTGGCGAGGGCAAGTGAGTGTCCACGAACTTCTCTAGGAGCGTGCGGTGAAACCCGGACCGAGCCCCGGTCGCGGATCTCGCGCGTGGTTGGTCAGGTCGACCGACGCGTCAGCGTCTGTCGGCCGGTCGGGCCGATGGGAGCGTGCTGCCGCCACGTGACCGGAGGCACGGGACCGACCACGTGTGAGAGGCGCAGCGGGGCGACGGGAGGGTTTCACCGCACGCTCCTAGTCCCGGGTGTCGATGGTGTAGGCGTAGCCCTGTTCGGTGAGGAAGAGCTGGCGCTTCTCGGCGAAGCGCTGCTCCTCGGAGTCGCGGGTGACCACGCTGTAGAAGCTGGCGGTGTTGGCGCCCTGCTTGGGCCGTAGGATCCGGCCGAGGCGCTGGGCTTCTTCCTGGCGGCTGCCCCAGGTGCCGGAGACCTGGATCGCCACGGAGGCGTCGGGCAGGTCGACGGAGAAATTGCCCACCTTGCTCACCGCCATCGCGGTGTGCTCGCCGTCGCGGAACTGCTTGAAGAGCACGTCGCGCTTGGACTGCGGGGTCTGGCCGGTGATCAGCGGGAGCTTCCAGCGCCGGGCCAGCCACTTGAGCTGGTCCAGGTACATGCCCAGGACCAGCACCTTCTCCGACTTGTGCTTCTGCAGCAGCTCGTTGACCACCGGTCCCTTGCGGGCGTTGGTCGAGGCGATGCGGAACTTCTCCCGGTCGTCGGCGACCGCGTAGCGGATGCGGTCCTCGCCGCTCAGCCCGATGCGGATCTCCTGGCAGCTCGCCTTGGCGATCCAGCCCTGGTGCTCCAGGTCCTTCCAGGGCATGTCGAAGCGCTTGGGGCCGATCAGGGCGAACACGTCGCCCTCCTTGCCGTCCTCCCGCACCAGGGTGGCCGTGAGGCCCAGGCGGCGCCTGGCCTGGAGCAGGGCCACGGTCCGGAAGACCGGCGCCGGCAGCAGGTGGACTTCGTCGTAGATCACCAGGCCCCAGTTGGCCTGGTTGAAGAGCCCGAAGTGCACGAAGTCGTCGGCGCGGGACTTGCGCCAGGTGAGGATCTGGTAGGTCGACAGGGTGATCGGCCTGATCTCCTTGGACTCCCCCGAGTACTCGCCGATGTCGTCGTCGCTCAGATCGGTCTTGTCCAGGATCTCCTGGCGCCACTGGCGCAGGGCCGTGACGTTGGTGCACAGGATCAGGGTCTTCATGCCCAGGCGGGTCAAGGCTCCGATCCCCACGATGGTCTTGCCGGCCCCGCAGGGCAGCACGATCACGCCGCTGCCGCCCCTGGTCAGGCCATCGCCCAGGAAGCTGTCGACGGCCTGGGTCTGGTACTCCCGGAAGCCGAAGTCCTCGCCGCCCAGGGTCTGCTCCCGTAGCTTCACCGCGAGGGCCTCGCCGTCGACGTACCCGGCCAGGTCCTCCACCGGGTGCCCGGCCCGGGTCAGCGCCTGCTTGAGCTCGCCCCGACGGCCCGGATCGACGGCGGTGGTGAGGTCATCGACGTGCTCGGCGAGCAGGGGGCGCACCGCCTTCAGGTTGCGCACTTCGGTCATCAAGACCGGCTCGGCGGCGGTCAGGTGCAGGCGCTCGCCCACCTTGGTGAGCGTGAGGCGGCCGTAGCGGCCCATGGTCTCGGTGACGTTGACCGGGACGTTGGGCGGCACGTCGTACTTGGCGAAGCGCGTCAGGGTCTCGAGCACGTCGTCCACGGTCACGCCGGCCGCCGCCGCATTCCACAGGGACAGCGGGGTGATCCGGTAGGTGTGCACGTACTCCGGGCTCTTGACCAGCTCGGCGAAGGCGCACAGGGCGTCCCGCGCTCCCTTGAAGTGCGGGCCCATCGTCTCCAACAGCAGCGTCTGGTCCGACTGGACGATCAGCGGATTGTCGGGCTCGTAGCGCATCCCGACCCGATAACGGGTGTGGTGCCCTTTGCCCGGCGACTGCAGGCCCTCGGCGGCTGGTTGTGCGAGACCCGGGAGCTGTGGCATCCCCAGCCCCTGAAGGTCCTGCCTGCGCCGTGGGAACAGGCGCACCCGGACGTGTCAGCGTGGGCCCGAGGGCTGAGCCCGGAGCTCCTGGAGGCCTGGGAATTCCGCCCCTGGCTGGCCCCCGGGGCGCCTGCCCTGATCGGAGCGCTCCACCGGGCAGCGACCGAGCTCGCCGCCCTGCCCGCCCACCCGATCCGCGAGCTGCCCTGGTGTCCCGAGGACACCCGGTGGGTCCAGCGGCGCAAGTGGGGGCAGCTCACCCGCTTCGCCGGCACCGTGGTGCCCCGTCTCGGTCCGGCGACCCACGTGCTCGACTGGTGCAGCGGCAAGGGGCACCTGGCCCGGGCGCTGGCTCGCTGGTCGGGCAAGTCGGTGGTGGGGGTCGAGCGCCAGCCGCGCCTGGTGTCCGAGGGCAACCGCCTGGCCGAGCGACGCCGACTGCCGGTGACCCTGCGCCGCGGCGACGTGCTCGACCCCGCCGCGGTGCTGCCCCCCGTCGACAGCGGCGCCCTGGTCGCCCTCCACGCCTGCGGCCCGCTGACCGACGCAGCCCTGGCCCACGCCCACACCGGGGGTGCCCGTCTCGCGGCGGTGTCCCCATGCTGCCTGCACGCCGTGGGCAAGGGTCCCTACAGACCGCGCTCCGAGGCGGGTCGGGCGTCCGGCCTGGGGCTCGTGCAGTCCGATCTCTACCTGTCGATGGGCGAGGAGCGCGTCGCCCCGCCGCGCCTCAAGCGCCGTCGCCGCACGGAGCTGGCGTGGCGCAGCGGCGTGCAGCTCCTGCTCCAGCAGCGGTGTGGCAAGACCGGCTGGACCCCGCTCAAGTCCCAGCCCAGCCGGGTCTGGGACACGTCCTTCGCCGCCTTCGCCCGCAGCCTGGACGGGTTCGAGGGCCTGCGCATCCCGGAGGACGTCGACTGGGGTGTCTACGAGGCCCGCGGCTGGGCCAGGAGTCGGCTGGCGCGGGCCCTCGGGGTGGTGCGGGGGCTGTTCCGCAGGCCCCTGGAGGTCTGGGTCGCCCTCGACCGGGCCCAGGCGCTGGCGGAGCGGGGGTGGCGGGTGGAGGTCGGCACGTTCTGTGTGGCGGACGTGACGCCGCGGAACGTGTTGATCGTGGGCGAGCGGTAGGGGTCCGTGTTGCGCCGGCGCTCGGGGCCCAAGGCGAGAGATGGCCGCTCAGCGGTCATCGCTCCAGCTGGGCCCGTCCCAAGGCGAGAGATGGCCGCTCAGCGGTCATCGCTCCAGCTGGGCCCGTCCCAAGGCGAGAGATGGCCGCTCAGCGGTCATCGCTCCGACTGGTCCCGGCCCAAGGCGAGAGATGGCCGCTCAGCGGTCATCGCTCCAGCTGGTCCCGGCCCAAGGCGAGAGATGGCCGCTCAGCCTCAGGCCGCCAGCGCCTCGAGTCGGGCGCTCTCCCTGGCCAGCTGCTTGTCCATCACCGCCCTGAACGCCGGCGGGCACAGGCTCAGCAGGATCATGCCCGGGTAGCCGGTGGGCAGGGTCGGGGCGGCCTCGAAGTGCCGCAGCAGCGGGTACGGCCGGGCCGGGTGGGCGTGGTGGTCGCTGTGGCGGGTGAGCTCGAACAGGAGCACCCGGCCGATGGGGTGGTTGCTGTTCCAGCTGTGGGCCGGGCGCACGCGCTCGTACCGGCCGTCCTCACGCCGGTCCCGGAGGAGGCCGTAGTGCTCCAGGTAGTTCACGGTCTCGAGCAGCAAGGCGCCAATGGCACCGGCCATGATCCAGGCACCCAGCCCCACCGGGCCGAAGGCCAGGCCGACAGCGGCCACGGCGGCCAGGGTGACGGCGGTGTAGCGCACCATCTCGTTGTCCCAGGTCAGCCAGCCCCTGCCTTTCTTCGCCAGCCGACGGTTCTCCAGGCCCCAGGCGCTGCGGTAGCCACCGGTGACGGAGCGGACCCAGAAGCCGTAGACATTCTCGCCCAGGCGGCTGGTGGCCGGGTCCTCGTGGGTCGCCACCCGCTGGTGGTGGCCCCGGTTGTGCTCGATGAAGAAGTGCAGGTAGAGCGAAGTCAGCAACAGGACCCTGGCCAGCCAGCGGTCGGTCGGATCCGAGCGGTGGCCGAGCTCGTGGCCCACGTTGATGCCCAGGCCGCCGCACAAGAGCCCCACGCTCACGATCGCGCCCGCCAGGTCCCAGCCGGCGAGCTGCGGGGCCCTCCAGGCCAGGGCGATGACCAGGGCGACCTGGATCGGCACGGTGCTGTAGACCAGCCAGTCGAAGGCCCGGGTCTCACGACGGGCGGTCTCCTCCGCCTCGGAGACATTGGCCGTGCTGCCGTCGAACACCAGCTCCGCCGCAGGGATGAACCCGAACACGAAGACAGGCAGCGCCCAGAGCCAGAGCCCTTCGAGCCACAGGCCCACGGCGGCGAGCACGGGGAGGATCAGGACGGTGGCGTGTGCGGCGACTGGCATCGGGGAGGCCTCCAGGGGAATCGACTACCGAGTAGTTTTACCTACCGACGAGTAGATAACAGAGGGCACCCGCCCCTCGCAAGCCCTTTCTCACGGCGGTGCTACCTTGCTCTCGTGTCCCGCCGCCTCGCCCGGACCCTGGCCCGCAAGCTCCTGAAGCCCGGGGACGCTCCCGCGAAGGGCCTGCGGGGACTGGCCTGGCGCGTGGTCGCCAGGGCGCTGGACGGAGCGGTGCCGCGCAACGAGAGCGGCAACAACAGCTCGGTCCGGTGAACGCCCCCGCCACTCACAGCGGCTGGATCGTCTCGCGCCGCTACGACCTGCCCCTGTTGGTCCTCTCCCCGACCCTGGCCCTGCTGATGGGGGGCTTGGCCTGGCTCGCCGCGGAGCACGGCGGCCAGGCCCTCGCCGCTGCCAGCGCCGCTGCGACGGGCCTGTGCCTGGTCGCGCTGATCCAGGGTCACCTGGTCCTGGTCCTGGTGCGCAGCCACCTCAACAGCGCGGTCTTCGCCCGCTGGCGCTGGCGGTTCCTGCTGGTGCCCGTGTTGCTGCTCGGCCTCCAGCTCTCCTCGGCCTGGATCTGCGTCCTCGTCTCGATCGTCGCCGTCTACTGGGACGTCTACCACTCCAGCCTGCAGACCTTCGGCCTGGCCCGGATCTACGACGCCCGCGCGGGCCTCGACCCCCGGGAGGGCCGCGGCCTGGACCTGCTCTACAGCCTGATCGTCTACATCACCCCGATCCTCGCCGGGGCGAACCTGGTCGAGCACTTCGTCTCGTTCGAGGAGTTCCGGCACCTCGACCAGCCCTGGCTGCGGGCGATGCCCGAGCACGTGGCCGGGCTGCGGGGTCCCCTGGCCCTGGTGGGCCTGGCCGCCTGCCTCGCGGGGCTCGCCGTGTACCTGCGCGGACTGTGGACCTTGCACCGAGGCGGGCGGGCCCTGCCCTGGCCCAAGGCGCTGCTGCTCGGCAACACCGGGTTCGTGGCCGTCCTGTCCTGGGGGCTGCTGGAGCCGCTCTACGCCTTCTTCGTGATGAACGTCTTCCACGCCGTGCAGTACTACGCGCTGGTGTGGGCCACGGAACGGGACCGGCTGGTGGCGCGTCTCCGCGGCACCGGCCGGCGCTGGGGTCGCCCGGCGGCGTTGACCGCGATGCTCGGCCTGAGCCTGGGCTACGGCTTCCTGCTGCCCTGGCTCAACCAGGTCCTGGGGAGCGATCCGAACGTGCTCGACGGCGGTCTGGTGGCGCTGGCGACCCTGAACACCGTGAGCATCCTGCACTTCTGGTACGACGGCTTCATCTGGTCGGTGAGGAAGCGGGCGGTCTGATCACCCCGGCTTGCGAGCCAGCACGAAGGCCGTCGTCGCCGCGGCCCCCACGTCGGGCTGCTGCAGGTCCACGAAGCCCGCGGCTTCGAGCTCCTGGACCAGCGTGTCCTTCGAGATGACCCACACCGGAGGCGCCTTGCCCACCCAGCGCATCACCGCGAGGATCGGCGTGTAGGGCACCCAGCTCTCTCCCAGACAGACCGTCGAGGAGTGGAACCAGGCGCCGGGCCTCAGCAGCCGGTAGGCCCGGGCCAGGGCGTCCTGGCGGTCCGGCAGCAGGTGCAGCAGCGAGCCGGCGTAGAGCCCGTCGAGGCTGGCGTCCTCGAAGGGCACGGTGTCGTCGAAGGGACCGACGTGGAAGGTCACGTTGTCCACCCCCTGGTCCCGGGCCTTGTCCCGGGCGATGCGCACCATCTCGCCGGAGAAGTCCAGGCCGTGCACGTGGGCGGCGTGAGGCGCCAGGATCAGCGCCAGCGACCCGGTCCCGCAGCCGATGTCGAGCACCACCTGCTGGCGGTCCATGCGCCGCAGGGTCAGCGCCTGCTTGCGCTCGAAGGCGGTGGGGTTGTCGACGGGCTTGGCGGCGTAGCGCTCGGCGAGGGCGTCCCAGAAGGTGGCGTCTTGGATCATGAGAGCTCCAGCTCGGGTTCATCCAGCCTACGGGCGGGCCTCTTCGGTCATGCGGTGCATCTCCGGGACGCTGGGTCGCAGCGCTGGACCACCCCAAGAAGGTCCGTACTTCGGACGTTCGACCCCGGTCAGTCACTGAGACGGGCCGAAGGTCCGAAGCACGGACGTTCGTCACCGCTCCAGGCCCACCGCACCGCGGTGCACCAGGGCTTCACCCAGCTGGACCCCCTGGTCGCCGACCACGAGGAGCTGGCCGAGGTGCTCGGCCGGGCCCGGGACAGCATCGCCGACGACGGCCCCTGGACCCACTCCCGGGACCTGCTGAAGAAGACCCGGACCGTGGTGAAGCGGCTCGTAGGCCTGGGCCGGCTGGACCGTACCGACGACCTGCCGGCGGTCGACCTGGCCACCGACACCGCCGAGCTGGAGCGGGCCGCCCAGGCCCTCCAGGCCGCCACCGACCCCCTGCTCCAGACCCTGCCCGAGCTGCTCGACGACGCCACCGACCTGTCCCTGAGCGCGGCCGAGCCGGAGAGGCCGGGCAGCAGCGGTGCGCTCCCGGAGGGAGCTACTCCAC
>CAYFPX010000198.1:0-10305 GCA_964344945.1 uncultured Enterobacterales bacterium
TCAGGTCGACCGACGCGTCAGCGTCTGTCGGCCGGTCGGGCCGATGGGAGCGTGCACGCTCCTAGAGCATCGGAATCGCGAACGCCAGGATCGCCGCCAGGCCGAACACCACCAGCAGCACGTAGAGCATCGGGTGCAAGGGCTCGCTACGCGGTGGCGGCGGCACCATCGGCCGGGCCGCCAGGGGAGGGGGCTGGGACACCGCGACCGGGTCGCTGGACATCACCGCCTCCACCTGGGCCCGGAGCGGGGGCTTGGGGGGCGGCGCCAGGGCGTCGGTCCACTCGGCCTCCTCCAAGGTCTCGATGCGCTGCAGCGGCCCGTCCGCTGCCTCGGTGCTGGCGTCGGCCGGATCGCCGTCGAGCTCCGGCGGCAGCGACGACACCGGCTCAGCGAGGACCTCGGACGGGTCAGGCACCACCCTGGCGGCCGGCTCGGGCTGCGGGGCCGCCGGCGCGGGGGGCGTGGCCTCCGGGAGCGGGTCCGGCGCAGGGTCGGGCTGGGCCTCCGACTCGGACTGGGTGGGAGGGGCGTCGTCCTCCTGGGGCTGGGTCTGGGCCCCGTCATCGGGCTCATCGGACGTTGGCCTCACCAGGGGGGTCAGGCCCCGATCCTCGGTCGGCTCGGGCTTGGGGAAGCGGAGGCGGGCGAGCAGCTGAGGCTCCGGGGCCAGCGCCATCGCCTCGGCGTCCCGGGGCAGCAGGGTGGTGGGTGGCACGCTGCTGTGGGCGTCCGGGTTCTGGGAGGAGCTGAACTCGCTGACCTTGCCGGTTGCGCTCTCCGCGACGAACTGCACCAGCGCCGGAGCGGGCTCCGGCTCGTCGACGATGGGCGGGAGCTCGCTGACGGAGCTGCCCTCGCCGGTCTCCGACACGTCGACCTTGAAGGGCACGAAGCGGGCCATGGTCTCCGGGTCGGGGGCGTCCATGGCGGAGGCGCTCGACTCGGTCTGGTCCGGTCCCATCAGGTCGTCCAGGCTGACGGACGAAGGCTGGCTGAAGAGCCCGCCCTTGTTCCCTCCGCCGCCGTCGCTGCCTGCCATGGGCCTGAGTCCTCGGGTCAGCCGCGATCCAGGACCGCGGCGAGGTCGTCGGGGAGATCCCCGCCCTGGGCGAGCTGGGCCATGTGGCCCATGCGGCCCGGCGTGATGGTGACGTGGGTGCCCTGCTCGGTGGACACGGTGGCGAGCCAGCCGTGCTGGAGCAGGACCTGGACGAGGGTGCGGGCGAGGCGCTGCCGCTGGGCCTCCAGGCCCCGGAAGATGTTGTCGAGGCGGGTGGTGCGAGGGCCCCCGATCTCCTTCTCCAGCATGCGCATGGCCAGGGCCCGCAGCATCGAGGCCTGCTCGTTGCCCTCCTCCAGTGGCGGCTCTCCCTCGTGCCACCAGACCTCGAGACCACCGACCGAGCGGATGCGGTCCACGTCGTTCATCTCGAAGCGCAGGTCGTCGGGCGGGCCACCGTGGGCCGCCAGGATCCTCAGGATGTCGAAGGGGTGGACTTCGAGCCACCGGGCCACGTCGGCGACGGTCAGTCGCTGGAGCATCTCCACGCCGCTCATTTCCGCCTCGCCTCCTCTTCCACCTGGACCTGGAGCTTGGACACGCTGGGCGCGTCGGAGTGGTCCTCTTCGTCTGCGTCCGCCGGACCTTCGGGGAGCGGGACCTCGCTGTCGTCGCTCCACTCGACCTTCTGGTTGATGCCGACCTTGACCCGGCCCAGGTCCACCGGGACCTCGGTCTCGGGCTCGTCGTCGGGCGGGGCCAGGACCTCCGGGGAGACCCAGGTGGCGGCGAGCTCCAGCTTCGCGGCGCGGAGCTCCGAGGCGTGGGTGCGCAGCCGGGCGAACTCGGCCTCGACCTCCTGGCGCACGTTGCCGGCGACGGAGCCACTCCCGAACCAGATCTGGATCGCCAGGTGGCCCTCGAAGGGCCGACAGGAGATCGGCGCATCGGGCACGCCGACCTTGGTCGAGACGGCGCAGGCCGCGGAGTAGAGCCGATAGGTGAGCTCGCTGGCCAGATCCTCCGGGCGCTCTCGCCAGCGGGTGTGCACGTCGACCGGGATGGGCACGAGCATGACCAGGGCGGTGGGATCGCCGTCCTCGGGGTCTGCGGACAGGACGACGGTGACGGACTCCGTGGGCTCGTCGATGGTCGCGTCGGCGCCCTCGGCGGTGCGCATCACCGGCTCCAGCCGCCGGCGCACGGTGTCGTGGTGCTGGAGGATGGCCTTGCGGTAGGACTCCGGCAGGGACTCGAGCTGGGTCTCGACCTCCAGGAAGCGCTCGTACTCCTGGACCATCTCGTGGAGCTCGGGGTCCTTGTCCAGGGACTCTTCGAGCTCTCGCAGCTGCCGGGACCTGGCCTGGGCGAGGTCCGCGGCGCGGGTGCTCAGCAGCTCCTGGTCGCTGTGGAGCGACGCGAGCACCGCCCGGTGGCGCTCGCCGTGGACCTTGCGGGCGATGCTGTCGGGCGTGCCTTCGAGGCTGGTGCGCCGGGCGTCCAGGCCTTCGATGCGGGCTGTCAGATCCGCGAGCTGCGCCTGGAGCATGGTCAGCTCCTCGCTCACGAGCCCGAGCGCCACCCGGTTCTCTTCCAGCTGTTCGTTGCGCCAGGCCTCGACCTGAGCGAGGTGGTCTGCCAGGCTCTTCCTCATCGGTGTCTCCAGCAGGGTGGGCTCACTCGCACACCGCCCACAGTCCCAGCCCCTCGATGGAGGCCTTGGCTTCGGCCGCCACGAAGTCGTCCTTGAAGCGGATGCCCTGGGCGTCGCCGATCTCCTCGTCGAAGTAGCGGGCGACGCCCTGGAGCAGGAGCTGCTCGTTGACGAACCAGGGCTCGGTGGACTCCGGGTCGTGGGGGTCGACGATCCAGAAGTACCCGAGGGTGCGCCCGTAGGTGTCGGTGCACTCCTCGTCGAAGCCCAGCTCCACGGTGTCGCCGTTCTCGAGCAGGTCCGCGAGCCAGGCCGAGGCCTGCTCGCCGTAGCAGCACTCGCCGTCGTCGGATCCGGTGCAGGACTGCTCGCCGTCGGCCCGGTAGATCTCGCCGGCCTGGACCCCCAGGAGACGCACCCGCTCGACCTCGGAGGCGCCCTCGCGGAAGACGTCGACCGTGTCGCCGTCGACCACGCCGACGATGTCGGCCATCACGGGCGGCTCGCAGACCCCTTCGGTCACGATGGGTACCTCGCGGCTGCCGCACGCCACGGCGAGCGCGCCCAGGGAGAGGCTCAGGAGCAGCCTGGGGAGGGACAGCTTCGACTCCGGGGGGGGGGCCGGGCGCAGTCTACCACCGGGCCTCGGGAGGCCTGCCGGGGCCGGTGTAGACTGGGCCGGCATGGAGTCCACCGACGCACCCGGAGTCGTGGGTTCGGGCCGCGCCAGCGTGCCCGACGACGTGGTCGTCCAGGCCGTCGACCTCGGCAAGCGCTTCCAGATCTACCTGAACGACCGGAACCGCTTCTTCGAGTTCTTCGGGCGCCGCAAGCACCACGAGGACCACTGGGCCCTGCGGAACGTCAACTTCGAGGTCCGCCGGGGGCGGAGCTTCGGCATCATCGGCGCCAACGGGGCCGGCAAGTCCACCCTGCTCAAGCTCATCTCGGGCATCTCCGAGCCCACGGTCGGTCAGCTCTCGGTGCGCGCGCGGCTGTCGACCCTGCTGGACATCTACCTCAACTGCTCCCTGCTCGGCATGCGCAAGGAAGACGTCGAGCAGCGCATCCCGGACATCATCGCCTTCGCCGAGCTGGGCGAGTTCATCGACTACCCGGTGCGCACCTACTCGGCCGGCATGTCCCTGAGGCTCGGCTTCGCGATCGCCGCCCACATGGACTCCGATGTCTTCCTGGTCGACGAGGTGCTGGCGGTCGGCGACGCCTACTTCCAGCGCAAGTGCGTGCACAAGATCGAGGAGTTCATGGCCGCGGGCCGGACCATCATCCTGGTCAGCCACGACCTGCACGCCATCCGCTCCGTCTGCCAGGAGGCGCTGTGGCTCGACCACGGTGAGGTGCGGGCCGTCGGGCCGGCTCGCCAGGTGGTCGAGCGGTACCTGGACATCCAGCGGGAGCGCACCTCTCGGAGAGAGGGCACGCCCCCGCCGGGGCCGCGACCGGTCACCGAGGGGGACCAGCCCGCTCCCCTCCCGGATCCCGGGTACCGGTCCACCGTCGACGATCCGCTCCTGCGGCGGGCGGTGATGTCCGCGTGCCTGTTGCCCGAGGCCGGCGAGATCTGGGAGGCCGCCCGGGCGACCGAGCAGTACGACCACTACGACGGCGACACCCCCGTGGTGATCGGCTCCGGCGAGGTCCGGGTGCTCAACGTCCAGCTCCTCGACGGTCGGGGCCACCCGCGCACCCGCTACCGGACTGGCGAGGGCATGATCGTGGCGGTCACCTTCCGCACCACCGAGCCGGTGATCGAGCCGATCATGGGCATCGCGGTGCACCGGAACGACGGGGTGTACGTCTACGGCCCGAACACCCGCTTCGACGGCGTGCTCGAGGGCACCTTCCACGGCATCTACACCTACTTCCTGCACTACCCGGACCTGGCCCTGCTCGCCGGGCGCTACCGGGTGTCGATCGCGGTCTTCGACCGGAACCACATCAAGCCCCACGTCTGGCACAACCAGCTCTACGACTTCGAGGTGGCCCAGGAGGTCGAGGACCACGGGTTGGTGCGCATGGACCATGCGTGGGGGCTCATCACCCACGTGGAGGGGGACGGAGCGGACGTGGTCGAAGGTGGTCGAACCCCCTCGGCCGATCCCGAGGACTGATCCGGGAGCCCTGCGAAGGCGCTGTGGGCGTGGTATCCGGAGGGTCATGGCGCGCGTCCTGCTCATCGGCTCGGGGCCGTTGCCCAGCGAGAACCCCGAGCGCCTGGGCTTCCCCCAGCTCCGGACCGACGGCTTCCTCCAGGTCCTGCTCCAGGCCGGTCACGACGTCCGGCTCCTGCTGCTCGGCGACGCCCCCGAAGGCGCGGAGCCCCGCCGGGTCTCCCCCCCGGGGTACGCCGCTCCCTTCGAGGTCTTCGAGGTCGACGAGGAGTCCGCCGAGTGGCTGGAGCTGGCCACCGCCTGGCGCGAGGAGATCCGGCCCCACGTGGTGGTCTCCGCCGGGCCCTACAACCCGGCCCGGGTCGCTGCCCTCACCGTGGGCGAGGAGCCCCTCTGGGTGGACGTGCCGGGGGATCCCTTCGCCGAGGCCCAGGCCAAGAGCGCCCACGCCCAGGGCGAGCCCAGCGCCGATCCGACCGTCGAGATGCGCGCGGCCTACGGCCCGGCGCTGGCCCGGGCCGACGCCTTCTCCACCATCAGCCACGCCCAGCGCCACGCGCTGTTGGGCCAGCTGGGCGCCCTGGGCCGCCTGCCGGCGGCGCCCCTTGGGCGCTCCTGGGTCCACGTGGTCCCCGCGGCGATGCGCTTCGGCACCATGGCGCAGGCGGAGCCTCGCACCCGCGCCCCGGACAGCGAGCTCGTGGTGGCCCTGAGCGGTGGCTACAACACCTGGCTCGACGCCGACAGCCTGCTCCAGGGCCTGTTGCTCGCCATGAACCAGGTGCCGAACCTGCGGGTCATCTCCACCGGCGGTGGCATCCCCGGCTACCACACGGACACCTACGAGGGCTTCCGGACCCTCGCCCTCGCCGGCCCCCACGCCCACCGCTTCACCTTTCATGGCTGGGTGCCCCACCGCGCGGTGCCCGAGCTGCTGGCCCGGGCCCACGTGGGCATCTGCATGGACCGCGACGGCCACGAGCCGGAGCTGGGCACCCGGACCCGGGTGCTCTTCTACCTGCACCGAGGGCTCGCGGTCTTCGCGACCCCTCGCAGCGAGCTCACCCGGGAGCTGGCCGGCCTGCGCATGATCTTCCCGGTGCGTCCGGGGGACCCCCACCACCTGGCGGCCGGCCTGGCGCACCTCGCCGGCAAGGGCCAGGACGGCGCCCAGGTCCGCCGGGCCCAGGGCTACCTGACGGGGCGCTACAGCGAGGAGCAGGTGCTCGCGGGCCTCCTGGACTGGCTGCGGGCCCCGTTCCGGGTGCGCCCGACCGACAGCATGGAGGTGCGCATGGCGGAGGAGATCGCCCGCCTGCGGGCCGAGCTGGCGACCGTCTACGCGTCGCCGACCTGGCAGGTGGGATCCACGACCCACAAGGTCCTCAAGCGTGGCGGGCGGCGGATCGGGAAGCTCCTCGGACGAGAAGACTGAAGACCGTCGCTGGATCGGGGCCTCGTTCGCATTAAGCTTGGCGGAATTGCACCGACCGATGCATAATCATGCATGTCCATGCATGAGCATCCACCTGAGGTTCCGGCCATGCTCGCCCTGCGCAAGCCCCGACTCTCCGACGTCTCCGCGATGCACCACCTGATGCAGCCGCACATCCGCTCCGAGGCGCTCCTCCCTCGCACCCCTCGCGCGATCGTCGAGCACCTGCGGGACTACACCCTCGCCGTCGACGAAGACGACACCGTGGTGGGGCTGGCCTCCTTGTCGCTGGTCGAGGTCCACCTGGCCGAGCTGGGTGCGGTGGTCTGTCAGCAGCCCGAGCTCATGGAGGCCCTGGTCACCCGGGTCCTGGACGAGGCCCGGGAGATGGGCGTGCAGCGGGTCTTCGTGCTCGCCCCGGAGGCCACCGCCTACGAGGCCCTCGGCTTCTCGGTGACCGCGATCTCGGATCTACCCGAGAAGCGCGACCGCCAGTGCCTGCGCTGCCCGCGCCTGCCCCGCTGCCGGCAGGTCGCCCTGGTCAAGGACCTGTGAAGGGGATTCCCCGTGGGGGAAATTGCCGGATTTTCAAGGGTTTGAGGTCCTGATAGCGTGAGTCCACCAGGCGCGCTTGCGCCCATGGGGGACGGCACGATGCCCAACTACCCGGCCACATACTTCTGGAAGCAGGAAGGCTCCGACACGGTGCACTGGCACTACCTGTGCGATCGGGTGCCCGTGCGGGTCAAGGAGCACCCTCGCTGGCGGCAGGCCGATGCGCCGCCACCAGGCAAGTCCGAGTGCCCGGACTGTGCCATGCGGGACCGCCTCGTCACCATCCACTGATCCACTCCTGGCGTGATCAGCTGAGCCCGCGGGCCCGCCGCCGCGCGGCTCGCCGACGGAAGACCACCGCGATGACCTGCGCGACCGCCGCGTAGAGCTCCTCGGGGACCATCTGGCCGACGCGGCCCTTGGCGTAGAGCCCCCGTGCCAGGGGTCGGTTCTCGACCTGGGGGACGTCGTGCCGGCTCGCCTCGGTCCGGATCTTGAGGGCCACGTGGTCCACGCCCATCGCCAGGATGATCGGCGCCGGGGCCACGCTCTTGTCGTACTTGAGCGCCACGGCGTAGTGGGTCGGGTTGGTGACCACCACGTCGGCCTCCTTGACCCGCTTCAGGCCCATGCCCATGGCGATCTGTCGCGCACGCTGGCGTCGGGCGGCCTTGAGCTGCGGGTTTCCATCGGTCTGCTTCCGCTCCTCCTTCAGCTCCTGGGTCGACATCTTCAGGTCCTCGGTGGTCTTCCAGAGCTGGTAGGCGTAGTCGGCGATGGCGATGACCAGCACCAGGGGCATCGCAGCCATCAGGATCTGGAAGCCCAGGTCCACCAGGCGCTGGAGCATCTGCGTGGCCGACAGCGTCGCCAGCGACGGCAGGTCATCCACCAGCCCGCGGATGGCCAGCCAGGTGACCCAGCCCAGCGCGACGAGCTTGCCCACGCCCTTGGCCAGCTCCACCAGGGGGGTCCAGCTGAGGAACTTCTGCTTGAAGCCGCCGATGGGGTCCAACCGCTCGGGCTTCGGCTCCAGGGCCTTGGTGGCCATGCGACCCCTGGACTGGGCGAGCCCCGCCAGCACTGCGGCGATGAACAGGGCCCCCAGCGGGACGGCCAGGGCCATGACCAGGGTCCCCAGCAGGTCCTTGGACATCACCTCGGCGGCGCCGATGTCGAAGCCGTCCATGCGCTCGATGACCAGGGACCGGAGCGTGATCTCCTGGATGGCCGTGGTCATCGGGGAGGAGGCGAAGGCGAGGACCAGACCGCCGGTCAGCAGGATCGCCGCGCTCGAGATCTCCCGAGACTTCGCGATCTGCCCCTCTTCCGCCGCCTGCTTGCGCTTGCGTTCGGTGGGTTGATGGGTCTTTTCCTGTGCGGAGTCGCCGGCCATCAGCGCACCAGGACCAGCAGGCGGGACATCCAGGTCGCGGAGTCCGCGAGCGCGCCCGCGTGCACGGTCAGCAGGTAGGGCAGGGCGACGCCGAAGAGCACGATGCCCGCGACGTTGGTCATGACCATGCCGACGGAGAAGAAGACGTTCATGTTCGGCGCCAGCCGGCTGAGCACGGCGACGAAGCAGTTCACCATCCAGACCAGGGCGACCACCGGACCGGCGAGCTGGACCCCGAGCACGATGGTCGCGGCGACGGCGTCGAGCAACACCGGGCCGCCGCGCAGCACGGTGTGGACCTCGCCGGGGCCGATCACGGTGAAGCTGCCGGCGACCACCTCGAGGGCGCGGAGGTGCAGCCCGAGGCCCAGGAACACGGCGGCCGCGATCCAGGAGCCGAGCGTGCCCATGGTGCCCTGGTTGCTGCGCAGCATCGGGTCGAAGAGCGTGGCCATGGCCAGTCCCATCTGGCCGGACATGATCTCCGCGGCCAGGGCCAGGGCGCCGAAGATGGCCCGCACGCAGCTGCCCATCATCAGGCCGAGCAGGATCTCCGTCGCCAGCGACGCCAGGAGCACCGACAGCGAAGAGGGATGGGCGGCCACCGGTGCGACCGGCCCGAGCACGATGGTCAGGGCGAAGGCCCCGAGCACTCCCACGTGGCGGGGCACGCCCTGGGCCGAGAAGACCGGCAGGGACAGCAACAGGCCACCGACGCGGCCGAAGACCAGCAGCCCGGTGACGACCAGACCCAGGGTCACGCCGCTACTCCGTCTCGGCGATGGACTCGAACATCACCGTGCCGAAGCCCACCGCGGTCTGCATCATCCAGCCGCCGGCCAGGGCCAGCACGATGAACACGGCCGCGATCTTGGGCACGAAGACCAGGGTGATCTCCTGGACCTGGGTGACCGCCTGGAGCAGCGACACCGCGGTGCCGACCGTCAGGGCGGCGACCAGCAGGGGGCCTGCGATCAGCATCGCGGTGAACAGGCCCTGCTGCCCCATGCTCAGGGCGACCTCCATCGTCATCGGAAGCTCGCCACCATCGAGGTCATCAACAGGCCCCAGCCGTCCATCAGCACGAACAGCAGGAGCTTGAAGGGCAGGGAGATGATCACCGGCGGGAGCATCATCATGCCCATCGCGAGCAGCACGCTGGCGACCACCAGGTCCATCACCAGGAACGGGATGTAGACCTTGATGGCGATGACGAACGCGGTCTTCAGCTCCGTGAGCATGTAGGCGCTCACCACCGCCGAGGTGGGGATGTCGTCGAGGGTCTCCGGGCGGGGCAGGCGAGCGATGCGCATCATCGTCTGCATGTCGTCGCTGTGGACGTTGGCGAGCATGAACGCGCGCACCGGTCCGATGGCGGCGTCCATCGCCTGGGCCGTCTCGATCTCTCCGTTCATGTAGGGCTGGACGGCGTTGGCGTTGACCTGGTCCAGGGTCGGCTGCATCACCAGCATCGCCAGGAAGAGCGACAGGCCGATGAGCACCTGGTTCGGCGGCGACTGCTGCAGGCCCAGGGCCTGGCGCAGCAGCGAGAACACGATGACGAAGCGCGTGAACGGCGTCATCACCAGGATCATCGCCGGGATGAAGGTCATCGCCGACAGCAGCACGACCAGGCGCACGGCCACCGAGACCTCGTTGCCGTTCACCAGCTCGGCCACCTGGGCCACGCCCTGGTCGACGGTCGGCGTCGCGTCCTGGGCGTAGGCGTCGCCGCCCAGAGCGAGGAAGGCGGCCGCCAGGGCCACGCCCAGACAGATGCGCTTCACGGACTCGGTCAGGCGTTCCACCCGGACTCCCTGCGGGACGCCAGCACCTCGTCGATCAGGCTGCTGGCGTCGCGCCGGCGCTCGGCGAGGGGGGCCTTGCCGCCGCTGGCGATCGGCGCCACCGAGCGGTTCGGCGCGGTGCTCACCCGGTTGATCTGGCGGTAGCGGCGGCTGGCGTAGGTGGCCGGGTCGCTCGGCGGGGGCGGCGCCAGCTCGGGCCGGTGCTCCGCGTCGGGCCGCGTCCGGGGGGCGGGGGCCCGCTCGGCCAGGCGCTCGGAGGCGCGGGCCGGGGTGGCGACCGGGGCGGTCTCGATGGCCTCGGCGGGCGCTTCGGCGACCAGGG
>CAYFPX010000198.1:10315-14885 GCA_964344945.1 uncultured Enterobacterales bacterium
GTCCTCCACCGCATCCAGTTCCAGATGGACGCGCTCGAAGTCGGTCTGGGCGTGCAGCTCGCTGACCAGGCGGGGTCCGTCGGAGCCGGTGCCGATCAGCAGGCGGCGGGCGGTGCCGTCGTCGTCCTCGACCTCGACCAGGACCAGCTGGCTCTGGCCGCCCAGGCCCCGGCGGGCCACGATGCGCAGGGGGCTGTCGAGGCCCTTCACCGCCGCGAAGCCGCCCTTGCGCCGCAGGACCAGGTTGGCGCCGGCGAGCAGGGCGCACAGCGGCAGCATCCACCACAGGCCGAAGCCCGGGGTGGGGGTGCCGGCCGTCGCTGCGGGGGGGCTCGCCGAGTCGCCGAGCAGGCGGGCGAGCTGGGCGTCGTCGGCGCGGGTGGTGTCGGCCTCGGCCATGGCGGCCTGGAGCCGTCGCGGCACGATCACCGGCTCGGTGTCGGCCTCGATCGCGCCGGGGGTGGGGGTCGACGCGGTCGTGGGCGGGCGCACCCGCTTCCTCCGCGGCTGGGGGGCGGCTGGCTGGGCGACGGCCTCGGTGGCAGGAGCCGCGGGGGTCCCCCAGATCGAGGTGGCGCCGGGATCGGTGGCGCCGAGCTCGGTCGCCGAGGCCGTCGCCAGGAGCCAGCCGAAGACGATCACGCGGTCTCCGCGTAGTCCTCGTCGTCGCTCGCGGCGTCGCGGCCCACGAGCTCGGTGATGCGGAGCGCCAGGCGCTCGCCCACCATCACGACCTCGCCGCGGGCGAAGACCCGACCGCCCACGACGACGTCGAGGGGCTTGTCCGCCGGGCGGTTGAGCTCGATGACCTCGTCCTTGCCCAGCTCGGCCAGGTCCTTCACCGTGAGGTGGGACCGCCCGAGCTCGACGACGAGCTCCACCGGGATGTCGTGGAGGAAGGTGACGTCCGCGCCGTTGGCCATGTCGGGCTCCGAGGAGAGGTTCCTGTGCACCCGAATTCGGACAGATCGGCCGGGTGTTTAGTCGTTCTTCTCGTCTTTGTGCGAATCGATGCGCTTCACGACCCGAACGGAGTGGAAACCACCCTGCACCCCGGGCTCTCCCGCGATCACCGGGCGATCGTTCACCCGGACGACGGCGTCCTGCCGGCGGCCGAGCTGGATCACCTCGCCGACCTTCAGGCTCTTCAGGTCGCCCAGGTTCACGTGGACCCGCGTCAGCTCGGCGACGAGCTCCAGGTTCAGGGGCAGCACCCGGCCGAGGTCCTGGGTGCGGTCCGCGGTGGTGGAGCGGGTCACGGCCTCGACCCGGTCGACCCGGAGGTCGCGGGTGGCCTGGGCGGGGATCGCCACGACCATCAGGCCGTAGGGATCGTCCGGTCGGCCGAAGTCGAGGGACGCGGCGACCACCGGGGTGTTCTGGGCGAGTCCCTCGGCGAGCCGGGGGTTCGGGCCCAGGCTGTCGAAGCCGATGCGGGCCAGCTTGTTCTCCGGCCAGCACTCTTCGAGGCCGGCCATGACGTCCTCGCACACCCGTCGGGCGATGCGCACCTCGACCTCGGTGACCTGCCGCACCCGGTAGGGGGGCGGCTCGTCGTCGGGGCTCTCGCCGAGCAGCACGCCGACGATCCGGGACAACAGGCGGCCCTGGACCACGGCGAGGCCCGGCATGCCCAGGGGCTCGAAGCGCAGCATGGCGAACACGCCGCCGTCTCGGGTCTCGGGGTCGTCGAGGATCTGGCCGATGGTCGTGATCTGGGCGATGCCGAGCCGCACGGGGATGTCCGTGCCGGCCCGGTTCACCAGGCGCGTCCGCACCTTGCGGCTGACCGCCCGGAAGAGATCCTCGATCGCGGGCAGCGCACTCGCCGCCTCCCGGTCGGGGTGAGCGAGCAAGGTGGGGGAGCCCCCGCTTCCGCTGTAGCCGCCGTACGGATCCATCATGGTCCCGTATCGGACAGGGGCCTCCGGACTTCAGCCCTACTGGACGACGAACTCCGTGAAGTACACCCGCTCCACGCGGTTCTTGCCGAGCATCGCGTTCATTCGGCTGAGCATCTCGTCGCGCAGGCGGGTCTTGCCGTCGAGGCCTTCGACCTCGGCGTAGCTGTAGTCGCTGACCAGGGTGATCACCGAGTCTCGGAGCTTGGCGTGCTCGTTCTCGACAGCGGCCACGGCCGTGGCGCCGGCCTCGACCTGGACCTCCATGCGCAGGACCCGGCCACCGCCGGTGCCGCGCAGGTTGATCGTGAACAGGCCCAGGGAGTGCACGATGCGCTCCTCCTCGACCGGCTGGGCCTCCTCGCCTCCGGCACCCTCGCCCTCAGCGCCCTCTTCGGCCGCCTCGGCGTCGCCGCCGCCCAGGAAGGTCGCGCCGGCGAAGCCGGCGCCGCCTCCGAGGATCAGGAAGGTCAGGGCCCCGAGGATCATCGGCAGCTTGGACTTGCTGCCCTCCCACTCGACTTCGACCTCTTCCATCTCTTCACTGGCCATCACCGCCTCCAGGGGCACTCAGGAGCTCGACGGCTCCCGCGGTGTTCACGTTGTCCGAGCGGAGCACGAGCTCCACGCGTCGGTTCCAGGTCTCGACCTCGCCGAAGCTGGTCGCCGGCCGGTACTGGCCGAAGGCGTCCGCCTCGAGGCGCTCCCCGGGGATCGGCCCCCGCTCGTTGAGCGCCATCACGACCGCGACGGCGCGGTCGCCGGAGAGGTTCCAGTTCTTCAGGGGGTCGCCGCTGGCGTCGCTGTGGCCCTCGACCCGGATCTCGACGGGCTCGTCGGCGAGCACGGTCGCGATGTCCGTGAGCAGGGCGTAGGCCGCGGGGTGCAGGGTCGCCGAGCCCGGCCGGAACAGGACCCGGTCGTCCAGGCGCAGGCGGATCTCCTGCTCGTTGTTGGTCATCCGGACCAGGTCGTCGCTCAGGTGCTTGGCGAAGGCCTGGCGCAGCTTGGCCATGATCGGCTGGATGCTGTCCTGGCGGGGCTGGTCCGGGGTCATGGACTGGGCTTCGTTGAAGGTGCCCACTCGGTTGAGCTGGTTGGCGCCGACACCCAGGGCGCTCTTGATGCTGTGGAAGACGGCCTCGACCCGCTGGGTGTCCTCGAAGTTCGCCATCGCCATCAACATGACGAAGAAGGTCATCAGCAGGGTGACCATGTCCGAGAACGTGGCCATCCACGCCGGCAGACCGGGAGGCGGCTCTTCTGGCTTCTTGGGGCGACCCATGCCTAGGCCGCGTCTTCGAGGCGGTCGGTGGGGGCGAGGGAGGCGTTGAGGCGCTCGACCATGAACCGGGGGTTCTCGCCGGCCAGGATGGACAGCAGCCCCTGGGCCACCAGGCCCTTGGCCGCCGACTCCTGCTGGGAGCGGATCTTCAGCTTGTTCGCCAGGGGGATGGCGATGATGTTCGCGATGACGGAGCCGTAGAAGGTCGTCAACAGCGCGACCGCCATGGCGGGGCCGATGGCGGTGGGGTCGCTCATGTTCTGGAGCATCTGCACCAGCCCGATCAGCGTCCCGATCATGCCCATGGCCGGCGCGTAGGCGCCCATGCCGTCCCACACGGCGATGTTCGCCTTGTGGCGCTCCTCCATCTTGTCGAGCTCGCTGTAGAGCACGTCCTCGACCGCGTCGGCCGCGTGGCCGTCGACCACCATGCGCAGGCCGCGCTTCAGGAAGTCGTCGGTGGCCTCCTCGGCGGCGGACTCCAGGGACAGCAGGCCCTCGCGGCGGGCGCGGTTGGAGAGCTCGGACAGGAGCTTGATCGTCTCGCCCACGTCCATCGGGGTCGTGGAGAAGGCGTTCTTCACCGCCCCCAGGGCCATCTTCACGGAGCCGCCGGGGAAGCCGATGAAGAGGCAGGCGATGGTGCCGCCGATGACGACGACGCCCGAGGGCGCGTCGATGAAGATCGTGAGCGGCCCCCCCATCAGGATGGCGGCGAGGATCAGGCCGAAGCCGACGACGATGCCTCCGACGGTTGCGAGATCCATGTCCGCTCCGGGGGGGTGGGTAGGGGGGACATCCACTGCATCGGATCGGGGGTGGAGGAGCTTGAATGGGGCTTCGGGATCCGGTCTGGGGGTGAGGTTCCGGCCTCGTCGCCACTCGGTCACGACGCGAGGCGGTCCAGCACCCACACCGAGAGACCAGCGCTAGCGGCGTGCGGTGAACCGGGGGTCGTGAGACGTGCTCGTCCACGTGCACGGGTCTCGTGGGACGTGACTCGTCCACGTGAACGTGCACGTGGGAGGTGGGACGTGGCTCGTCCACGTGAACGTGCGCGTGGGACCGGAGACCCGGGCGCTATCTAGTACATTGTTCGAGCGAGTCGGAAGCCCGCCGTTCGCAGGTGGTCGTAGGGTGCAAGCTCCAGGCGCTCGCCGGGAGAGGTCAGCCTGGCCATGGAGTCCCAGCCGGCGCCCTTGAGCACGCGGGTGTCGCCTTCCTCGGGCCCGTAGGGATCGACGGTCAGGATGTCTTCGGGATCGACCCCGAGCATCGCGAAGGTGCTGTAGTGGGGCTCGCGGTCGTAGACGTCGTGACACCACTCCCACACGTTGCCCAGGGTGTCGTGCAGGCCCCACGCGTTGGATCGCAGCTCGCCGAC
>CAYFPX010000198.1:15032-15935 GCA_964344945.1 uncultured Enterobacterales bacterium
TCGTGCCCGCCCGGGCGGCGTACTCCCACTCGGCCTCTGTGGGGAGCCGGTAGCCGCGGCAGTCGTACGGGCTGCCCGTGGGCTCACAGATCCGATCGAAGCCCTCGCCCTCGCAGGCATAGCAGCAGGGCAGACCCGCAGCTTCGGACACCCGGTTTGCCACGGCTGCGGCCTGGTGCCAGGTCGGGTAGTCCACCGGGCAGTCCGGGCCGCAGTCCGGGAACAGCGACGGACTCTCCCCGAGCCACTCCGTCAGCTCCCCCTGGGTGACTTCCGTGGTCCCGATCGCGAAGTCGTGGGTGAGCTGGACCTGGCTGCCCCAGATGTAGGCGGTGCTGTAGGAGTTTGGGGCGTCGCGGTCGGTGAACATCCAGAATGTGCCCGGCTCCAAGGGGATGAGGTCCAGGCTCTCGTCGAGGTACCGGGGCTTGTCCTCGATGGGAAGCTCTGCGGGCGTGGTGTCGCCGGAGGGGGCGCCTGAGTCTGCGCAGCCGATCGCGATGAGCGACAAGGCCGCTTTGAGGCCTGATCTCAGTGGGGTTACCGGCACGACTTGACAATTCCCTGACCGGGGGGGAGGCCTCGCGCTACCAAGCGGAGACATCCTTGCTGGAGCATAGCCCCATGGCCCACGATCGCCTCGCAGACCACCTTCGCATCGAGACACCGGACGGGAATCCGGTGGTCATCACGCTGCCTGTACGCAACGGCGGCCGCCTGATCAAGCGAGCTCAATACCAGGTCGTCGTGCACCAGGAGTCCGACAACAACGTCCGGGTCGGCCTCGGCCTCGACCACGGACCGGACGGCGACCACTGGGTGAGCCACTCCACGCCCCTTGCAGTGGCCGACTGCGCAACGACAATTACTTCTCCCCCCTGACGACAACTACTTCTCCCCATC
>CAYFPX010000199.1:0-6179 GCA_964344945.1 uncultured Enterobacterales bacterium
GTAGCCACCGCCGCCGCCGCCACCGCCACGACCACCGCGACCGCCGCCACGCTCGGTGGCGTGGTCGACGCGGATGGTGCGACCGTCGAGCTCGGTCCCGTTGAGGGACTCGAGCGCCGAAGCGGCTGCGTCGTCCGCATCGAAGGTCACGAAGCCGAAGCCGCGGGAGCGGCCCGTCTCACGATCCAGGATCACCTTGGCGTCGGTGACTTCACCCACCGACTCGAAGTGAGCCCTGAGAGTCTCGTCTGTCGTTGCCCAGGCGAGACCGCCCACGAACACCTTGCTTGCCATGTCTTTCTTTCTCTTCTCTGCTCGATGAAAGCCCGCCTGTCGCGGGCTCTGGCTCGTCCCTGAGTTCTTTCGGCGGGAGCCTTGGGAGTCGTGGGGATCTGCCGGTTGCTTGTCTGGTCCGAAGCGGACCCGCACGCCGGGTATCCCGCCGCTTCGGATCTGGCCCGATCATCCGAAGAAGGAGGGCGTGCTACGGTCCTTCGGCGGGTCTGGCGGAAGGCATCACGGATCGGGACCAGCTCGTGCAGCTCCAGCAGGCGAACAGGCGCTCCTCCGTCGCCGCCACGGCCACAGGAGCCGTGGCCGTGGGGCTGGGGGCCATCGCGGTCGTCACCTGGCGGTTCTGAGCGTGCCCAGCCAGACCCGGGTCCGGTAGGGCATCGCCACCGCGCCGCCGACGGTGTGGGCTGCGAACACCCGGTCGGAGGAGCGGGCGGTGGGATCCCGGGCCATGGGGTCCTGCTACCGTGCCGCCGTGTGGTGCGCATGGCTCGCTGTGGCCTGGGCCGGAGAGCCCACCTTTCACGCCGACCCGGCGGAGAGCGCCCCCCTGGTGGCCGGGATCGGCGCGATCGAGCTGGTCATCCACACCCAGGTGGTGCCGGTGGTCGAGCCCGAGGGCAAGGTGGCCGACCCTCCGGCGCCCGACAGCTGGGTCCCGCCCCACTACAGCCCCTGGCCCGGCCGCGCGAGCGACGCGATCCTGGTCGGCGCCGTCGGCCTCGGCGCGGCCCTGGCTCTGCGCGACGGCTGGGGGGACGGCGAGGGGCTCTCGCCGCGCCTCTGGATCCTCGGGGAGACCCTGGGCCTGACCCTGGTGACCACCGACCTGCTGAAGCTCTTCGTGGCCCGGCCCCGACCCTACACCGCGGTGACCGGCGACCCCCGGGTCGACGCGATGCGCCAGGGGCTGGACAGCGAGATGAGCTTCCCCAGCGGCCACACCTCCCTGACCGCTGCGGGGGTCTTCTGTGCTGCCCGCATGCTCGGGCTGTCTGGCGGCACCCGGCGCCAGCGGGTCCTGGCCTGGTCTACGGCCGCAGCGGCCGCCGGCACGGTCGCGGCGCTGCGAGTGGCTGCAGGCAAGCACCACCCCACCGACGTCGCCGCCGGGCTGGCTCTGGGGTTCGGCTATGCCTGGGTCGTGCCCTGGATGCACACCCGGGAGCGGCCCTGGTCGGTGGTGCCGACCGGCACGGGCATGGCGCTCCTGCGGCGCTGGTAGAGCAGCCCCAGCAGCGGCCACAGGGCCCCCAGACCGGCCCCCGAGCCCGCCGCCGTGCACCCGCAGCCCTCGGTGAGCGCCGCGCTCTCCGGGGCCCGGGTCGACACCGTGTAGGTCACCGACCGGCCCAGCTGGCTGCCGTCCACCGCGGTCATGTTGCCGTGCACGGTCACGGTCAGGTCCTGGTCGGCGGGCCAGTCCTCCTGGGGGGCGAGGTGCGCGACGTTGCGGCCGTCGCCGTAGGTGACCCAGGTCGTGACGGGCAGCAGCCGGCCCGCCTCGTCCGTGACCGTGACGCCCTCGGCCACCGCGGCCCCGCTGACCCCTCGGGCGAAGACCACCTGGAGCCGGGCCTCGGGCGAGGACATCGCCGTGTCCAGGCCGTGGTGGCCCTCTCCCGGAGCCAGGCCGATGATCGCCAGGGGGGTGTCGTGTCCCCGCAGCTTGTCCCAGGTCTCCTGGAAGGCGCCGGCCACGATCTCCCCTTCGCAGGGCGGGCTGCCGGGCAGGCCGTCGAGCAGGTGGGCGCCGCCCCAGGGGAACTGCTCCTGGTACCCCCTCACGGTCTCCGGGTTCTCGCTGAGCAGTCCCACGATCTCGATCGCGACGCCCAGCAGGCTCTGGCCGTCCTCGAGGGTGGCGGCGTCGACTTCGAACCCGTGCTCCGCGAAGAGCGCCACGAACACGTCGGCCGGGATCTCCAGGGGCGGGACCTCCTGGGGGCCGGTCAGCGCCGCCCAGATCACGTCGCTGGCCTCGTCGAAGCTCACGCCCTCGGCCCAGCCGTACTCGGCGTCATAGATGCTCGACCAGTTGAAGTACATCGCGTCGAAGGCCTGGTCCGCCATGCCGTGGCTGACCAGCCCCATCAGGAAGGCCACGTGCCAGGCGCCTTCGTCGTCGAAGGGGTCGCTGTCGTAGGTCTCGACGATCCAGTCCCGGTAGCGGCTCTGGAACTCGTGCCAGTGCGCGTGCTCGCCGTAGTCGTGGTTCACGGCGTAGCCGCCGTCCGGGAACATGGCGCCGTTGATCAGCGCGGGCTCCAGGTCCTCACGGGTGAGCAAGGTGCGGAGCTCCCCCGCGGGCAGGTGCTCCAGGGCGTGTCGCGTGATCCACACGTGGGTGGTCTGCCCGTTGGCCAGGGCTGGCGCGGCGGCCAGCCAGAGCGCGATCACAGGGTGCCCTGGAGCGCCTGGAGGCGGACCCAGGCCTTGCGGAATTCCGTGCGGGCACCCACCACGTCCACGGCGGCCTGGTCCCTCGCCCGCTGCGCTTCGAGCACGCCCTTCTCGATGGCGCGCCCCGCGGCCTGGAGCGCCTTCTCCGCCGCGAGGGTCTGCTCGGCCAGGTCCAGGTTCAGCACCGCCAGCTCGACCTGTCGCCGGGCGGTCTCCAGAGTGCGGACCTGGGCGGCCACCTGCTGGGCGACCACCCGCCGCTGGGCCTCGAGCTCCTGCTCCGCCTTGCGCACCTGTGCGGCCTTGGTGTCCAGATCCCCGCGGGCGGCCCGGTTGCCGATGGCCTGGGTGTAGGTGGCGCCGATGTAGAGCTGGGGCAGGTCCGCCGAGGCCAGCTCCTTGATCGCGGCGCTGTAGCCGCTGTCGATCTCGTAGCCCTGGACCCCGGCTCGGCCGGTGACGGCCAGCCCCGGGAGGCGGGCGTGGGTGCTGTACCCCAGGTCGGCCTCGGAGGCCTCGACCGCCAGCTGGAGGACGTGGAGGCCGGGGTTGTTCTCCAGGGCGTCGGCGATGGCGGCCTCGACGTCCAGGTCCACCGCGGGCACGTCGCCGGGCGGCGTGGTCGGCTCGAGGTCGGTGCCGGGGGGCCGACCGAGCAGCACGGCCAGGGCGTCGCTGGCCAGGGCCTCGGCGTTCTCTGCCTGGATCAGGGCCAGCTCGGTCTGGGCCACGGCGGCCGCGACCCGGGTTCGCTCGACCTGGGCCATGTTGCCGGCGTCGACCTGGGCCTGGACGATCCGGGCCTCCTCCCGGGCGACTTCGAGGGCCTGGGCTGCGGTGGTCCGGGCGTTCTGCGCCTGGACCAGGTCCCAGTAGGCGATGGCGGTGCCGCTCAGGACCTCCTGGCGGGCCACCCGCTCGCCGGCCTGGGCCTGGGAGATGCCCCGCCGGGCGATGTCGACCACTTGCAGGTTGTCGTTGAGGCGAGCGCCCTTGAGGACCTGCTGGGTCACGCCAAGGGTGAGGGTGGAGCCGTACTCGACGCCTTCCTGCACGATGTTGGTGCCCAGCAGGTCGAAGTTGTAGTTGTAGAAGGCGTTGTTGTTGGACCAGTCCAGGGACCAGGCGGTGCCGCTGGGCAGGGTCTGGGAGAAGCCCATGCTCCAGTAGCGATCGATGCGATCGCTGGTCACCAGGGCGCCTTGGTACAAGTCCTCGCGCCGATCCAGCGATGTGCCCACGTTGGCGGTGAAGACCGGGTCCCAGGCGCCCCGGGCGGTGAACAGGGCGCCTTCGGCCACCTCGACGTCCGCAGCTGCGCCGAGCAGGCTGACGTTCGCCTCGACCGCTTCGGCCAGGGCCTGCTCGTAGTCCAGCGGGTCGGCGGCGGCCGCAGCGAGCGCCAGGGTGCACAGCAGCATGGAAGACGGACCTCTCGGGGGGGGGGAGGGTACCCCGTGAATCTGCAGGACGCGTACGCTGTGGCCGTGACCCCCATTGCGACCGTGCTCGTCCCCGCCTTGATCGTGTGGGCCTGTACGGGCGCCTCGACTGGCTCCTCCGACTCCGGGTCCACCGCCGACAGTGCCCCTGCGGACTCCGGCTGCAGCGACGTCGACACCACGGATCACACCGTGGGCCTGCTCGCCTGCGAGCCCGGCGGGGGCACCGGCTACACGCTCGTGGCGCCCCTGGAGAGCACGACCACCTTCCTGGTCGACGCCTGGGGCCGGGTGGTGCACACCTGGGCGTCGGCGCACCAGCCGGGCAACAGCACGATCCTGCTCGACGACGGCAGCCTGTTGCGCCCTGCGATCGACGAGGGCCACCCGGTCTTCCAGCGAGGTGGCGCCGCCGGGCGGCTCCAGCGGCTGTCCTGGGAGGGCGAGCTCACCTGGGACGTCGCGCTGGAGACGTCGAACAGCATCAACCACCACGACGTCGCGCCCCTGCCCGACGGCGACGTGCTGGTGTTGATCTGGGAGCGGTGGACCGAGGCGGAGGCCCTGGCGGCGGGTCGCGATCCGTCGACCCTGGGCAGCCAGGGCCTGTGGGTCGAGGTGGTGCAGCAGCTCACGCCCACGGGGGCGGACACCTACGGCGTGGCCTGGACCTGGCGGGTGGCGGACCACTTCGTCCAGGACTTCGACGCAGCCGCGCCGGACTTCGGGGTGGTCAGCGAGCGCCCGGGCCGCGTCGACCTGAACCCGCCCGGGGCGATCTTCCCGGACTTCATCCACCTCAACGCCATCGACCACGACCCGGTGCACGACCGGATCGTGCTGAGCAGCCTGGGGTACAGCGAGGCCTGGGTCATCGCACCGAGGAGAGCGCCGGGCCCGCCGGGGACCTGCTCTACCGCTGGGGCAACCCCCAGTCCTACGGCGACTACGGGGGTCACGACCAGGTCCTGCACGGGCAGCACGACGTCACCTGGCTGGGCGAGGACCGGCTCCTGGTCTTCGACAACGGGCCGCCGGGGCAGACCGGGCCCTTGTCCCGGGCCATGGAGTGGGCGCTGCCCTTGGACGAGGGCGGGGAATTCTCGGGCTTCGACGGCCGCTGGGGGCCAGAGGACTTCGCCTGGGCCTGGCCCGAGCCGCCGCGGGGCGAGATCGCCAGCGACCAGCTGGGCGGGGCCCAGCGCCTGGACAACGGGAACACCTTGGTCTGCGAGGGGGAGCACGGTCGGGTGGTCGAGGTGACCTCGGAAGGGGAGGTGGTGTGGGAGTGGGTGAACCCGGTCACGGCGGACGGCGCGGTGCCCCAGGGCGAGGTGCCGGAGCAGGGCACGGCGGTGCGGGCGAATGCGCTGTTCCGCGCGAGGCGGGTGCCGGCGGATCACCCGGCTCTGGTGGGGCGGGAGCTGACGCCGGGGGTGTTGTTGGAGGAGTGGGTGGCGGAGTCGTAGAGGTGAGGTTGCAGGCCCTGAGAGGGGACGAACGTCCGTACTTCGGACTTTCTGCCGCTCTCAGGCCAGGCTGGGCCCCTGAGAGGGGACGAACGTCCGTACTTCGGACCTTTCCCCCCACTCAGTGACTGAGAGCCCCTGAACGTCCGAAGTACGGACGTTTTCACCCATTCAGGCCTCGCACCGGCTCCTGAGAGGGGACGAACGTCCGTACTTCGGACTTTCTGCCGCTCTCAGGCCAGGTTGGGCCCCTGAGAGGGGACGAACGTCCGTACTTCGGACTTTCTGCCGCTCTCAGGCCACGCCCAGCGGCTCAGAACGACGAAGCCTCCGCATCCTCCAGCAGCATCTGCATCTCCAGCGACACCACAAGCGTCTGGCTCTCCGGACACAGCTCGCTGCTGCCGGCGTCGTCGAGCCCATCGACGACAGCCACCTCGTCCCCGCAGCCCTGCTGGTGCAGATCGACGCCGTTGCCCGACCAGGTGTTGTCCACCAGGCTCGCCGAGGCGCCGTCCAGGAAGACCCCGGCCCCCGCGCTGTCATGCAGGGTGCTGCCCACCACGAGCAG
>CAYFPX010000199.1:6189-15916 GCA_964344945.1 uncultured Enterobacterales bacterium
CCTGTCACGGAGTCCCAAGGCGCGATGCCGCCGGTGGCGAAGACGGCGTCGCCGTGCAGCGGCCGGCCCTCGACCAGCTCCCAGCCCGGGCCGCCCTCCAGCTCGGCGCCGTCCAGCAGATAGCTGCCGGGACCGTCGAGCCACACACTGCCGTAGGCGTGGTCGGAGAGCGCCGTGCCGGAGAGCACCAGCTCCGGGGCGCCGTCGTCGGCCACGGCGAAGACCCCGACCCCACCGCCCAGCCCGGCGTCCGCGGGGTTCGAGGAGACCGTGCCGCCCACCAGGACCAGCTCGCCCGACCGGTTCACGGCGCCGGCGAAGCCGTTGTCCTCGAGGGTGCAGTCGGTGCACTGGACCGCACCGTGGTGCAGGTGGAGCCCGGGCCCCTCGGTCCCGCCGACCGTGAGCTCCTCCGCCTCCACAGACCCACCGTCCTGGACGTTCAGCCCGGCCCCGGCCGCGTAGACGCCGCTGCGACCGGTGCCGTACACCTGCACATGACGCAGGGTGGCGGTGGCGTCGCTGCTCACGAAGAGCCCCGCCTCGCGGTTGCCCTCCAGCAGTGCGCCGTCCAGGTCCAGGTGACCGCCGTCCTGGACGGCGATGCCCCGGCCGAAGACGCCGCTGGGCTCCGGGTGCGTGTCCACGACCTCCAGCCCCGCAAGGGTCGCGGTCGCGCCGCTCGACACCAGCACCCCCAGGCTCCGGGCCCCGTCGATCCGCACACCCTCGCCGGCCAGCGTGGCGCCGTCCTGGAGCTCCAGACCCGCCCCCCGGGTGCCGTCGGCCAGGGCCTGGATGTCCTCGATCAGCACGCCGTCGAGGGTGACCCGGGTGTCCTCCAGCCCCGCCAGCAAGCCCACCTCGGTCGCCCGACGGATCGTGATCTGCTCCCCGTCCAGGGCGCCGCCGGCGACCTCGATGCCCCGGTCGCCCAGATCCTCGAAGGTGACGGCGCTCAGGCTCGCTACTCCCCCCCACTGGACCTGCAAGCCCTTGCTAGCGACCCCGCCTCCGCGCACGACGCCGTCGCTCAGCACCGCGCTGGAGTCCTCGTCCAGCACCGCGATCGCCGCGCCGTCGTTGGCCTCGAACCAGAAGTCCGTCAGGGTCAGCTCCCCGGTGGTGTGCACCATCAGCCCGACCGTGTCCTGGGCCGTGGTCCGGGTCCCCTCGACCACCAACCCGCCCAGGTCCACGATCGCACCACTGGACACCAGGGCCCCGGCGCCCCCGTTGCCGGTCAGGGTCACGCCGGAGCCGGTGACCTCGGCGCCCTGGCTCAGCTGCAGGCCATAGGCGGAGCCGTTGCCGTTGGGACGGGTGTCGCGCACCACCACGTCGGTCAGACTCACCTGGGTGCCGTGGTCCAGCGCGAGCAGCCCGATGCCGTAGGCCGAGACCACCTCGAGGCGGGTCGCCTCCAGCTCGGCGCCGGACTCCAGGTCCAGGCCGTAGCCGACCGTGCCGGAGCTCCCGAGGGACTCCTCCCTCACGTCGCGCACCAGCACGTCGGTCAGGGTCAGGCGCGCACCGGAGTCGCCGGCGAGCACGGCGGCGAGGCGGTTCTCGGCGAGCACCACGTCTTCGAAGTGCAGGCCGCCGTCGTAGAGCAGGACCCCCGGGAAGCCTCCGGCCACGGTCAGGCCCGTGAAGGTCCAGTTGCTGGACATCCGACCGTCGGCGACGACCGTGGGCAGGTCGTCGAGCCCGTCTGCGGTCAGGGTGGTCAGGGCGGCGCAGCGGCCCTGGACCACCAGGTCGTCCTGGTCGTGGTCCAGCACCACCGAGGTGACGCAGGTGCCGGCCGCGACGCCGACCCGCACGGCTTCGCCCAGAGCCTCGTCGAGGGTGGCGAAGGGCGCGTCCTGGGTGCCGTCGCCGCTGTCCGCGGCCGCGCAGTCCACCCAGACATCGGCGCTCAGGTCCCCCCAGCGCCCGGTGCCGCAGGCAGCGGGCACGCAGGCCTCGCCGTCGAGCAGCTCGTCGGCGGCGCAGGGCGGCGCGCTCGTGTCGACGACGGTGTCGCCACCGCTACAGGCCAGGAGCGCCGCGAGCAGCATTCAGTCGAGGTAGTCGTCGAGCTCGACGACCTGGTGGTTCAGGGCGAGCTCGCTGTCGGCGTCCAGCGACGCCGACGCCACGGAGCCGGTCACCACGGTGTCTCCCTGGGTGAGGGTCGAGGAGCCGTCGATCACCAGGCCGTTGTCGGTGTGGGTGTGGTCGTCGAGGTCGGCCGTGACGCCGTCGAGCACCACCGCCGCGCGGTCCGTGGACGCGATGCTGACGCCGTGGAGCGAAGCGGTGAAGTCCGCGGGATCACTGTCGCCGTCGGCACCCTGGGTGACCACGAGGCCGTCGCCGGTGGTGTCGCTGTGCCCGGGCACGACCCCGGCCGCGACGGTGGTGATCACCAGGTCCTGCACCTGAAGGTCCACCGCCCGGGTGGCGAAGAGCGCGGCGTCGACGTGGTCGGTGAGGGTCACGCTGGTGAGCACGCCCTGGGAGAGCTCCTGGAGCTGCACCCCGCGACCGAGGGTGCCGTCGTCGCCGGCCAGGGTGTCGGAGACGGTGACGCCGTCGAGCTCCAGGTTGGCGAAGGTCGCCAGGATGCCCACCCCGGTGGACCCGCTGATGGTGCTGTCCCGCAGGGCCAGGGTGCCCCCGTCGACGCTGACGCCGTAGCCCATCGAAGCGCCGCTGCTGAGGGTCTCGGCCACCGTGTCGGCGATGGTCAGGGCCGTGGCGTCGACCAGGGTGGAGCTGCCGTCGATCACCAGGCCCAGGCGGGTGGCGCCGGTGAGGGCGAGGTCGTCGACCACCGCCGTGGTGCCCGCCCGGAGCCACAGGGTCCGGCGGCCGCCGTCGAAGCCGAGGCCGGCGAGCACCAGGTCCTGGACATCGACGGCCCGGATCAGGCTGTCGGTGGCGTCGCCGGTGAGCACGGTCTCCGCCGAGCCACAGCCCTGGAGCACCAGGCCGTCGTCGCTGGCGCCGTCGCCGCTGTCGTCAGTCAGGACCAGGGCGGCGTCGAAGGTGCCGGGGCCGACGGCGATCGGCCGGGTGCCGCCGGCCCGGGACAGGGCCAGACCGGCGTCGAGGGTCGCGACGGGCGCGTCGACGGAGCCGTCGCCGTCATCGCTGCCGTCGGCCCTCACGTGCACAGCACCCTCGGGGTCGGCGATCGCCCCCCAGCCGCCGTCGGCACACGGCCCCGCCGGCGCTGTGGTGCCGGTGTCGCCCCCCGTGGTGTCCTTGTCCGTGCAGCTGAGCGCCAGGGCCAGGCCACCGAGCACGAACAGCGTGTGCCTGCGCATGCCCTGATCTACCACCCTCACCCGCCGAGCGCCGCAGCCACCGCGCCAGCGATCGCTCCGAAGGCCACGATCCAGGGGGCACCGACCTTGAAGCGGAAGACCGCCACCGCCGCGAGCGCCGAGATGCCCACCGCCACCGGCTCCACCAGCACCGCTGCCCCGAGCTCCACCGTGACGACCGCCATCAGCGCCACCGCCGCGGCGTTGACCGCGTCGAGGAAGGCCGCCGACCAGGGGTTGCCTCGGAGCTTCGGCACCAGCGGCTTCAGCAGCGCCACGAAGACCAGGCTGGGTAGAAAGATGCAGAGCGATGCCACGAAGGCGCCGGTCCAGCCATCGAGCAGGAACCCGATGAAGGCCGCGGTCGACAGCACCGGCCCCGGCGTGAACTGGCCCATCGCGATGGCGTCGAGGAGCTGCTGGTCGGTCAGCCACCCCCAGCGGGTGACCAGGTCGTCCTGGAGGAAGGCGACCAGCACGTAGCCGGAGCCGAAGAGCACGCTGCCGACCTTCAGGAAGAACAGAGCCAGGCCCTGGAGCGAGTAAGGCACGGCTGCCGCCGCGGCCTGGGCAGTGCCGCCGGCCAGGGCCGCCAGCACCAGCCCCGCCGCCCGGCCCGCGCCCCGGAGGCCCCGCAGCACCGCCATGCCGACCACCCCGCCGAGCAGCAGCGCGGGGACCTCGGACAGCCCCAACAGCAGCAGGGCCACCGTGCCCGCCGCGATGGCCCCCAGGGTCGGCCCCTTGATCGCCTTGTTGCCCAGCCGCCAGAGCGCCCCGGCGATCACCGCCAGCACCGCCGGCTTGATCCCGGCGAAGAGCGGCGCGATGGCCGGCACCTCCCCCAGCTCCACGTACACCCAGGCCAGCACCGCGGTGCTCACCACCGCCGGCCCGATGAAGCACACCGCCGCACAGATCAGACCGGCCCAGCCCGCCCGGAGCAGGCCCACGTGAAGCATCATCTCGGTGGAATTCGGGCCAGGGATCAGGTTCGTCGCCCCGACGAGATCGAGGAAGGTCTCCCGGCGCATCCAGCCCCGCCGCTCGACCACCTCCTCCTCGAGCATCGCGATGTGGGCGGCCGGGCCGCCGAAGCCCAGGAATCCGAGCTTCAGGAAGAGCACCGCCAGCTCGCCGAGGGGCCCTCTCGCGACCCGCGTGTCCAGGGCATCCGCCATGGACCTCCGTTACCACGTCCAGGCCCTCCCACGGCAAGGACTGCCCATGACCCCGCTCCTGATCCTCGTCGCCTGCACCGACGGCACCGTCGACACCAGCACCGACACAGACACCGCGAGCACGACCGACACCGGCCCGGTCCCGACCCACCTGGTCGTGACCACCGGCGAAGGGGTCGAGCAGCGCACCCTGGACGGCGACCTGGAGCGCACCTGGTCCTGGGACGACATCGCCAGCCCCTGCAGCGGCGACTGCAAGCCCGAAGGCGTCCAGGTCGATGGCCACGGCCTGCTGACCGCCTACTCCCAGGGCCAGGCCGGCGGCGGCGTGCTGCGCCTGAAGGCCGAGGGCGGCGACCTGGTGCCAGACTGGGAGATCGGGGACCTCGACTTCCCCCACGACGCCATCTCCGATCCCAGCGGCCTGGGCGTGATGATCGCGGAGACCTTCGCCGCCCGCATCGTGTGGATGGACCCGACCACCGGGAGCGAGCTCGCCGCCCTCGACGAGACCGACAGCGCCTGGGACTACTCCCTGCCGAACTCCCTGGAGCTCATCGCCGACGCCGGCCGCCACTACCTGCTCATGAGCAACCGGGGCAACGACCTCTCCGGTGGCGCGAACAGCGCCATCGACGGCGTGCTGGTGCTGTGGGACGTCACCGACGGCAGCGCCCCCACCATGGTCTGGCAGTACCCGGAGAGCGGCGTCGTCGGCATGCCCCACAGTCCCGTCATGGAGCGGGTCGATGGCACCTGGGTGCTCGCCTACGCCCACACCGTCGGGGTCGAGGCCGGCAACAACAGCGGTGATGGGTCGGTGGGTGTGGCGATCACCGACAGCCTGACCACCCGCCCCGCCTACGTCGCCGACGGCGTGCTGCCCGGGTCCATGGGCGAGCTCGAGACCACCCGCGGCGTCGAGCTGAGCAGCGACGGCACCCTCTACATCACCGAGACCGCCTCCCGGGGCGGCGGCGGCCGGCTCATCCGCGCCTCGCTCCCGGCCCTCGACCTCTCCGACAAGACCGGGGAGTACACCGAGGACCACGCCCACCAGGACTACATCGAGCTGACCGACGCCGAGGAGCTGGCCGACGACCTGCGGGGCACCTTCGAGCCCCGACTGTGGGCGCCGAGCTACTGATCGACCCATGACCTCCCTGCTGCTGACGCTCTGGGCCTGTGCCCCCAAGTCCGACGACCCGACTCCGGCTCCCGCCGAGGCCACCGAGACCGCCCCGGGCCTGCCCTCGCCGGAGACCCGCCTGCCCCGGTCCCCGGACCTGATCGAAGGCCAGCTGGACAACGGCCTCGGCTGGTACATCCGGCCCAATGGCGAGCCCGCTGCCCGGGCCGAGCTGCGGCTCGTGGTCCGCGTCGGCTCGGTCTACGAAGACCACGACCAGCAGGGCCTCGCACACCTGCTGGAGCACATGGCCTTCAACGGGACGGACCACTTCGCCGAAGACGAGCTCGTCGCCACCCTCGAGGGCCTGGGCATGGCCTTCGGGGCGCACACAAACGCCCACACCTCGACCGACGAGACCGTCTACAAGCTCAAGGTCCCGACCGACGATCCCGAGGCCCTGGACACCGCGTTCACCGTGCTCGGGGACTGGGCCGACGGCATGACCCTGGCCGACGACGCCATCGAGCGCGAGCGCGGGGTGGTGCTCGAGGAGTGGCGCCGCACGACCGGCGTGGGCGGGCGCATCCGCGACGCCACCTGGCCGACCTTCTGGGGCGACGCCCGCTACGCCGACCGGCTCCCCATCGGCACCGAGGAGAGCCTGAAGGGCTTCGAGGCCGACGCTGTGCGGCGCTTCTACCGGGACTGGTACCGGCCGGACAAGATGGCCGTGATCGCGGTCGGCGACTTCGACCCTGCGGACATCGAGGCCCGCATCGAGGCGACCTTCGGCGAGCGGGTACGCAGCGAGCACGTCCGGCCCGACCCGGATCTCTCGGCCCCACCCCAGCCCGACCACGTGGTGATCGTCAGCGACCCCGAGGTCACCCGGACCAGCGCCGAGATCGACGTGCTGGTGGACTCGGTCGAGGACGACACCTACGGCGGCTACCGGGATCGGCTCATCGACGGGCTCGCCCTGGGCGCCCTGCAGGAGCGCTGTCGCACCCTGGGACTGTCCGAGGCGCCCCCCTTCCTGGGCTGCGCCGGTGGCCGCCAGCGCCTCACGCCCACCCACGAGGTCGAGGTCGCGGTGGTCGGCACCCAGGACGAGCTGCTGCTCGACGGCTTCGAAGCCCTGGTGGTCGAGGTCGAGCGGCTGCGGCGCCACGGCCTGACCCAGGGCGAGCTGGACCGGCTGCGGGCGGCCACCCTGAGTCGCTTCGACAACCTGGCCGCGGAGCAGGAGGCCACGGACTCGAAGCTGCTCGCCGAGGAGCCGGTGCGGGCGGAGGTGACCGGTGAGAGCGTGCCGGGCATCGCCGAGGAGAACCGGATCGTTCAGGCGGTCCTGCCCACCCTGACCCTGGCCGACGTGAACGCCCACACCGCCGCCTACCTGGCGCCCGGCCGGCGCCACGTCGAGGTGATCATGCCCGCCCGGGAAGGGCTGGCCGTGCCCACCGAGGACCAGGTGCTGGCGGTGTTCGCCGCGGTGGCCGAGGCGGAGATCCCGCCGCCGGAGGAGGTCCGGGTGGAGGGCCCGCTGATCGCCGAGCTGCCGGAGCCCGGCAGCATCGTCGAGCGCCGGACCGACGTCTACGGCATCGAGGTCTGGGTCCTCTCCAACGGCGCCGAGGTCTGGCTGAAGCCCACGGACTTCAAGGCCGACGAGGTGCTCTTCGAGGCCTGGAGCCCCGGGGGCCGGTCGATGGTCGACGACAGCTCGTACAAGAGCGCGGCCGCCGCCCAGGGCATCCACAACCGCTCGGGGCTCGGCCGCTTCACCGCCGCGGAGCTCGCGATGCGCCTCCAGGGCACCCGGGCGAGCGTCTCCTCCAGCATGGGCCGGTACAAGGAGGGCTTGAAGGGCTCGGCTTCACCCGAAGACCTCGAGGCGATGTTCAAGCTGGCGTGGCTGCGCTTCACCCAGGCGCAATTCACCGAGACCGGACTGTCCGGCTGGTCCGAGCAGAAGACCGCGACGGCCCGAAACCGCGGCAACAAGCCCGAGCACCACTTCAGCGATGCCTACAACCGTCTGATGTGGAGCGACCACATCCGGATGACCCCCTGGACCGAGGAACAGATCGCCCAGGTGGACCTGGCCGCGGCCCAGGACTTCTGGCAGGACCGCTACAGCCACGCCGGCGACTTCACCTTCATCCTGGTGGGGGCCTTCGACCCCGTCGCCATCGAGCCCCTGGTCACCCGCTACCTGGCCAGCCTGCCGGCGGCGGGCGAAGACGACGTCCCGTCCCAGGACGGCGCCCTGCGCAACCCCGGCGTCCACGAGGAGACGGTCTACGCGGGCATCGACGACAAGGCCCGGCTCAAGTGGCGCTTCCACGGCGCCTTCGAGAACACCTCGGACAACCGGGTGGCCATCGCCGCGGTCGCCGACGTGCTGGATGTGCTGCTGCGGGAGGAGCTCCGGGAGAAGCGCGGCGGGATCTACAGCGTGTCCGTGCGCACCGCCTACGAGCGCATCCCCGAGGAGTACACCCTCACGATCGAGTTCCAGTGCGACCCCGAGCGCCTCGCGGAGCTGGAGCTCGCCGCGCGCCAGGTGCTCCAGGGCCTGGTCCGCGACGGCGTGCCCGAGGAGAAGGTCGACGCCGTCAAGGCGATCAACGCTCGGAACTGGGAGACCCGCCTGGAGACCAACGGCTTCTGGCGGTCGCAGATCAGAAGCTGCAAGGAGCACGGCCAGGCCGTCGAAGACCGGGTCGGTGGCTACGACGCTCGCAACGCAGGTCTGAGCGCGGCGAGCGTGCAGGCCAAGGCCGCGGAGGTGCTGGACTTCGAGCAGTACGTGCTGGTGCGATTGATGCCGGAGAGGGACGCGGCGACCTCGCCCGGGGAGTGATCACTCCGCGTACACCGTCACGTGCAGCAGCTCGCCGGCGGCGTCCTCGGTCTTGTAGGCCGCGGCGCCCTTGGACTTCGCCGCCTTGCGCCGCACCTTGCCGTCGACCTCGGCGGCCTCCTCCGGCACGTCGGCGGCCAGGGCCTCGTCGAGGAAGGCCTGGGCAGCGGCCAGGGGCAGGGGCTCGCCGGGAGCCCGAGTGGGGCTGGCGATGCCTCGCAAGGCGGCGCTGCGCAGGGCCTGGTCCCGGCTCTTCTCGAACAGGCGCGGGTGCCCGTAGAGCTCGGCGCTGGACAGCTTGCCGTCCACGGCCACGACCAGCCCGACCACCTTCTCCTGGTCGGTGAAGGCCGGCGCCAGGGTCGCGACCCCGGTGGCGACCTCGCCCTGGACCTGGGGCTCCTCCAGCGAAGCCATGTAGGTGCCGGTCGAGGGCTGAAGCGCCTGGGCGCCCGCCGGCTCCAAGGCCTTGGCCTTCTCGGCGTTGAGCTTCGCCACCGTCTGCCAGGTGGTGCCCTGGTCCTGTTCGCCCTGGATCGCCTGGGTGAGCGCGACCTCGGCCTTGCCGCCGTAGCCGAAGCTGAGGCCGGTGCGGCCCGCGGACCAGCGGCCCTGCTCGACGCAATTCACCGCCACCTGCTGGGGCTCGGCGCTGGGCTCGATGAGCACGTCCTGGGTCAGGACCCGGTCCTGCTTGCCACCCTTGACCACCTCGCCGGCGGTCAGCAGGATGGCCTTGTCGCCGGTGTTGTGGACCTCGAGCGACGGCACACTGCCGCTGGCGTCGAGCTCGCTCACCACGAGCGTGCCGTCGCCGAGGGCCTCGGCGAGGGTGCGGTAGTCGCCGACCGGGGTCTCCTGGGCCTCCCGATCGACGACCGGCCAGACCGTGATGCCCCGCCAGGAGGCCGGCGCGGCCAGGGCGTAGCGTGCCTGGGCCGCGGTGGGCTCCGCCTGGGGCCCCGGCGGCTCCGCCGAGGCGAAGCTGCAGGCGACGATGAACAGAGCGAGGGCGACGACGATCCAGTCGAGCGGACGCATGGGACCTCTCCGGAGGGAACTGGGAGGTCGGACAGCAGCGGCGTCAGAGGGTTCCGCCCGCCACCACCTCTCCACGGGGCTCCACGGGGACGCCACCCGCGGACGAAGGTCCGTACTCCGGACGTTCGTCCCGCCAGACGGCGTCTGAGGCCACCAAGGTCCGGAGTACGGGCCTTCGTCCGCGTGG
>CAYFPX010000200.1:0-274 GCA_964344945.1 uncultured Enterobacterales bacterium
CCGAGAGGATTCGAACCTCCGGCCTACGGATTAGGAATCCGCCGCTCTATCCAGCTGAGCTACGGGGGCAGGCCAGCCACCTAACCCGGCCCAGGGGCCCAGCATCTTGACGCGTCAAGACTGACTCACTATCCTGCTCCCTCCAACGAGATGGAGGAGAGATGTTCGCGATCCTGACCCTGCTGGCCTGCGGCGATGACACCACCACCGACTCCGGCACCACCGACTCCGGCACCACCGACACCGTCACCGTGCCCGAGTCCCACGTGCCCGC
>CAYFPX010000200.1:337-1898 GCA_964344945.1 uncultured Enterobacterales bacterium
GTCCACGGGCGAGGACACCTTCACCTTCACCCTGACCGACGATGAGATCACCTCGACCTGGAACTGCACCCAGACCGGCAACGACTTCGCCTGCGACGAGGCGGTGATCGACCTGCTGGACAACCAGACACCGGCCATCAACCTGGACGTGGCCTGGTCCATCTCCGGTACCTTCGCCAGCGACACCGAGATCACCGGCGGCGGCGCGACCGGCGAGTTCCGCTGCGAAGGCGACGGCTGCGATCTGATCCTCTCGGACACCGGCATGAGCTTCCCCTGCGGCTTCGAGATCGCCGACGTCAGCTGGACCCACGCCGGCTAGGAGCGCCCCCGGCTGAGGGCGCCCCCGGCTGAGGGCGCCCGGGGAGTCCCGGACGGCACTACAATGCCTCCGTGACTCCCCTCGCCTTCCTCCTCGCCTGCACCGGTGCGACCGAACCCGTCGACACCGCCCCCCACACCGTCGACTGGACCCGCGAGGTCGGGCCCGTGGACCTGTCCCTGCGCGGCCGGACCTGGCAGCGGGGCATCATCCACCTGCACTCGCCCTACAGCCACGACGCCTGCGACGGCGACGGCCTGATCGACGGCGCGGTGAACGAGCCCTGCCTGGCGGACTTCCGGGCAGCGCTCTGCGACAACGGCCTGGACTACGCCTTCATCACGGACCACCCGGCCCACATGGCCGAGCAGCCCTACACCGACCTGCTCTGGCTCGACGAGGGCGCCGGCGACCAGCCCTGGCCCGACGCAGCCGCCCCAGTCGCCAACCGCATGGCCTGTCCCGACGGACACACCGTCACCCTGACCCCAGGCATCGAAGACGCCCTGATGCCCGTGTCCCTGGCGCGGCACATGGACGGCACCGACGAGGAGCGCGACGTCGCCTACAACGGCTCCAGCCCCGAGACCATCGCGCTGTACGAAGAGCTCGGCGGGGCCACGTTGATCAGCCACCCGGAGGGCCGCAGCCGGGACGAGATGCTCGCCCACCAGGACGCCGGGCTGGTCGGCACCGAGGCCTTCAACCTGCACGCGATGGTCGACCCCAACATCCGCGAGGACGACCTGGGCCTGGAGGGCCTGGCCTGGGTCAGCGACGTCGCGGTGTTCCTGGACGAGTACGGCACCCTCCAGCCGGACCTGGTCTTCCTCGGCTTCGTGCAGGCCCAGGGCGTCAACCTGGCCCACTGGGATGCCCTGAGCGCCCGGGGCCCGATGGTCGGCGTGGCGGGCTCCGACGCCCACCAGAACAGCCTGCCCCAGCTCATGGCCGACGGCGAGCGCGTGGACAGCTACCGCCGCATGCTGCGCTGGTTCTCCAACTGGCTGCTCGCCGACGACACCGATCCCGACAGCCTGGAGGCCGCCCTCCGCGCCGGCCGCAACCTGGTGGTGTTCGAGGCCTTCGGCCGCCCGGCCGCCCCCGACGTGCACGTGCGCGCAGCGAGTGGCGACGTGGTCGAGGCCGGGGGCGAGGCCCCGGACGGCACGCTGGTCGTGGCCTGCGACACCCTGTCCCTGGACTCCCCCCAGGGCGCACGGGACCCCGAGATCCACA
>CAYFPX010000200.1:1908-15913 GCA_964344945.1 uncultured Enterobacterales bacterium
CCACACCACGGTCTACAAGGACGGCGAGGCCTGGGCCGAGGGCTGCGGTGAGCACGCCCTGGACGGCCCCGGGGTGTACCGGGTGGGCGTGGACATCACGCCCTGGCACCTGGTGGACTTCCTGGACGGCGACGAGGGCTGGATCCACCGCGTGCCATGGCTGCTCTACAACCCCGTGAGGATCCCCGCAGGCTGAGGCGGACAACGGGAACTCCCCCTTGTAGGGCCACTCCCGGCTTCATAGTCTCCCCGGATGGGCACCCCCTCCGCCGAGCTGCTCGCGGTCATGGATGCGCTGCTGCGCGGCGAAGCACCGCTGTCCGCCGAAGAAGTCGCCGCCTGCGACCCGGAAGAGGCCCGGTGCATGCAGCTGTTGCTGGCGATGCAGGACCGCCTCGAAGGACTGGAGCAGGACCGCCTGTTCCTGGAGTCCATCGTCGAGAACCTGCCGGACATGATCTTCGTCAAGGAGGCCCAGGAGCTGCGCTTCGTGCGCTTCAACAAGGCCGGCGAGGAGCTGCTCGGCTACCCGCGCGACGCCCTGCTCGGCAAGAACGACCGGGACTTCTTCCCCCCGGAGGAGGCGGAGTTCTTCATCGCCAAGGACCGGGAGGTGCTGGCGGCCGGCGGCGTGCTGGACATCCCCGAGGAGCCGATCCACACCGCCCAGAAGGGCCAGCGCTTCCTGCACACCAAGAAGATCCCGATCCTCGACGAGTCCGGCCAGCCCCTCTACCTGTTGGGCATCTCGGAAGACATCACCGAGCGTCGGGAGCGGGAGCGCGAGCTGCAGGAGGCCCAGGCGGCCCTGGCCCAGGAACAGGTCGAGCGGCGCCTGCTGGAGAACCAGCGGCTCGAGAGCCTGGGGCTGCTGGCCGGCGGCATCGCTCACGACTTCAACAACCTGCTGATGGGCATGCTGGGCAACGCCAGCCTGGGGCTGCTCCACCTGGAGGAAGACCACAGCGCTCGGGAACCGGTGCGCCGCATCGAGCGGGCGGCCCAGAGGGCCAGCGACCTGACCCGCCAGATCCTGGCCTTCTCCGGCAAGGGCCGCTTCCTGGTCACGCCGATGAGCCTGACCCACCTGGTCGAGGAGATCGTCGGACTGCTCGAGGTGTCCATCGCCGGCCGGGCGGCCCTGAAGCTGGACCTGGACGACGAGGTCCCCGCGGTCGAGGCCGACGCCACCCAGATGCGCCAGCTGGTGATGAACCTGATCACAAACGCCGCCGACGCGCTGGAGAGCACCAATGGCGTCATCACCGTGGTCACCGGGGTGGTCGACGCCGACGCGGACTACCTGCGGCGGGCCACGCCGGCGGCGGACCTGGCGCCCGGCCGCTACGTCTGCCTCGAGGTCTCGGACACCGGCCACGGCATGGACGCCGAGACCCAGGCCCGCATGTTCGATCCCTTCTTCACGACCCGGGAGTCGGGACACGGGCTGGGGCTCGCCGCCATCCAGGGCATCGTGAGGGCCCACGGCGGCGCGATCCTGGTCTACTCGGAGCCCGGGGACGGCACGACCATCAAGGTGCTGCTGCCCGGGTCCACGGCCGAGGCGGTGTCCCTGGCCGACGCTCCGATCACCGACGGCTCGGTGCCGGGTGAAGGCACGGTGCTGGTCGTCGACGACGAGGCGCTCATCCGGATCTTCGCCAAGGAGTCCCTGGAGCTCGGCGGCTACGAGGTGTTGCTGGCCAACGGCGGCGCAGAGGCCGTCGCGATCTTCGAGGAGGACCCGCGGCGGATCGACCTGGTGTTGCTCGACATGACCATGCCCCGCATGAATGGCGAGGAGACCTTCCGGGCCCTGCGCCGGATCCGTCCGGTCCTCAAGGTGCTCCTGCCGCTTCGCCGGCAAGGGCCTCGCGGGGTTCATCCAGAAGCCCTACCGCGCCCTGGCACTGATCGAGCGGGTCCAGGAGCTGCTCTGGGGCTGAGGACTACGCCTCGCGCGGGATGCCCAGCTCGTCCAGCCCGGCCAGCACCGGGTCGACCCCCGCCGCGTCCAGTGCGGCGCTGCGACCGGACAGGCGGCCGTCCCGGACCTCGCCGAGGGCCTTGGCGGTCTTGACCCCCTTGTCGAGCACCGCGCTGATCGCCACCCGGACCGGGGTGCCCGTGAAGAAGCGCTTGCCGTAGCGGCTCAGGCCGGCGGGATCGATCTCGAAGCCCAGCCCCGGCGACTCCGGCACGTCGAGCCAGCCCTGGTCGTGGTGCCAGGGCTCCCGGAGCACACCGTCGCGGCCCTCGACGGTCCAGCCCGGCAGGTCGTAGGGGTACTCCAGCAGCTTGATGTCCCGGTGCTTGGAGCAGGCGTAGAGCTGCAGGTTGACCGCGAAGCCGATGCCGTTGGTCCAGGTGTGGGGCGTGTACGTGAACCCCGCGGCCTCGACCCGGCGGCAGATGGCCAGGGTCTCGGCGATGCCCCCCGTGAAGATGGCGTCGGGCTGGTAGACGTCGTAGCAGCCCTTCTCGAGCATCACCCGGAACTCGGGAAGGCCCTGGTTGTTCAGCTCGCCCCCGGTCAGCTCGACGGTGGTCGCCGCCCGGAGGCGGGCCAGGTCGTCGTAGGCGTCCATGGCCAGGGGCTCCTCGACCCACTGGAGCCCCTGGTCCGCAGCGGCCTTGCAGAAGGCCTCGGCCCGGTCGTAGTCCCACTTGGGCGCGTCGGCGACGACCGCCACGCGCCAGCCCTGGTTGGCGTCGACCCCCAGGATGACGTCGTCCCCCACCCCGGCCCGGCAGGAGCGCAGCTGCTCGATGTCCTCGGCCAGGGTGTCGGCGTGGACCCGGAGCTTGACGCCGGTGAAGCCCTCGTCGACCTGCGCCAGGACCTCGTCGACCCGGGCCTGGCCGGTGCGGACCTCGCCGGTGGAGGCGTAGAGCTGGACCCGGCCGCCGCGGCCGCCGAGCAGCTTCCAGACCGGGACACCCCGGGCGCGCCCGACCAGGTCCCAGCAGGCGGGCTCCAGCCAGCCGCAGCGCCAGCCCAGGTACCCCATCTCCCGGATGCGCTGGCGCACGCCGGCGATGTCGTCGGCCCGCTCGCCGAGGAAGTAGGGCCCCAGCAGGTCTCCGAGGCCGCGGCGCTCCTTGCCCATGGCGGGGCCGGCGCTCCAGCCCTCGGCGCCGTCGGAGGTGGCGATGCGCACCAGGGTGAAGCGGTTCTCGGTCTGGGCGAAGCCCGGGATCCAGCTGGGGTGGAAGGGCGCGGGCAGCGGCACCTGCACGTGCCAGAGATCGATGCGGGAGATCTTCATGCAAGGCCCCTAACGACGGGGGCACGGTAGGGTCGCCTCCGTGACGGAACGCCGCGTACTCGTGCTGATCGGGCTCCTGGCGTGCCTCATCGGGGCCTCGGCCGCCTGGCACTGGACCCCGACCTTCGACGAGCCCAACCACCTGGAGATGGGCCGCCGCATCCTGCAGGACGGCGACTGGTCGCGCTTCGACAACTCGAAGATGCCGGTCAGCACCCTCAACGCCGCGCCCTACCTGCTGCTCGAGGGCCGGGCTCCGGCCCTGCGCTGGTGGGCGGCGCGGCTGCCCCAGCTGGGGTGGCTCCTTGGCACGATGTTGTTGGTCTGGGGCTGGGCCCGGGAGCGGCGACCCCAGGCGCCCTGGGCCGCGGTCGGCGCCGCGGCGCTGGTGGCCTGGGAGCCGAACCTGCTGGCGCACAGCAGCCTGGTCACCACAGACCTGCCCTGCACGTTCTTCGTGCTCGCCGCCGCCTGGAGCTGGGCCCGGGCCCTGGAGGACCCGACCCGCGCCCGGTCCGCCCTGGCCGGTGCCGCCTTCGGCCTGGCCCAGGCGGTGAAGTTCACCAGCGCCTTCCTGGTGCCCATCCACGGGCTGCTCCTCGTCGGCTGGTGCCTCCTGGCCCGCAGCCTGCGGCCGCTCAAGGCCGTCCCGGTCTTCGTGCTCGCGGCCTGGGTGGCGCTCAACGGCGCCTACGCCTTCCAGGGGACGTTCACGCCCGCCTCGGAGATCCAGTGGCAGAGCCGGACCTTCGCGCCCCTGGCCGAGGTGGACCTGCCCCTGCCCGCACCCCGACCCTGGCTCGAGGGACTGGACTGGGTGAAGTCCGACGACGACCGGGGCCACGGCAACATCTACGTCGACGGCGTGCTGACCCCGGACGGCCAGGACGACTACTTCCTCCGGGCCCTGGCCTGGAAGCTGCCACTGGCCTGGCTGATCGTGGCCTTCGGGGGGTTGGTGGCCGGGGCCCGCAGCCGGCCCTGGCGACGGGACACCCTGGCGGTCGCGGTGCCGCCCCTGTTCCTGCTCCTCTGGTTCTCGATCCCGTTCAACTTCCAGCTCGGCGTGCGCTACTGCCTGCCGGTGCTGCCGTTCCTGGCCCTGGCAGCCGCCGCCCTGCCCGCTCGCTGGCTCGCCGCCGCCGCGCTCTGGACCCTCGCCAGCCAGCTGACCTGGTGGCCGTGGACCCTGTCCTACTTCAACGAGCGGCTGGTGGACCGCACCCAGGCCTGGCAGCACCTGGCGGACTCGAACCTCGACTGGGGCCACACGGGCCGGGCGGTCGAGGCCTGGCGGGCGGACCACCCCGGCGGCCTGGTCGACCCGATGGTGCCGGCGGCCGGGGACCTGCTGATCTCCGCCAATGCGCTGACCGGGGTGCTCGGCGACCCGGCGCGGCTCGCCTGCCTGCGGGAGCACCTGCCGCCCCAGGAGCACCTGGCCTACGCCCACTACCCCCTCTCCCCCACCCTGGACGACCTCGCGCCCTGCGGGCCGTTGGCCACCCCGCCCGCCGACCCCGCGGGCCCCTTCCCCGCCGGCGAGCACGTGCTGGCCCTGCTCTTCCGGGGCGACGCCACCCTGACCGTCGGCGACACCACCCAGGCAGGTGTTCCTGGACGGGATCCAAGCCTTCGATGAGGCCGCCCCGCGGGCTCATGAAGGCGCTGGGCCCTAGCGCTCGGTGAGGCCGCCCCGCGGCCTCACGAGGGCGGAGGCCCGCCTGGAGACCTCAGCGGATCCCTGAGCGAGCGGCGTCGGACCACGCCGTGGCCCCGTGGAAGCCGGTCTCCGGGACGAACAGCCAAGGCGGTGCCAGCACGTCCGACACCCAGGGATCCGGGTGGGCCCAGGCCCACAACAGCGCGCCCTCGAAGGTGCCCTGCTGCGCCGCCCCTTCGGCGAAGAGCGCCCAGCCGGCGTCGTCGGCCCCGACCCCCGGGTCGGCGCACACCCGGAGCTGATCGTCGCTGAACGGGATGTCGCCGGGGTCGTGGTTGTGCAGGCCGTAGTTGTCGTTGGCGTAGAAGGTGTCCTCCCGGTTCGTGCCGCCCAGGACGTTGTAGGGCCGCCTGCGTACCGGCACCCGGGCGTCGTCGAAGGCCTCGGAGCCGGCGACCCAGGTGGACATCACGTTGTGGTCGTGGAGCCCGAAGGCGTTGCGGCAGCGGTCGTGGGTGCCCAGGGGCTGCATGTCCCCCCAGGAGAACTCCGGCTCACACAGGCCGCCCCGGTAGCGACCGGTGAGGAAGCGCTGGTTCGACGGGCCGCCCGCGGTGGCCCACAGCAGCTCCTCGGCGGTGCAGAAGCGCCGGCCGAACCGCTCGAGCAGCGCCGCCCAGGCCTCGACCCGCCCTCCTTCGAGGCCGTCCTGGGGCCAGGGATCGCCGGCCTGACCGGGGAAGGGAAAGGGCTCCACGCAGAACGGCGCGACGGTCACGACCGTCGCCACCACCTGGTCTTCGCCGTAGGCCTCGCGCAGATCTCCCAGGAGCGCTCGCCCGCTGGCGAGCTGGACCATGCCGGCGGGACAGGGCCCTGGCGGCACCGCCTCGGGCGGCGTCCAGCGGGCGTCGCCGCAGGCGGTGAGCAGCATCCAGAGCACGGCGGGAATGCTCCCATCTATGCTTCGGTGTGGCCAGCGGGCGGTCGGCACTGGGGCCCTTCGAGCTGATGGCTCCCATCGGCCGGGGCGGCATGGGCGAGGTCTGGCGCGGCGTGCACCAGGACCAGGGGGTCTACGTGGCGGTCAAGGTGCTGACCGGCGACCGGGTCACGGAGCCCCGGTACCTCGAGGCCTTCCGGAACGAGGTCCGGGCGATGGCCGGACTGGACCACCCGGGCATCGTCCAGCTCTACGACTTCGGCCAGGTCCCCCGGGGCCTCGACCCGCAGCTGGGGCTGAAGCGCGGAAGTCCCTACCTGGTGATGGAGCTGGTGGAGGGCGGGTCCCTGTCCCGCCACCGACAGGGGCTGCCCTGGCAGGACCTCCAGGCCGTGCTGTTCACCCTGCTCGAGGCCCTGGCCCACGCCCACGCCCGGGGCGTCGTCCACCGGGATCTGAAGCCCGAGAACCTGATGCTCGGCCTGGGCGGTGTGCAGGCCGGCGTGAAGATCTCGGACTTCGGCCTGGCCCACGCGATGGAGGTGGAGCGGGGCGACGACACGGGCCCCCTCAAGATCCAGGGCACCCCGGCCTACATGGCACCAGAGCAGTTCCTGGCCAGCTGGCGGGACTACGGCCCTTGGACGGACCTGTACGCCCTGGGGTGCGTCGCCTGGGCCCTGGCCGCGGGCTCGCCGCCCTTCGGACGCCGGGCGGACCTGCGGGACTTCCGCCGGGCCCACGCGAAGCAGCCCCCGCCGACCTTCCGGCCGCGGCAACCCTGCCCCGAGGGCTTCGAACCCTGGCTGCGGAGACTGCTGGCCAAGCACCCGCGCAGCCGCTTCCGACTCGCAGCCGACGCCCGCCTGGCGTTGGCCGAGCTGGGGCCCGCGGTGGCGGACTCGAGGACCCAGGAGGTCCTGCCGGAGCCGACGAGCGAGGACGTGAGCGAGACCGCCACGATCATCGAGACCGGGACCCTGGAGTGGGTGACCGTGGCCGGGGAGCAAGGCGGCGCCCGCTCCGTGGTGCGCACGCCCCCGGTGCCCGAGGACTGGCGCAGCACCGCCGACGATCCGCGGCCCACCCTGGACGGCGTCGGAGTCCGGCTCTTCGGCCTGCGGGAGCTGCCGGGAAGACCTGCGAGACGCGCTGTGGCGTCAGCTGTGCCTGGTCCACGCCAACCGCCGGTGCCAGGTCGTGGTCCTGAGGGGCCCGGCGGGCTGCGGCCGCAGCCACCTGGGCCGCTGGCTGGCTCGGCGCGCCTCGGAGCTGGGTGCCGCGGCGTCGCTGCTGGCCACGCACCACCCCGACGGCCCCGCGGGGAGCGGCCTGGCCGGCCTGATCGAGCGACACCTGCGCACCCGGGGCCTGGGTCGGCTCGAGGTCCTGGACCGGGTGCGCGAGGGCCTGCGGGCCCAGGGCATCCGCGACGAGAGCGAGGCCCACGCCCTGACCGAGCTGGTGCGCCCCACCCCCGCGACCACCCCGGGCTCCGAGGCCCGCCGGGTGAGGTTCCGCAGCGAGCGGGAGCGCCACATCCTGGTGGAGCGCCTGCTCCAGCGGGCCTGTCGGACGCGGCCCGCCATCGTCTGGCTCGACGACGCCCACTGGGACCCCTCCAGCCTCGGCTTCGTGCGCTCCCTGCTCGCCCGCCAGCCGGAGCTCCCGCTGCTGGTGGTGGTCACCGCGGCCGCGCAGGCGCTGGCGTCGTTGGCCGAGTCCCAGGCCCTGCTGACCCAGCTCGTGCACCGCGACGGCGCCACGGAGCTCACCCTGGGACCCCTGGACCGCGCGACACACCGGGCCCTGCTCCAGGAGCAGCTGGGACTGACCGGGGCCCTGGCCGACCGGGTCGAGGAGCGCACCGCCGGCAACCCGCTCTTCGCGGTGCAGATCGTGTCGGACTGGGTCCAGCGCCGGGTGCTGCAGCGCGGGCCCCTGGGCTTCGAGGTGCGTGAAGGCAAGGAAGCCGAGCTGCCTGCGGACCTGGTGGCGGTGTGGGGAGAGCGCCTCAGCGACGTGCTCCGCCCCTACCCTCCCGGCTACGCCCGGGCCCTGGAGCTGGGGGCGGTGCTGGGCATGGAGGTCGACGAGACCGAGTGGGCCGAGGCCTGCGCCCAGGCCGGCCTGGAGCCGACCCTGGACCTGGTCGAGCACCTGTGCCGACTGCGCCTCGCGGCGCGGGATCCCCACGAAGGGCGCTGGTCCTTCAGCCACGCGATGCTGCGCGAGAGCCTGCTGCGGCGGGCGGGGAGCGGCCGGCGCATGGTGATCTACCACCGGGCCTGTGCGGAGATGCTCAGGGGGGACCGGCGCCGCGCCGGCGGCGAGCGCCTGGGGCGGCACCTGCTGGCCTCGGGAGACCGTCTCGGGGCGCTCGCGCCGCTGCTCGAAGGGGTCCAGACCCACCTGGCCGCCGGGCACCCCACGTCAGCCGGCGTGCTCCTGCGCCTGTGGGACGAGGCGATCGAGGCCCTGGCGCTCTCCCCGGACGACACCCGCCTGGGGGCGGGCTGGCTCGAGCACGCCCGCCACGCCCGCATGGCCAAGGACATGACCACGGCCCAGGCCTACGCCGACCGGGTCGAGACCTCGGCCCGCGACCACGGCTGGCAGCGCCTGCTGGCCGAGGCGCTGCGGGAGCAGGCCCGGCTCTCGCGGCTTCGCGGCGACGCCGACCAGGCCTGGACCCTGGCGGTCCAGGCCAGCGAGCAGGCCAGCCGGACCGCGGATCGGCGCCTGCAGGCCGACTGCCACTGGGAGCTCGGCCACGTGCTCGTCGACCGGGGAAGCCTGGACGAAGCCGCCGCCGCCTTCCACCAGGCCCTGGTGGCCTACCAGTCCATGAAAGACGGCGCGGGTCGAGGGCACTGCGAGACGGGCCTCGCCGTCATCGCCCGGCAGCAGCGGCGCATCGACGACTCCCGGCGCCTCCTGGAACGAGCCGGCCGGCACTTCGAGTGGAGCGGGGCCCGCTGGGGTGTGGCCGAGAATTTCATCCACCGAGGCGACGTGGACCGGCTGGCCGGCGACCTGGATCTGGCCCGGGCCCACTACCAGGAGGCCCGGGAGCGGTACGTGGCCCTGGGGCTCGAGGACAACGCGCTGGTGGACCAGCGAGAGGGCATGCTCTGGCTGGAGCGGGGCCAACCGGAGCTCGCCCGCCCGCTGCTCACCCGCAGCCTGGCGACCTTCGAGCAGCACCAGAGGCCCGTGCTCATGGCCACCGGCCACGTGCTCCTGCTGAGCTGTGCGGCCCACCTCCGGGACTGGGCCGCGTGGGCGCGACACCTCGACCGGGCCCGGGTGCTGCTCACCGGTGCGGACTTCGTCGACGTGGATCTGGCGCGCTTTGCAAGGCACGCCGGCCACGCCGCCCGACACCTGGGCCAGACAGAGGCCGCCAAGGCCGCCTACACCCTCTCCCTCGGCCAGTGGCGGGGCCTCGGACACCAGGGGGAGGTCGCCGAGCTGGAGGCCTCGCTGAGAGCCCTGACCTGAGCCTGACAATTCAGCCCCAAAACCGCCTGGAAAGCGGCGTCAGGGCGATTGACACCCTGTGGGGGACGGGGGTAGGTTTCCTGCCTTCCCTCGGGAGTTTCCATGGCCCGCCTGCCCCTCCTCATCGGCTCTTCCGCACTGGTCTGGCTCGCGGCCTGTTCCTGCCAGCCCGAGAACAACCTCGGAGACATCCGATCGGACGACCCGAACGGCATCGGACTGAACGACATCGGCCAGTACCTGAGCATGGCCGTCGACGGCGACGGCCAGCCTGTGGTGAGCTTCTATGACCGCACCAAGGGCGCCCTGGTCTACGCCGAGGGTGAGGTCCAGGGCGAGACCATCGACTGGACCTACTTCCCGGTCGACGGCTACCCGGACGATGTCGGCCTCGATCCGGGCGATCGCGGCAAGTACACCAGCATCGGTGTCGACCCCCAGGGCACCACCTGGATCGCCTACCAGGACGCCACCGGTGGGGTCCTGCGCGTGGCCAGCTGCCCCAAGGGCGGCAAGAGCTGGGACCTCGTGGTCGGCGATGCCGGCACCGGCAGCGGCCCGGTCACGGGCAAGTTCGCCAGCCTGGCCATCGGCGCCGACGGCCTGCCCGTCATCGCCCACTACCAGTCGGACAAGCAGGTCCTCCGCGTCGCCCACCACACCGGCACCGGCTTCAGCGCCGAGACCATCGACGAAGGCACCGACTACACCGCCCAGGACACCGGGGAGCAGGACATCCCGGCCGACGTGGGCAGGTACGCGAACCTCGCCATCGGCGACGACGGCACCGAGTACATCGCCTACTACGACGCCGCCCACGGCGATCTGAAGCTCGCCACGGGCAGCGCCGGCGCCTACACGATCACCACCGTGGACAGCGAGGGCGACGTCGGCGCCTGGCCGGACATCCTGCTCCACGACGGCGAGGTCTTCATCGCCTACCAGGACATCGGCAACCAGGACCTGAAGCTCGCCCGCGGCGCCGGCGCCGCCTGGGTCACCGAGACCCTCGACGACGGCAACTACATCGGCGCCGACAGCGCGATCTTCCTCAACGGCAGCTACCCGGGCATCTGGTACTTCGACGGCCACGACAACAACGTCAAGCTCGCCCAGCAGGCCGGCAGCGACTGGTCCGCCGAGACCTGGTCCGGCGAGGAGAGCGCCCTGGGCTACCACCTCGAGACCATCACCCTCGGCAGCACGGTGTGGGTCGGCAGCTACGACTACACCAACCGGACCATCTGGGTCGACAGCCTGTAGACCACTCCCACAGGCCACTTCCCGACGATGGTCGCCCTCCTCCTCACCCTGGCCCTGGGTCCGTCCGCCTCCGCGGGGGAGCTGGTCGTGACCCTGCTCGACGTGGGCCAGGGCGACGCCATCCTGCTCCAGACCCCGGGCGGCTCGAGCGTGCTCTTCGACGCGGGACTGGCCAAGGCGCACACCACCCGTCAGCTGCACCGGTTCGGCGTCGACGAGCTGGACCTGGTGGTCGCAAGCCACCCCCACGCCGACCACATCGGTGCCATGGCCGAGGTGCTCTCGACCTTCCCGCCCGAGGCCTTCTGGTACAGCGGCATGGACCACACGACCCAGGCCTGGGCCAGGGTCACCACGGCCCTGGACGCCCACGAGATCGAGGCGGTGGCGGTCCGGCGGGGCGACATGCTCCAGCTCGACGACGTCACCCTCACCGTGCTCTGGCCCGGCGAGCGGCTCCTCCGCGGGACCCGCTCGGACCTGAACAGCAACAGCGTGGTCCTGCGAGTCGACCACGGCGGGGACTGCCTGCTGCTCACCGGCGACGCCGAAGAGGTCACCGAGGCCCGCCTGCTGCGAGAGGGCCTGGAGACCTGCGAGGTCCTCAAGGTCGCCCACCACGGCTCTCGCCACTCCACCAGCGAGGCGTGGCTCGACGCGCTGCAGCCCGAGATCGCCCTCATCTCGGTCGGTCGGGACAACCGCTACGACCACCCGGGTGCCGAGACCATGGCCCGGCTCGAGGCCGCGGAGGTCGCCATCTACCGGACGGACCTGACCGGCACCGTGCAGGTGACCTCGGACGGCCAGGGCTGGCAGGTCACCGACGGCCTGCCCTGGGACGCGCCGGTGGATCCCGACCTGGTGGTGGTGCCTCCGAGGGAGCCGGATCCCCCGCCGCCGGACCCGGCCACGCGCCCCGATCCGCCCCCGGAGGCCGAGGCCTCCTGCGACCGCGGCTGGCTGAGGTGCCGGTCCGAGCGCAGGGCGCGCTGAGCCGCCCCCATGGCGGCACGCCGCCACCGCGGACTTCAATTGGCCGGCCGGGTGCTTTAGGCTGCCGCCATGGCACGTCTCCTTCGCAGCTTCGGGCTGTTCCTCGCCCTGCTCTTCGCCTTCGCCGCCTCCCCGGGCGCCTGGGCCGCCGTCGACGTCAACAGCGCCTCCCAGGCCGAGCTTGAGACCCTGCCGGGCATCGGCCCCTCCAAGGCCCAGGCGATCATCGACTACCGCTCGGCCAACGGCCCCTTCCGGAACCTCGACGATCTGGACCAGGTCAAGGGCATCGGTCCTGCGACCCTGACCAACATCGGTCCGCTCGTGAGCTTCAGCGGCGAGGTCGCGGCCGCGACCTCCTCGTCGTCTGGCAGCAGCGCCTCCTCGGGCAGCAGCGCGGGACGCGTCAACGTGAACACGGCCAGCCAGGCCCAGCTGGAGACCCTGCCAGGCATCGGCCCGAGCAAGGCCGCCGCCATCGTGGCGTTCAGGTCGGACCGCGGTCCCTTCGCGAGCTGTGAGGACCTGAGCCAGGTGCAGGGGATCGGGGCAGCGACGGTGGCGAATCTCAGTGGGTCGTGCACGACGGAGTAGGGCGGCGACGCAGGTGGGGTCAGGCACCCCCACCTACCCCTTGCAGGGGCCTGCGATTCTGTCGTCGGATCGGCCAGGCGTACCCGGCGGGACGCCAGCCCTAGCCCTGGAACCGCCGCAACGCCGCGGCGACGACCGCGTGGGCGTCCTGTGCACCGGATGGCGCATGCCGCGGCGCGGCCGCCGCGGGTGTGCCCTGGGCGGCCTCCCGCGGGAACAGCTTCCGGTGCTTCTCCACCAGGGGCGCGACAACCTGGTCCGGCAGCGGCTGAGGCCCGCCCAGCGGCAGCGCCGCCACGAAGACCTTGCACAGGTGCTCCACCAGCTCCAGCCGGAGCATGCAGGTCTCCAGGTCCGGCCCCACCGCGAGCACGCCGTGGTTCTGGAGCAGGACGACGTCGGCGTCGGCCAGGGCGGCGGAGAGGTTGGACGTGAGCTCGGCCTCGCCGGGCAGGCCGAAGGGCACCAGGGGCACCCGGGGCCCGAGGGACACGATGGGCTCGGCCATGAACGGCGGGCCCAGGTCGCGGCCGGCGACGGCGAAGCCCGTGGCCGTGGGCGGGTGGGCGTGCACCACGCACCGGACGTCGGCCCGAGCCGCGTAGGCCGCCAGGTGGAGCTTGAGCTCGGAGAAGCCCTTGCGGGTGCCCTGGACCACCGCGCCCGTGCCGTCGACCACGATGAGCATCTCGGGCCCCACGGCGCCCTTGCTCTCGGCGGTGGGGGTGGCGAGCCAGCGGTCGGGGCCCAGCCGTGCCGTGAGGTTGCCGTCGTGGTTGGCGACCCAGCCCCGGGCGTGCAGCTCGTGGCTGCGCCGGACCAGCTCGGCTCGCAGGGCTTCCTCGCCCACGGGCTAGTTCTTCTTCCGGCGGCGTGTCCGCCTTGGTGCCGGGCCGGGGCCCGTCGTCACGCCGCCCGGATGATCGATCTCGTCGACGATGGCCAGCACGACGGCGTGAAAGGGGTCGTCGTCGCTGCCCAGGATCTGGCGGGCGGTGTTGCCCTCGCGAGCGCAGAGCACCAGGTCTCCCACCCCGGCCTGCACGCTGTCCACGGCCAGGAAGCTCGACGCCAGGTGCGTCTTGCCGTCGGCCTTCACCGGCTCGACGACCAGCACCGTGGTGCCTTCGTAGACCGGGTGCTTCACGGTGGAGACCGCGTTGCCGACGACGCGGCACAAGATCACTTCTTCACCCCGTGGGCCTTGGAGTCCCCCCAGTAGTGGTCGACGATCGCGACCACTCCGGCGTCCACCGGGCTGAAGCTGTCCGGCAGGTGCAGGCTCGCCTCGCGGCCGATGATGTACTCGACGGTGTCGCCCTCGCCCGCCTGCATCGGGTCGGCGGCGATGATCGGCTCGCCGTCGGGCACGCCTTCGTGGTCGTGGGGCTGGATGACCAACAGCTTCACCCCGACCAGCGAGGCGTGCTTGCGGTCGGCGACCACGGTGCCGAGGACCTTGGCGAGCTTCATGGCATGGGTTCCAGCTGGAAGGGGGCGGGTCGGAGCAGCACGGCCAGGAACTCCAGGTGGGGCCGGGCGATGCACTCGATCCGGTGCAGGGTATCGCTGCGGGTCAGCACCGCGCGAGCGGCGTCCAGAGAGGCCTCGACGTCGTGCTGCAGGCCCTGGACCACGAAGAAGGCCCGGCCGCCGAGCCCGGGGGTGATGCGCAGACCGGTGAGCTTCACGTCGGCGTCCTTGAGCGCCCGGTCGCAGGCACCCAGGGTGCCGGCGATGGTGCGGCCCTCCACCACGCCGATGGTGTCGGGG
>CAYFPX010000201.1:0-9989 GCA_964344945.1 uncultured Enterobacterales bacterium
GTGGGTTCGACGGCCCAGGCGGAGTCAGGGTCGGAACCACTCGTCGGCCTGGAGGACACGATCGACCTCGTCGACCTCGGGGCACTGAGCCCGGTCCTCACACCAGCGAATGCTGGCGACGTGCCACAGCTCGCTGACGTGGGCGAGCGGCTGGTCGATGAGCTCGAAGATCACCTCGCCGCGGCTGTCCTCGACCTCGACCTCGATCCAGAGCTGGCGCTCCGAGGAGAAGCCCGTGGGCACGCGGTGGCCGGTGGTGAGGCTCTCCAGGACCACCTCGAGGGTGAGCTCGTTGCCCTCCTCGACCAGGGTGGCGCTGGCGATGCCCACGGAGTTCTTCAGCAGGGTCAGCGACCGCTCGGCACCCTCGTCCTGGGCGACCAGGCTGGCGATGGGGTCGTCGGGGAAGGGGAAGGTCTCCAGCACCGAGTAGTCCGGCCCCACGAAGCGGTGGTTGGAGAGCTCGCGGTCCGGGTAGGTCTCGCCGGGCACGACCGCCGCCGGGCCCCACTCCCGCTCCGACGGCACCCCGGGCTCGGGGCTCATGTGGCAGTCCTGGCAGCGCACGCCGGCGTCGTAGGCCGGACTCTCCAGGTACTCGGTGTAGGCCAGCTCGATCGCCGGCCCCGGGAACGGGTAGACGTCGTGGCAGGTGCCGCAGAGCTCGGGACTGGTGATGAACTCGCTGAACTCGCCGGAGTGGCTGGTGTTGTCGCCGGAGCCGTAGGGACCGCGCTTGACGGGGCCGAGCTCCCGGAGCAGCCGGCCGTTGGAGACCGGGTCCTCGTTGCCGACGGCGGTGTGGCAGACGTCGCAGGTCACGCCCTCGCGGGAGATCTCGCTGCGCTCGCTGGCCTGGATCGTGCCGGGCTCGCCGTCGAGGGTGCCCTGCTGGCTGTGACAGCCGGTGCAGAAGGTGCCGATGGAGCCGCCCGAGTCCCGGAAGGACTTGCCGGCCAGGGCGTCGAAGAAGGGACTCAGGGCGGCGTAGGCGTGCATCGAGCCGCGCCACTCGTCGTACTGGGTCGGGTGGCACTCGGCGCAGGCCACGGCGGACTCGAATTCGCCGTGGGCCGCCGTGTCGGTGGCGGTGCCCCCGGGTGGGGGGGGCAGGTCCTCGGCCGTGCAGCCGATCAGCGCCAGGAAGACGGCGATCACTGGCCTTCCTCGACGACGAGGCGCTGGTCCACAGCGACATCGGACAGGGTCGTCACCTCGCCGCTCGGCCACAGGACCTCGACGTCCACGGTGTCGGTGTCTCCGAGCCCCATGGTCAGGAGACGCTCGCTGGAGGAAGAGGTCGCACCTTCGGCGCCGAAGGGGTGGAGCCAGGTCCGGTCGGCGCCCGTGAGCGTGACACGGGCGCCCACGCCGTCGCGGTTGCTGGTGGTGCCGACCAGGTCGAGCTGGAGCCAGTGGCCGTCGCGGGGGTGGCTGAGCCAGACATGGGGTGTGCCGATCTCCTGGGCCATCGGGTCGGTCTGGCTGGGGTTGTAGGTGCGGTTGGCGACCACGTAGTCGGCATAGCCGTCGTTGTTCAGATCGCCCACGGCCATGCCGCGGCCATCCTGGTAGCGGCCCTGGTCGTCGAGGTTGGCCACCCCGGCGGACCAGGTCCAGTCCTCGAACCCGGCACCTTCGGCGTTGCGGAACAGGCCGCCGGGACCGGCGCCGCGGGCCTCGTCCCAGATCACGTCCATCGGGGCGCCGCAGTTGTTGCCGGTGAAGGCCACGTCGACCCAGCCGTCGGCGTCGAAGTCCAGGGGCACGGTGCCCCAGGCCCAGGCGAGCCGCTCCAGGTCCTGGGGGTCCATCCACTGGTCGTACAAGCCGTCCAGGCCGTCGAAGAGGTCTCCGGCCAGCAGCTGGGGGGCGTCCAGGGGCCAGTCGGCCGCGACCCGGTAGACGCCGTCGTCGTCGAGCAGCAGGGTGTGGAAGGGGTTGACCCGGTCCCCGCTGAGGGTGGTGCCCCCCGCGGGGTCGTTGGGGTCGCTGTAGGCGCTGACGGAGTAGACCGAGGAGAATTCCGCGACGGCGTCGAGGTTGTCGTACCCCTGGATGTAGCTGCTGAGGCCCTCGTTGGTGGCGTAGAGGTCCAGGTCCAGGTCGCCGTCGAAGTCGGCGACGGCGATGCCCATCCACAGGCCTCGCCCGGACTCCGACCGCGCCTCGTCGAACACGAACTCCTGGTCCCCGTCGGGGTTGCCCAGGAAGGTGCGCAGGCCGTAGCCCACCGAGCCCTGGAGCAGGTCCAGCCGGCCGTCGCCGTCGACGTCGAGGGGCACGGCCACGAAGCTGCTCCGGGGCCAGGGCGGAGGCAGCGAGTCGTCGAAGCGCCCGCTGCCATCGCCCAGGAGCACCACCAGCTCGGTGTGGTTCTGCTCCTTGTAGAAGGCCCAGGGCGGCGCGATGTCCGGGTCGTGGGAGTTCGACAGGATCAGGTCCAGGTTCCCGTCGTGGTCCAGGTCGGCCAGGGCCAGGGACACCGTGCACTGGGTGAGGAAGGGCGCGTCCCGCTCGTCCACCTCGAGCTCGTGCTCGCTGAAGGTGCCGTCTCCCTCGTTGAGGTAGAGCCGCTTGCTGCTGTCCAGCAGGTAGAAGGTGTCCTCGCCGTAGGTGCCGGTGGTGCACTCCTCGCTGACGATCAGGTCCGCGTCGCCGTCGTTGTCGATGTCGCCGGAGACCACGGCGCCGGTCTCCCCGAGGCTGTCGACCCCCGCCGAGGCCGCGACGTCGACGAAGGTGCCGTCGCCGAGGTTGCGGTACAGCGCGTCGGGCACCGCGCGGCCGTTGGTGAAGAAGAGATCGAGCCAGCCGTCGTCGTCGAAGTCGAGCAGGGCCACGCCGGCCCAGACCGCGTTGGTGTGGACGAAGGGCGGGTCGAGGACGGCGGCGTCGAACAGCGGCGCGTCCGCGGCACCGGTGTCGTCGACCTGCGGCGGGTCGGGCCAGCAGGCGAGCAGGAGGAGGAGGGCGCTCACCGGTGCATGATAGCGGCCCTGGGCGGTGCCATGGGGCTCAGAGGGGCCGCCCGGAGCATGGCGGCCGCCCGCCCGCCACCAGCCGGGCGTTCCATTCCTCCAGGGTCAGGTGCTTGAACGGGCCGTCCTCGATCACCCAGTCCAGGGGGTCCGGCTCGCCGGTCGCCGCCAGCTGCTCGGCCACGAAGTCCTGCAGCAGCTGCTCACAGCGGGCCACCACCTCGGGAAGCGAAGCCTGCACGTCCTGGGTCTGGTGGGGGTCTACCGAGAGATCGTAGAGCGCCCGCGGCGGCACCGAGAACAGCCCCCGGTGGAAGGTGCGCACGTACTTCCAGTCCTGCCAGCGCACGGCACGCTGGGCGGTGTAGAGGCCGTGGGTGAGCACGAGGTGGTCCCGGGTCCGCAGGTCGGGGTCGGCGAGCTGGGGCAGCAGGGAGCGACCGTGCCAGCCGCTCGGCACGTCCAGTCCCGCGAGCTCGGCGAGGGTCGGCGCGAGGTCCAGGCCGAGCACGAGGTCCCGGCTGCGGGTCCCGGGTGTGAGGCCTGGCCGACGCCCGGTGAAGCCCGGTGGGATGCGCACGATCAGTGGGATCCGCTGGGTCTGCTCGTGGGTCGAGGTGTGATCGCCGTAGATGCCGTCGCCGCCCTGTTGCTCGCCGTGGTCGCTGTAGGCGATGACCGCGACCTCGTCCCAGACCCCGGCGTCCTCCAGCGCCGCGACGAGCTGTGAGAGGTGGTCGTCGCAGGTGCGGATCGACGCGTCGTACCCGTCGATGAAGCGTTCGAAGTCCGCCCGGGTCCGCAGCTGCTCGGGCATCAGCGGGGTGCGGGACCAGGGGTAGAGGCCGAAGGGGGAGAACGGGCCGGACTCCTCCCGCCAGTGCCGATCGATGGCCGCCTGGTCGGGCCAGGCCGGGCGCGGGCCGTCCTGGATCCGCCCGACCAGCTCCGGCGGGCAGCGGTAGTTCCGGTGGGGGTCCCAGTAGTGCACGTGCAGGACCCAGTCCTGGTGGGCGTGGGCCCGGAGCCAGGGCAGCACCGCGGCGTTGACCTGGTCCGCGGTCTCCTGGCCGCAGGCCCCGGGCAGCTTGTTGTGCACCTCGGCCCAGCCCGCCGTGAACCACCAGAAGCGGTGCCGCTCGGCGAAGGAGCTGAAGGTGACGGGGTTGCAGCCGTGCCGGTTCAGCAGCTCCGCCAGCATCGGCTGGTCTCGCCGCGCGGCCTCGCCCGCCTCGAAGGGCGCGGCGTCGCGCAGGACCGCGCCCCGGCCCTTGTGGGTGACCACGCCGTTGGCGATGCCGTAGCGGCCGCTGAACAGGGCCGCGCGGGCCGGCCCGCAGGGGGTGTCCGAGGCGTAGGCCCGCTCGAAGAGCACGCCTTCGGCCGCGAGGGCGTCCAGGGTGGGGGTGGTCGGCCGGCCGTAGCCGTAGCAGCCGACGTGCTCCGCGGAGAGGGTGTCCAGGTCGAGCAGCAGGACCTTCACCCGCCGACCGTAGCAGCGGCTCAGCCGACGGCGCGGATCAGGGCGAGGCGCTCGGCCTCCTCCACCAGGGCGCCCAGGCTGGCCTCGAAGGCGCCGTCGGACTCCAGGAAGTTCAGGCCCAGCACCACGCCCTGGGCCGTCGCCTGGACCCGCACGATCTCGGCGTAGCTGGAGACCATGTCGGCGGCCCCGGAGTGGGCCACGCCGACGCGCACGACACGGCCCCAGCTGGCGACGCGGGCTTCGGGCACTTCGACCCTGACCCCGGCGCCGTGCACGGAGAGATCGAGCACCACGCCCTGGACCGCGGCGGCGTCGGCCCGGCCGCGCACGGCCAGCTGGACCCCCTGGACGGGCGCCGGCGAGACCCGACGGGCCTGGCGCGGGCTGAGGGCCCGGCGCACGGCTGGGGGGAGCCCCTCCAGCACCGTGGCGAAGTCGACCGCGAGCCGCAGCTCGACCTCGTCTTCGATCAGCTCCCGCCCCTTGACGAGACCGCGGACCACCAGGGGCTCCACCCGGCCCTCCAGGCGGAGCCTCACGGCCATCATCGTGCCTCTGGGGAGGTCCACCGGGCAGTTCATGAGCACTTGTGCGACCAGCCCGCGGGCGGAGAGATCGATCAGCCTCGCCGGGTGGCCGTCGACCTTGCCAGCCCCCAGGGTCAGGGCCACGCGCTCGGAGTTCGCGGCGAGCCAGGTCCGTCGCTGCCGGTCCTCGGGACCGAGGCCCGCCTCGGCCTCGATGAGGCGCTGGGCCAGCTGGACCTGGCTCGTGCCCAGTCGCTGCAGCCTGCGGCGCAGCAGGACCCGGGCCTCTTCGAGCCGCTGGGCCAGGGTGCCGGTGCCGAAGGCGACGCTGGTGTCCACCGGCGTGTTCAGGTCTCCTTCGCTCAGGCGGGTGGCGGCCCCGCCCAGGTGGCGGAGGCTGCGAGAGAGCCTCTGGCCCACGCTGCCCACCGCGATCAGCACGCCGAGCAGCACCACGACCGCAAGCACCAGCTGGCACCGGGTCTGGCTCCGCACCTCGGCGACGGCCAGGGCGACGGGAGCGTGCACGGCCAAGACGGCCACCACCGACCCCTCCGCGTCGAGCAGGGGCGCGTAGCCCGAGACCCGCGGGCCCTCGGCGCCTGGGATCACGGCGGAGTGCCCGGCGCGGCCCTCGAACAGCGCCTGCCGCATCCCCGGCTCGTAGGGGGCCACGTGCCGCCAGGTCGGGCGGTCGGTCCCGGTGACCAGGACCTCCATCGCTTCGGGGTGGACCTGGTCGGGGGCCGCCTCGACCACGGCACGGAACGGGTCGCGGAGCCGCAGGGTGGCGCTGGGACGGGCCAGGCCCAGGGCCCGGCCGCTGCTGGCCAGCTGGACCTGGAGGGCGACGAGGGCCGGGGGCGCCCGCTTCCACCGGCGGAAGGCGTCCTGGGCGGGTGCGGCGGCCACGGCGTCGTGGAAGGCGGGGTCTACCGCCACGGCCAGCGCGGTGGCGGCCGCCTGGGCGCGCCGTCCCTCCGCCGAGACCATGCGCCCCTGGGACCAGGCGTGGCCTTGCCAGACCGCCAGCCCCAGACCGCCGAGGAGGACCACGGCGAGCAACAGGAGCAGGCGCAGGAAGATGGACGGCCGCTGGAGCATGCCGTGGATGGATCGGACCATTCGGGCCCGCGCTCAAGTCTTCAGCTGATCCCCGAGGGACAGTCGGCGGATGCGCTGGCTGGTGGCGGCGAAGACCGCAATGCACACCGCAGGCGCCACCGGGGGCAGGCCCGGCTCCCCCACCCCACCGGGGGGCTCCGAGCTCTCGACGATGTGCACGGTGCAGCCACCGCACTGGCCGACCCCGCAGCCGAAGCGGGTGCCGGTCAGGCCGAGCTGCTCGCGGAGGACCCAGAGCAGCGAGGTGTCGGGCTCGATGTCGACCGTGTGGGTCTGGCCGTTGACGGTGACCGGGAGCATGGTGGGGACGTTGCCGGTGTAGCCTCGATGTGGCACGGAGGCGTGATGCCCAACCCCATCGACGAGCTGCTCCGCCGCATGAACGCCGAGGAGGCGTCGGACCTCTTCGTCGCGATCGGGCGCACACCGGCCTTCCGCCGGCACGGGGAGGTGCAGAACCTGGAGGTGGCGCCGACCGAGCGAGAGGAGCTCCACGACTTCCTCGCCCGGGCCCTGACGCCCAAGGCGCGCCAGCTGCTCCAGCAGACCGGCGATCTCGACGTCGGCTACTCCCACCCCACCGGCAGCCGCTTCCGACTCAACTTCGCCCGCCAGCGGGGCAAGCTCTCCCTGGTCGCCCGGGCCGTGCCCAGCGGGGCTCTGGACTTCGAGAGCCTGCGCCTGCCCAACGCGGTCAAGGCCCTGGCCGAGCTCCGGCGCGGCATGGTGCTCGTGACCGGCGCCACCGGCAGCGGCAAGAGCACGACCCTGGCGGCGATGGTCCACCACATCAACCGCACTCGGAGCGCCCACATCGTCACGATCGAAGACCCCATCGAATTCGTGCACGTGGACGACCGAGCCCGGCTGACCCAGCGCGAGGTCGGCCCCGACACCGGCAGCTTCCACCAGGCCCTGCGGAGCGTGGTGCGCCAGAGCCCCGATGTCATCCTGCTCGGCGAGCTGCGGGACCTGGAGACCATGCAGGTGGCGCTGTCGGCGGCCCTCACCGGCCACCTGGTGCTGACCACCCTGCACACCATCGACACCACCCAGACCCTGCAGCGCCTGCTCAGCTACTTCCCCGAGCACCTGCGAGACCAGGCGGCGATGGACCTGTCGCTCTCGATCCAGGGCGTGGTCTCCCAGCGCCTGGTCCCCCACGCCCAGGAGGGCCAGCAGCGGGTCGTGGCGGTGGAGATGATGACCGCCGGGCCCGCCGTGCGCCGGCTGGTCAAGGACCAGCGCCTGGACGACCTGGCCGATCTCATGCGATCGAGCCGGGACCCGGGCATGCGCACCTTCAACGAAGCGCTGCTCGAGCTCTACCGGGACGGGGACATCACCTTCGACGTGGGCCGGGCCTATGCGACCAACCCCGAAGAATTCGCCCTGACGGCCCAGGGCATGGCCAGCGGCGTCGGCGCCTTCCGCACCGACGACGAGGAGGCGGTCGCCAAGGGCCTGGACATGCGGGCGCTGCTGGCGGTCGCCGCCAAGCGGGGGGCGAGCGATCTCCACCTGACCGTGGGCCGACCGCCCATCCTGCGCATCACCGGGGACCTGCGGGCGATGCGGCTCAAGCCGCTGACAGCGGGCGACATGCGCATGCTGCTCTACTCGGTGTTGAGCCAGCGCCAGCGCACCCAGTACGAGCTGGAGAAGGAGATCGACTTCGCCCTTGCGCTGAGCAACTTCCAGCGCTTCCGGGTCAACGCCTACTACCAGAAGGGCCATATGGCGGCGGCGCTCCGAGCCATCCCGACCAAGGTGCCCGACGCCGACACCCTGCACCTGCCCGACACCGTGCTCGCCATGGGCGCCCAGCCCCACGGCCTGCTGCTGGTCTGCGGGCCCACGGGCTCGGGCAAGTCGACCACCCTGGCCTGCCTGCTCGACCGCATCAACCGCAGCCGGGCCTGCCGGATCCTCACCATCGAGGACCCGATCGAGTACACCCACGTCTCCCGCATGGCGACCGTGGACCAGCGAGAGGTCCACAGCGACACCCGCGGGTTCTCGGCGGCGCTCAAGTACGTGCTGCGCCAGGACCCGGACGTCATCCTCATCGGCGAGATGCGCGACCTGGAGACCGTGTCGGCGGCACTGACCGCGGCCGAGACCGGCCACCTGGTGCTGGCCACCCTGCACTCCAACGACGCGCCTCAGACCATCGACCGGGTGGTCGATGTCTTCCCGCCCCACCAGCAGCAGCAGGCTCGATCCCAGCTGGCGTCGAGCCTGATCGGCGTGATCAGCCAGCGCCTCCTGCCCCGCAAGGACGGCCCCGGGCGGATCCCCGCCTTCGAGCTGATGGTCGGCACCCCCGCGATCAAGGCCCAGGTGCGCGACGGCAAGATGCACCAGGCCCTGGCGACCATGGAGAGCAGCCGCGCTGCGGGCATGGTCACCCTCGACCGTTCGCTGAAGGACCTGATGCAGTCCGGGCGCATCTCCTACGAAGACGCCGTGCGGTACTGCCGCAACCCCAAGTCCATGGGCCCACCGCCCACGACCTGACACCCCCACGCGCGTCCCACGCGCGTCCCACGCGGACGAACGTCCGTACTTCGGACGTTCGTCGGCGTAGACGCCGTCTGAGGCCCTGAATGTCCGGAGTACGGACGTTCGTCGGCGGTGGGAGGCTACTGCCGGGCCCGCACCCCGATCACGTTGGGGATCGCCACCTGGCGGGCATCGGCCCCTGGCGTCCGGCTCATGCCCACCACCTCGACCGTGACCCCGCCCGCTCGCAGGAACAGCTGGGCGGGCGCGCCCCCTTCGGCGTACTGCAGCCGCACCAGGTCCAGGGGCAGCCCGGTCAGGATGTCGATGAAGTCGTGGGTGGACCACGGCGAGCGGCTGTGGATCAGGAGCACGCGCCCGTCCCCGTCCTGACCGATGACCGCGTGGGACCACTGCTGCTCTTTCTGCTGCCAGACGTTCTCGCCGTCGCAGCCGAGCATGCGGATGGACTGGACCAGGGTGCCGTAGCCCGCATGCAGGGCGTCGTAGTCGCCGCACTCCCGGTCCAGGATCTGGGCCCCCGGCAGCCCCCCCGAGCGCGGCCCCAGGGCCAGCACCGCCTTGTCTCGCCCCAGGCGCCCGTTGTTGGTGTGGGTCGCGGTCTTCATCAGGTGGATGCTGGTGAGGTGATCCTCGGCGTACATCGAGGCGTTGATCACCGCGAGCAGGTCCTCGCGCAGCGCCCACTCCCGCGCGGTGCGCGGCAGGCCATCGTCGGTGGCGGTGGCGTTGAGCAGGACGAGCTCCAGGCGCTCGGGGTCCACGCGCACGGCGCGGATCCGGCTGTCCCCGGCAGCGCTCGGCTGCCGGGGCAGGAAGCTGCCGTACTCCAGCCCGGGGGTGAGCTCTTCCCAGTGGAGGTGGCCGACCGGCTCCGCCGCGGACTCCGGGGCCTCTCCCTTCAGCTCGACGTCGCCGCTCCTCACCGCCAGGACCGCGCCGAGGACCAGCACGACCGAGATGGCGACCCAGCGCAGTGGCGGTCGACGCTCTGCGCTCATCGGTGGCCTCCCGCCAGTGGCCCGAGGGTATCTCGGTAGACTGCGGACACCCATGACCGTCTGGCTCCTCCTGACCCTGCTCGCCTGTGGCGATGACGACCCCGGCTTCACCTCGCCCGGACCGGGCACCTCGGTCGACGACACCGGCACCCCGGACTCCGGCACGACCGGCGACGACACCGGCACGATCACGAACCCCAGCGACCGGGACGGCGACGGCTGGCCCGACGACGAGGACTGCGAGCCCGACAACGGCAACGTGCACCCCGAAGCGCTGGAGTCCTGCAACGACGCCGACGACGACTGCGACGACCGCATCGACGAGGAGGCCCGGGACTGGCCG
>CAYFPX010000201.1:10091-12710 GCA_964344945.1 uncultured Enterobacterales bacterium
GACGTCGGCGCGAGCGACGCGCCGACCTGGTACTCCGACGGCGACGGCGACGGCTACGGGCGCGAAGACGTCACCCTGGTCGAGTGCGAGCAGCCGAAGGGCTTCGTCGACAACGCCGAGGACTGCAACGACGAGTCCGCCTCCGTGAGCCCAGACGCCACCGAGACCTGCAACGACATCGACGACGACTGCGACGAGCTGGTCGACGACGACGACCCCGAGGTCGAGGGCACCTCGACCTGGCAGCTCGACCACGACGGCGACGGCTTCGGCGACCCGGACGTGACCACCGACGCCTGCCTGGCCCCGAGCGGGTACACCTCGGACGACACGGACTGCGACGACCTGGAGAAGTCGATCAACCCGGCCGCCTCGGAGACCTGCAACAGCGCCGACGACGACTGCGACCTGGCTGTCGACGAGGGCACACCGCCGGGCAGCCAGGTCTGGTACCGGGACGCCGACTCCGACGGCCACGGCGACGCCGACGACACGGTCGAGGCCTGCGACGCCCCCAGCGGGTACATCGGCGACAGCTCGGACTGCGACGACACCGACCCCAACGTGAATCCGGCAGCGACCGAGACCTGCGACGGGATCGACGAGGACTGCAACGGCGTCGAGGACGACCGCGCCTCGGGCTCCGGGAGCGTGTGCACCTGGCTCAACTGCCTGGAGGCCATCACCGACGACCCGACCAGCGCCACGGGCGTGTACACCATCGAGCCCGAGTACGGCCAGGTCTTCGACGTCACCTGCGACATGGACACCGACGGCGGCGGCTGGACCCTGGCCCTGGTCGTCAACTCGGTCGACAACGACGACTACGCCAACTTCGCCGCGAGCTACCAGGACGTGACGGACCTCCAGGGCACGCCGGCCGATGCGAGCAGCGACACCTCGGCGGTGAGCGGCTGGCTCAACCTGAACGCCTTCGACTTCTCGGTCCTGCGGGTGGGCGCCTATGCGTCCGGGGCGGAGACCTGGATGTCCGCGGACATCGACGCCGCCGACCTGCGCATCGACTTCGGTGAGGACGGCTACTACCTGCACAACGACGCCAACGGCTACTACTGGTGCGGGGGCACGGCGAGCTACACCGACAACGGCGTGGGCCAGGTCGAGGTCCCGACCGGCGGCCAGCTGGACTGCAAGGGCCACGAGAGCCTGGGCCACGGCTTCGACCTGAGCGAGCACGACACCGCCGACCAGGGCTTGACCCTGTGCGGATCGAGCAAGGGCGCGGGGTACATGAACGCCAGCTACGGCGGCGACCCGGTGAGCTACCCGGACGCCGGGGCGGCGTACGCGATCTGGGCGCGGTGAGGGTCACTCCCACTCCTCGTCCAGCACCCGACGCGCGACCCCGTAGCTGAACCCGGCTCGGCCCAGCCGCGCCAGGTCCTTGTCCCGCCGCTCCTCGCGCAGCTCCGGCGAGCGCCAGGGCCCCAGGCGCCGGGTGCGCACGTAGCTCCGGGCAGCTTCGAGCTGGGGGTCGGCGCCGTGGTCGGCGAGGGCCTGGTCGACGAGCGCCCGGTCCACGCCCTTGGCGGACAAGCGCTGGGCCAGCTGACGGGGGGAGACGCCCCGGCGCAGGCCGGCCTGGACCTTGGACCGGGCGAAGGCCGCGTCGTCCAGCAGGCCCAGCTCGGTGCAGCGGGTCAGGACCTCGTCGAGCCAGCCGAGGGCTTGCTCCCGATCGACGTCGGGGTGCTCGGCGCACGCCCGGTCGATCCGCCGCACCAGCAAGCGCCTCAGGTGAGCGCGGGTGGTGCCGTAGCGGGAGAGGTGATGCAGCGCGTACCGCTGCAGCCGGTCCCGGGTCGGTCTCTTGGGAGTACGAGGCATGGTCGGTGCGAAGATAGGTCGCATGAGGTGGACTGCAAGTGCGGTGCTGCTCACCGGCTGCAACTGGATCGCCGTCGGTGAGCACGTGGATCGCCAGGCCACCGACTCGCTGCCGGGGGACTCGGCGGGTGAAACCGGCTCGGACACCGACACGCCGGGGGACACCGACACCGACACCGACACCGACGCGGATGCCGACACCGACACGGATGCCGACACCGACACGGATGCCGACACCGACACCGCGACCGCGCCCACGAGCACGTGGACCGACATCGCCGCCGGCTTCGGCCACACCTGCGCGGTCCGGAGCGATGGCACCGCGGCCTGCTGGGGCGACAGCCTCTACGACCAGACCACCGTGCCCAGCGACACCTGGAGCGACGTGGGCGCCGGCTTCGATCTGAGCTGCGGCATCGGCACCGCGGGCCTGGTCACCTGCTGGGGCTCCAAGAGCGGCACCGAAGACGTCACGGGGGATGTGCCGGTGGACGGCGACTACGCCGAGGTCGCCGTGGGCGGGTTCTTCGCCTGTGCCCGCAAGCCCGGCGGCGACGCGGCCTGCTGGGGCTCGAAGTCCTACGACGTGGCCCTGCTACCGGAGCCGACCGGCTGGACCCAGCTCGAGGCCGGCTACAACACCGCCTGCGGGGTGGTGGACGGCAAGGTCCACTGCTGGGGGAACTGCTCGGCGAGCCGGTGCGACACCCCAGGCGGAGACGGGTGGCGGGCCGCCGGCGCGGGCAATGCCTACGGCTGCGCCCTCGACAC
>CAYFPX010000201.1:12720-15840 GCA_964344945.1 uncultured Enterobacterales bacterium
GGGAACGCGCCGGCAGCGTCCGGCTACATCGCGCTGGACGTCGGAGCCGAGCACGCCTGCGCCATCGCGAGCACCGGCCGGGTGAGCTGCTGGGGCCGGAACGACAACCACCAGACCGACGCCCCCACGACCCTGTTCGAGCAGGTGTCCGTGGGCGAGGCCCACACCTGTGGCCGCACGGCGGCCGGCGCTGTGGAGTGCTGGGGCCGCAGCACCAACGGCGAGCTGGAGGTGCCGCCCTGACCCTCCCACGGGTCAGCCCGGCAGGGCGAGCCGATGGGGACTGTCCGCCAGGGTGCCGAAGGGACCGGTGCGCGTGCCCGCCAGGGTGGTGAGCATCAGGTCCCGGAAGAACGGCGCCCGGCAGAAGGGAGCCATCAAGAGGTCTCTTGGCCAGGCCACGGGCACGAAGTGGGACTGGAACACCGGGGTCAGCCAGCGGGAGGCGAGCTGGTAGTACCGCAAGTGGGGGCGCCGGAGGCGCTCGTACCGCTGGAGGGCGGCCGCCACGCCAGCGGTCCCCGCGAGGGCGCGGGCGAGCACCCAGGCGTCGACCAGAGCGAGGTTGGCCCCCTGGCCGAGCTGAGGGCTCATGGCGTGGGCGGCGTCGCCGATCACCACGACCCGGTCGGTGTGCCAGCGGGCCAGGCGCACGTCCCAGTACCGGGCCATCACCAGGTCGTCGGGGGTCTGCACCTGCTCGAGCAGGGGGGCGGCCCGGGGGACCATCTCGAGCACGGCCCGGTGGAAGGCGGCGACGCCGTCGGCCAGCAGGGTGTCCTCTGAGCCCACCGGCAGGCTCCAGAACAGACTGGTCAGGGGCACCTCGCCGCTGGGGCCGAGGCCGGTGGGCAGGAAGCCGACCATGCGGCGGGTGTCTCCGTAGACCTGGAAGAGCACGTCCCCGAACAGCTGCTCCGGGTCTTCGAGCACAGCCCACAGCGCGCCCCAGGGGTAGGGATCGGCCCGGTGGCGCAGGCCCAGGGTCGACCGCAGGGTGGAGCGGGCACCGTCGGCGACCACCACCAGGTCGAAGGGGCCCCGGCGCTGCCCGTCTTCGCCCACCAGGGTGTCGCCGCCGACCTGGGCGATGCCCACGCCGGTCTCCAGGACCACCGGGCTGTGCCTCACGGCCTCCAGGAAGAGATCGAAGAGCACGCCGCGGTGGATGCCCACCCCGTGGAGGCGTGGATCGTGGTCTGCGTACGCGAGGTCCAGCACCGCGCGGCCGCCCGTGGTCCAGCCATCGAGTCGGCGCACGACCGCACCTCGCGACAGGGCGCCCTCCACCAGACCCAGGTCGGCGAGCACGCCGAGCCCGGTGGGCTGCAGCAGGATGCCGGCGCCCACGGGGCCCGGATCGGGCACACGCTCGTAGAGAGTGACCCGGTGACCCGCGCGGGCCAAGAAGAGCGCAGCCGCCGGACCCCCGGTGCCACACCCGACCACGGCGATGTCCAGCGAGGCCACGGCCCGGTCCTAACACTCCTTCAGACTCCTTTGGCGAGTCCGGCCCGATCGCTGGAGTACCGTGCAGTCGAACATCGGAGGACCCCCCATGTGGCTCACGCTCGCTGTCACCGGAACCGCCATGGCCGGTCCCTGGGTGAAGGAGCGCGGCCACCTCTACACCCGGGTCGGCTACGACCACTACCGGGCGAGCCAGGCGTTCGACGCAGAGGGTCAGCGGGCGCCGATGAGCGACGAACGCTTCCTCTCCCACCTGGGAGGCGTGTTCGACTCTGGCACGTTCGCCAGCCACACCGCATCCTTCTATGGCGACGTCGGGCTCGGCTGGCACCTGGAAGCGTTCGGCTCGATCCCTGTGAGCCGGGTGTCGAACACCTGGTCCTTCGCCCAGGGAGACAGCGCGGACATCGTCCAGACGAACGCGGGCTTCGGCGACGTGGTGGGCGGCCTGCGGGTGGGCGGGACCTGGCAGGGCTGGGCGGGCAGCCTGGGCGTTTCCGTTCGGGCCCCTCTGTACGACAACCACCCGGACGTGCTCAACCAGGAGTCCGGGAACACGGACTTCTACGACGACAAGGTGCCCATGGGCCAAGGGACCACCGACGTCGACCTGACAGCGGCCGGTGGCTCCGGCTGGTCGCTGGGTTCGGTGAACGGTTGGGCGAGCCTGGAGCAGTCCGTTCGGTTCCGAGACCGGGACTACGCCACCGCCTTCCCCGGCATGCTGCAGGTGGGGGTGAAGCCCATCGAGCCCCTGGCGGTGATGGCGAACGCGTTCTGGCAGCTCACCGCGAACAACGGGGAGCAGCCGGACTTCTACTTCGATCAGTACGGCAAGGGGCCCTCGATCATCGACCGCCAGCACTACCTCAAGCTGGGGCTGGCGGCGATGTTCGATGTCCGTGAGGGCTTGGCGCTCGAGGCTGCAGCCGGCCTCACCGCCCTGGGGGCCCGCACGGCGGCGGGCTGGAACATCGGCTGCGGCGTGAGCTACAGGAGGTGAGTGTGTTCGGTCTGTTCATGGTCCTGGGGTGCAACACCGCCCCGCTCGGCTACACCAGCGACGCCATCGTGGGCGAAGGCACCGAGGTCTGGGACCACCCGACCAACGACGCCTGCGAAGGCAAGGCCGACGCCGAGCGGCTGGGCGAATTCGACTGGTGCTCCAAGTACCCCGGGTTCCCGGTGATCGACGACCCCCTCTACACCGACTGCGCGGACCTGGCCGCAGACCACGACGAGCTCGAGGTGTTCGAGGTGTTCGACGGCCTGGTGGCCCGGGCCTACGACGTACAGGAGATGCGCGGCCGCGAGCTGCTGCACGACACCTGGAACGGGGTGGATGTCCTCGTCGACTGGTGACCGAAGATCTGGGGCGGCGACGTGTTTCGCCGGGATGTCGAGGGTGTGAGCTACCACTTCGAGGTCGCTGGGCTGTGGGGGTCGGGGAACACGGTGACCGAACGGGAACTGATGGCCGACGAAGAGAACACGGTCTACACCATGTGGACCGGAGAGGGCCTGACGGGGCCGCGGACCGGGGAGATCATCGACAAGTACCCGGCGCTGTGGGGGACCACGAGCGTGGAGCTGTTCGTCGAGCGGTACGGGTGGCTCGGGGACGAGTGCAAGGTGTGGCTGGGGGAGGAA
>CAYFPX010000202.1:0-5232 GCA_964344945.1 uncultured Enterobacterales bacterium
AGGGCGGCAGCGACGAACCGGAGAACCTGGTCACGCTGTGCCGGGCCTGCCACCTGCGGGGGGTGCACACCGGCACGCTGAGGGTCACTCGGGAGGGGGACCGACTGGTGTGGGAGATGCCTGGGAGGCGGGTGGTCGTGTTCGGTCAGTCCAGGGCCACGCTGGCCCGGACCGCGCGGTGATCGGACAGATCGCCACAGCCGGGCTCCGCGCACAGGCCGGGCTCGGAGAAGGTCACGCCGTGGCCCAGGACCAGGTCGATGACCAGAGTCTCCAGGGTGTCGAGCGCACAGTCGATGAACACCCTGTCCTCGGCCGCCTCGGGATCGGCCCAGTCCGGACACAGGCGGTCGGCGAGCGGGTCTGGGGCGGCGGAGAGACCCTCGAAGGGCGCGAAGTCGAAGGGCACCACGGAGTCGACCGGTGACCCGGTGCAGGCGAGCCAGAGCGCGAGCACCTCAGCGCCCGTCCACCACCGGCTCGGCGCCCGGGCCGACGGTCAGGGTGAACGGGTCGGCCCCCACGAGCCGGGTCAGGGTGAGCTCGCCGTCGGCGGTGAGCACGACCAGGTCCTCGGTGTCCGGACCCAGGATGCGCCAGGCGGCGGAGTCGGGGCCAGCGTCGTAGGGCGCGACCGTGAGCGGGGCCTCGCCGGTTCGGTAGGGCATCGCGACGGCCAGGAAGCCGGGCGCTACCGCGTCGACCACCCCGTCCATCACCTCGTGGTGGGTGCTGCCATCGCTCTCGCCGCCCAGCTCGTCGACGTAGGGGGCGTCTTGGGAGACGAACGGCGGCTGGGTCAGGACCAGGCCCTCGGCGGTGGAGGCCAGGGAGACCACGACACCCGCGTTCGCTCGCTCCCAGGTCGCCGCTTCTTCCGACAGATCGAACACACCGCCCGCCTCGCGACCCGCATGGCCGCCCATGCGCCAGCGGTGCTCGCGGGCGTCTGTTCGTTCGGTGGTGAGGCGGTCGGCGATGAGGAACCAGGCATCGTCGACGAACGCGACAGAGCGAACCAGCTCGGTGTCCTGGTAGACCTGCCTCGCTTCGGCGTAGTCCAGGCCGTTGCCATCGTAGGTGTGTTCGAGCCAGGCATCGGTGTCGCCGAAGTCGGCCAGCAGGCCCTTGGCCGGGGCACCGGCGCCGTCGATCAGGATGACGTTGTGGGCCTCCGGGCCCGAGGTGTAGGCGTTGTCCAGCTCGTTCGGCTTGTAGTAACCAGGGTCCAGCAGCAGGTACTCCCCGTACGCAGCCAGGGTGAAGGACAGGCTGTCGACGTGGTCGTGCAGGGTCTTGCGCACGCTCCCGTGTTCGGCGATGAGCAGGCCCCAGACCGCGTCGTGAGACCAGTCCGAACGAAACACCGCGACCCCGGCGTCGCTCATGAAGCGGGTGGTCCACGGGGGTTCGACCTGGACCACCGAGTCGTCGAGCCAGCCCAGGTGCCAGACCGTGGTGTCCAGGCTGCTGCCGAGGTCGTAGGCCCGATCCCGAGAGGTCGCCCAGGACCAGGTCAGGTGGCCCTCGCCCCCGTAGGAGGTGAGCAGGCCCCCACCGTTGAGGGAGCCGAAGCGACCGTCTTCGTAGGGCGGGCGGTCGCCCCAGGGCAGCTGGAGGGTGACCCACCAGTCGGCGGCGTCGAGCAGGCGCTCGGAGTGCAGGGGGTTGTCGAAGGCGAAGGACTCTCCGTCGACGCAGCCGTGGTCGGTCCAGGGATCGACGTCGTTCCGGGTGATGCAGGTGCGGGTGAAGCGGTCGTCGCCCGCCAGGGCTTGGTCCGCCGCGATGAGGGTCGCGACCATCGCCCCGTGGGCGAAGGAGTAGTACGCCGGGCCCTCGCTCACCCCGCCGTCGGGCTGGATGTACTGCCCGTTCGCCGAGAGCAGGTACTCCAGCTCCCCGAGACCCCAGTCGAGCCAGGACTGGACCCTGGCTTCGTCCTTGTAGAGCAGGCCGGGCACGACCAGGGCCGTGGCGGTCCGGATCGGGTGGTTGTTCTGGCTGTAGTAGAGCGCGGCCTGGCGGAAGAACTCGTCGAGCAGGTAGCGGTCGTAGATCTGCTCGGTCACGTCGAGCAGGTTCGCCTTGCCCGCGGCGATCACCTCATCCGGCACCAGGTCCGTCGCCATCAACAGGTCCAGGGCCAGGGCGTCGTTGATCGTGGTCGCCGGGACCCGGATGTTCGCGTCCCAGTCGTCGGTCACCCAGAAGTCGGTCTCCAGGCGGCCCAGGAAGTCCCCAGCCTTCTCCGCCGCCACCGCGTCATCGAAGAGCCAGGCCTTCAGCGCGTTCGCCATGGCGGCCTCGGCGTTGCGCCCGTTCGGCCCGGTCTCCCAGGCGCCGTCGTCTTCCCACTCCCGGGCCGCCAGCTCCTCGACCCGGTCCCAGACCCGGGTGTAGGGCTCCCGTTCCAGGCGCGCCAGGATGCGGTCCCGGGTGTCGGGACCGCCGAGCAGGATCGGGTGAGCAGGCTCGACCGGGTCCGGCTCGCCACCGGTGCAGGCCAGGAGCCAGAGGCCGATCACGGCGCAACCTCGAGCCCGTAGGCCTCGGCCTCGGCCAGCAGCGCGATCACCGTGCCGTTGCCCAACACCAGGTTGTCGATGGTGTCGATGGAGACGTAGTAGTCGTAGTCCCCCGGGTTGGTGCCGAAGGAGGAACCCCAGACCACCAGCTCGTCGCCCCGGTCGTCGATACGGGCCACGACGCCCTCGAGCGCGGCCTGGATCACGGGCTCGTAGACCTGTGGGTCGAGCACACCGGCCTCCAGCCCCTGGATCAGGCCCCAGGCCACCAGGGCCGTGCCCGAGGTCTCGGTGTAGTTCTTCACGTCGTCGCCGTGAGGTTCGTTCGCCACGGTGTGCCACAGCCCGTCGCCCGGGTCCTGGGTCGCAGCGAACGCAGAGGCCAGGGACTGGTAGACCGGCAGGACCACTTCGCCCGTTCGGTGCGCGGCACCCCAGCGGGCCAGGATCTCACCGCAGGTGACCAGGACCCAGCTGTTGCCCCTGGTCCAGAAGACCTCGTCGGCGGGCACCTTCTCGCCGGTGAGATCGTCCCAGGCGTGCCAGAAGAACCCGGAGTCGTGCTGCAGCGCCGTGGCGAACGCAGGGATCTGGAGCTCGAGCTCTTCGAGCGCGGTGTTCGAGCCGGTGCGTTCGTGTTCCCGGACCAGGAACTGCCCGTACATGAACAGGGAGTCCACCCAGTTCTGCTCGGCGTGCTCGAAGGTGTGGTCCGGTCCCCAGTGGCCCCAGGCGCCGAGCGAGGTGCGCACGGCGTCTTCGAACAGGTAGCGCCAGGCCTCCTCGGTGATGGGCTCGTAGGCGGTGGTCCCCTCCTCCAGCATCCAGGTGGTCGCCAGGATGCTCGGGGACAGGGTGTCCGAGCTCTCGAAGGTGTCGGGCTCGGTGCCCTGGTAGTCCCCGACGTTCGCGTCGAGCCACAGCAGGCTGTAGTCGCGCAGCGCCGCGTCGCCGGTCTCCTGCCAGAGCTGGTGCAGGCCCCAGACCCACACCGTCTGCATCCAGTCGAAGGGCAGCGGCTCGGCCTCCCAGCGGGCCATGCCCTCCTCAGCCAGCCGGTCCGCCACCGCGAGCAGCTCGACCGCCTCCACCTCCGGCTCACCGCCGGTACACGCCAACAAGAGCCACACCATGGTCCGTGCTTATCCGGGTGGGCGTGCTAGGAACCCCCATGCCCAAACCTCTCCACGCCGTCGGCCTCGTGCTGCTCGGTGCCTGTGCCCTCCTCCTCTGGCACCTCTCCAGCACGGTCTCGGAGCTGAGAGACCAGGTCGGAGATCTGGAAGCCGCGATCACCGACCTTCAGCTGACCGCCGGCAGCGTGGCGCCCAGCACCCCGGCGCTCCCCCTGGAGCCCGGCGCGGGCCGGGCCGCCAAGGTGAGGGCTGGCAAGAACGGAAGGGGCGACAAGAGCGCGAAGGCCGGCAAGTCCGGCAAGGCCCGCAAGGGCGGTGCCGGTCGAGATCGCGGCGCCCAGATGGCCGAGATCCTGGCCAGCTTCGCCAGCGACAACGACCTCGACGACGACACCCGCACCGGCCTGGAAGACGCTCTGACCACCCTGAACACCTCGGTCAAGGCCAGCCGCGCCGCCAGCACCGACGGCGACCCGAGCAGCATGCGAGAGCAGCGCCAGGCCCTCTTCGCCGAGTTCGAGGCCACGGTGAACAGCCTGCTCGAGCCGGACCAGGCCGAGGATCTGATGGGGCAGATCAAGACCAGCCGCGGCGGCCCCCCGCCCGGAGCCGGCGGGCCGGGCGGCGGCCCGGGCTAGAGATCAGTCCGGGTCACGCCCTCGATCTCCAGGGCCAGGTCCGGCCCGTAGGCGGTCGACGGGGTCTGGAAGCCCGGCTTCACCTCGCCGGCGACGACCTTCTCCGTGATGAGCAGCGCCGAGAGCACGGTGAAGGCGTAGCCGCTGGGCCCCGCGAGGCGGGCGCGCACGACGGTGTCGTCGGCGTCGGAGACCTCGGCCACGACGTGCAGGGACGCGGCGTCGCGCTGTTCCTTGGTGGGTCCGGCGGGCATCGCGTCGATCCGCGCCTGCAGCCTGCCGCGGATGGCCGGGCTGCCCAGGATGCCGCCAAACCAGCGCCCGGCCCTGATGCCCAGGCGCGCCCCGGCGGGCAGCGCGAAGTAGGTGATGATGTTCGGGATCCCGGTCGAGTAGTACGCCGTCGACACGTCGCCCCAGGGGATGGCGATCGACGGCTTCGGGCCCCGACCGAAGTCGAACTTGCGGGAGCGATAGCCGGCCGGCACGGACTTGATCTGGCCGTCCCGGCGGATCGCGCCGCCCTCGTCGATCCCCTCGAGCATCGTGGTCGCGGTGCCGTGGGACCACTTGCCCGTGAACAGGATGCCCAGCTCCAGGTCGGTGGCAGTGGGCAACAACTTCGCCACGTGGGCCGCCAGGCAGTCGGTGGGCACCACGTCGGCCCCGACGCCGGGCAGGACCATGATCCCGCCGGCCCGGGCCTCCTCGGTCCGGGCCGCCAGGGCCTCGAAGGTGCCTATCTCCCCAGTGATGTCCAGGTAGTGGGTCCCGGTGGCCAGGCAGGCGTCGAACATCGGCATCGCCGTGCGGCTGAAGGGTCCTGCACAGTGCAGGACACAGGCGTAGTCCTGGAGGGACTCCGCAGCGTCGTCGAGGCCAAAGATGTGACAGTCCAGGCCCAGCTCCTCGGCGAGGGGGCGGACCTTG
>CAYFPX010000202.1:5242-10146 GCA_964344945.1 uncultured Enterobacterales bacterium
CGGGGCCTGCCCCCGGGCCTGGGCCGCTCGCGCGACCAGGTCACCGGTGTACCCGTTGGCCCCGTAGATCAACCACCTGCTCATCGCCACGCCTCCGGGAAGTCCGGTCCGAGCACCCTGTCCTCCTCTCGTCTACCAGCCCGTCAGACCCCGATGTCCTCGTTCCACAGATCGGGCTGATCCCGCACGAAGCGCGCCATCAGGGCGATGCAGCGCGGATCCTGGAGCACCTCGACCTGGACCCCCCTGGCTGCGAAGAGCTCCTCGGCGCCCAGGAAATTCCGGTTCTCACCGACGATCACCCGCGGGATCCGGTAGAGCAGCGACGTGCCCGTGCACATGATGCAGGGCGACAGCGTGCTGACCAGGGTGAGCTCCGGCCAGTCCCGTCGTCGGCCGGCGTTCCGGATACAGACCACCTCGGCGTGGGCCGTCGGGTCGCCGGTCTGCACCCGCAGGTTGTGGCCCCGGGCGACGATCTCCCCGCTCGCCGCGACCAGGACGGAGCCGATGGGCAGGCCGCCTTCGGCGAGGCCCTGCTCGGCCTCTGCGAGCGCTGCGTCGAGCCAGGCGGGATCCACGGCCTGGATGATGGCACGTACGGCAGCCGGGGCGGGTCACTGCCCCGGCTGCCGTTGGCTCACCGCGGGTCCACGCGGGTGTACACGCTTCGCTCGCGCTGGAAGTGCCCGCACCCCACCAGCTCGCGCCGCAGGGTCGCGCTGTCCCAGTGGCGCGCGAGCAGGACCTGGTTGACCTCGAGCTCGGTGTAGGTGCGACCGGTCTCGAAGTCCTGGATCAGCCAGTCGAGGACGACCTGGCGCTTCTTGCGGCTGGTCGGGATCTGCTTGAGCTTCCCGTCTTCCACGTAGGTGCGCAGGACCTTGTCCTCCCAGGCCATGGGCTGCACGGTCTCGGTCGCCCGCTCCAGGGTCCCAGGGGCCAGGACCTCCTTGGACAGGGACTCGAGCCGCTCGGTCACCAGCCGGTAGTGCCGGGTGGTGCCCTCGGATCGCACGTCCACCAGGCCCACGCGCTTGAGGCGGGACAGGTGGTGCGACACGGTCGGCGGCTTCAGCCCCAGGAGCGTCGCGAGCTCATCGACCGAGCGCTCGCGCTCGGCGAGCAGCCCGACCAGCTGGAGCCGCGAGCGGTCCGCGAGGGCCTTGAAGAACTGGAGCAAGGTGTCGATCTCTTCGGGTGGCATTGTTTCGACCTCCATCTATTTAGATGTTCATCGAATGAATAAAGCACGGCCACGGGGCTGTCAAGCGCGAGGTCTACCTTGGATGGCCCGCAAGGTGAGGCACGGCGAGACCTACGGGGTCTGCCAGGAGATCTGCATCGACGACGCCTGCATGGTGTACGTGCCCTACAAGCAACGCTATGGAGACGACCGCGCCGCCTGCCTGAGGCCTCGAGTGCTCTCCCTGCTGCTGCTGTCCTGCGCCGCCCACCAGGGCGCCACCGCCGAAGCCCTGTCCGCCGTCTACCTGGACCTGGGCCCGGACACCCCGCGCCTCTGCATCTCCGCGGTGCCCGCCGCGGGCAAGCTGCCCGACAAGGGCGAGTCCTGGCGCCAGGGGGTCTCGGCCCTGCAGGCCGGCGACGGCACAGCCGCCCGCGCGGCCTTCACCGGCGACCACCCGGGCCACGCGGCGGGTCGCGCCGCCGCAGACCTGGCCACCGGAGCCATCGAGCCCGGCCGCGAGGCCCTGCGAGACCTGGCCAACACCTGGCAGGACGACGCCTGCCTGCAGCAGGCCGCCGGCTACGCCTACCTGGTCGCCGGACAGCTCAAGAAAGGCACCGGCTTCGTCAACGCCGCGGTCCGGCTCGATCCGACCCAGCCCGACCACCACCTGCTCGACGGCCTGACCAAGGCCTGGGCAGGCGATCGGGAGGGCGCCAATCGCGCCTGGCGAGCCACCCTGACCCGCCAGCCCCACCACCCCCTCGCCAGCGCGATGCTCGCCCGCGACGCCATCGCCCACGGCGACGCCGCCATCGCCGTGACCTGGCTCGAGGACGCCCAGGCGGGCGGCATCGACGTCTCCGACCAGCTCGCGCCGGCCTACTACGCCGCGGGCCTGCTCGGCGACTACCTGCGGGTCACCTCGGCCGCCGGATGGCCCCTCGGCGACGCCGGGGCCCTGGCCACCGCCGACGACCCGGAGGCCGCCTTCCGCGAGCTCCTGGGGGTGGTCGACGACCAGCTCCACGTCGCCCTCGTCACGTCCATGGGCACCCTGCGCTGTGAGCTCTTCTGGCGGGACACCCCGGTGACCGTGGCGAATTTCGTCGGCCTGGCTCGGGGCACCCAGCCCTGGACCGACCCGAACACCGGCGCCCCGGGCACGGGGAGCCTGTTCGCGGGAACCGTCGCCCATCGGGTCATCCCGGACTTCATGGTCCAGCTCGGAGACCCCACCGGCACCGGCAGCGGCCACCCGGGCTACAAGTTCGCCGACGAGATCGTCCCCCACCTCCGCTTCGACCGCCCGGGCATGATGGGCATGGCCAACAACGGCCCGAACCGGAACGGCAGCCAGTTCTTCGTGACCGAGAAGGCCGTGCCGCACCTGGATGGCAAGCACACGATCTTCGGCGAGTGCGGCCCGGACAGCCTGTCGGTGGTCAAGGCCATCGCCCGGGTGCCGACCGGGCAGCTGGACAAGCCGCTCACGCCGGTGGTGCTGCTGGAGGTCAGACTCGACGAGCGCCCCTGAAGAGTCCTCAAGCCGGGATGAGGGGATCCGAGGTGCAGGACCGTTGGCCACCCACAGGTGGACCCAACACTCCTTCCAAGGGACCCGACATGCTGATTCGTTCCTGGCTGATCTTCGCGGCCTTCTTCATCCTCGCGTGCGGAGGTGGCGGCTCGAGCGGCACCCCGGACAGCACCACCGACAGCGGGACCTCCGACAGCGGGACCTCCGACAGTGGCCTGACCGACTCGGGGGGCCCCACCGGTGACACGGGCACCGCGCCCTCCGACTCCGGCACCACCGGGGACTCCGGGACCGCGCCGGAGACCTGCCAGACCCCCACCACCGGAGATCCCTCCGACGTCGTCTGCAACGACACGTGCTGGTGCTGGTCCCACCCCCAGCCCGGCGGCGGCAGCCTGTCCGGGGTCTGGGGCACCGCGATCGACGATGTCTGGATCAGCGGGGTCGAAGGGGCCCTGTTGCACTGGGACGGTGTCGACTTCACGGCCCACGCGGCGCCCTACAGCACCACCGAGGAGCTCGCCGGTCTGGATGGCCACCTCTACGTCGCAGACGGCTGGGACGTGCAGGAGTTCGACGGTGAGGACTGGACCCTCCACGAGGACGTGCTGGACCAGGGCAACCTGGTCGACGCCGCGACCATCGGTGAGAGCCAGGTCTGGGTCGTGGGCTACAAGAGCGTCGACGGCGACTACCAGCCCCGCGCCGCCTGGACCGACGGTGCCGAGTGGACCCGCGTCGACCCGACCGGGCTCGTGGACGACTACCTGACCACCGTGGTCGGTCGCAGCACCGACGCGGTCTACGCCGGGACCTCCGAGGGCCTGGTGCTGCACCACGACGGCGCCGAGTGGACCCAGGTGGGCGAGGCGTTCACCAGCGGCATCGACGCCCTGTCGGTCAGCGCGGAGGGGACCCTCTGGGTCGCGTCGAACCAGCGGGTCTACTCCTGGGACGGCGGCGCCTTCGTCGAGCGGAGCGACGGCACCCTCGGGCTGCTCGCCGACCTGCACGCCGACTCGGACGCCAATGTCTGGGTCCTGGGCTGGGACGAGGTCTTCCACTTCGACGGCGCCGACTGGACCACGACCAGCCTCGGGGACACCTGGATGCACCAGCTGTGGGGTGCCCCCACCGGTGAGGCCATCGCCGCCGGCGACAACGACCTCCGCCTGGCCAGCGCCGACGGCGTCACCCAGATCCTCGGGGCCTCCGGAGACGCCGAGGACACTCTGGGCCTGTTCATGGGCGCAGACGACGACGGCTGGTCCCTGGTCGACGGTCAACTCCTGCGGTACCAGGGCGCCACCTGGACCCAGGCCCGCAAGACCCCGCCGAGCCTCACCACGCTCTACGCCATCCACGGCAGCGCCCCGGACGACGTCTGGCTGATGGGCGTGGCGGCCCACCACTGGGACGGCAGCGACTGGACCGAGGTCGCCCTGCCCGGCAGCAGCATCCGCTGCGTCTACGTGGCCTCTCCGACCGAGGCCTGGGCGATCAACGCCGACGGCAACGCCGTCCAGTGGGACGGCGAGACCTGGACCGAGGTGACCGTGGGCCTCAGCTGGCGAGCCCGGGACATCTGGGGCACCGCCGAGGGTCAGCTCTGGGTCGCCGGTGACGACGGCAACCTGGTGCACTACGACGGCGAGACCTGGACCGAGCACAACACGGGCGTCACCTCGGACTACTGGGGTGTCTGGACCCATGACGCCGAGAAGCTCTACCTGGTGACCCCGACCGACTCCGAGGTGTGGTCCTGGACCGCCGAGGGAGGGCTGGTCGACGAGGTCGACCTGTGGGCGTACAACCCGCGGGCCGTGCGAGGAACGGGCCCTGGCGACATCTATGCGGCCGGCTCCTTCAGCCAAGGCGCCCACTTCGACGGCACCTCCTGGACAGACGTGGAGCCGTCGGTGAACGGGGTCGCGACCACCACCACCGCCATCAGCATTACGCCCACGGGGAGGGTCTTCTTCGCCGGAGACGATCGGCTCATCCTGACCTACGCGCCGGAGTAGCGCCGGGCTCGCCGCGGTCAGGCCCCTGCGGCCTCGAGCTCCTCGGCCGCCGTCGATGGCACGCCGTCGGCGTCGGCCAGGCTCACGATCACGGCCACCGCGAAGGCCAGCGTGAACGCGGGGGGGAGCTCCCCCATCGCTCCGAACA
>CAYFPX010000202.1:10156-15576 GCA_964344945.1 uncultured Enterobacterales bacterium
GCTCCCCGACCCCGGGGAGCTCCGGCGCCAGGAACTTGAACAGCGGCACCCCCGCGAAGCCCGTGATCATCGCTGCCAGCGCCCCCTTGCCGGTCATGCGCGGCCAGAACAGCGACAGGATGATCACCGGACAGAAGGTCGCGGCGATGCCCGACCAGCCGAAGATGACGAACCAGAAGATGGTCCGGTCCGGGGTGGAGAGCGCCACCCCCAGGGCGACACCCAGGCCGACCACGGCCAGGCCCAGGGTGGCCTTGCGGGACAGGCCCAGCAGCTCGGCGTCGCCCAGCTCCGGGTGTCGCACTTTCTGGTACCAGTCCCGCACCGCGGCGCTGCCGGCGACCACCAGCAGGGAGTCCACGGTGGACATGATCGCGGAGAGCACGATCGCGATGTAGAGCCCCACGATGACCGCCGGGAAGGTGTGCTCCACCAGCGCCGGCAGCACCGCCTCGGACCCGCCAAAGGCGGCCATGTCGCCGCCGGGACCGGTCAGGGCCACACGGCCGACCATGCCGACCAGCACCGCGCCTGAGTCCGCCAGGAGCGTCCAGACGAGGGCCACCGCCGTGCCCTTCTTGATCTCGGCCTCGTCGCGCAGCGCGATGAAGCGCACGAAGATCTGGGGGCTGCCGAGGAAGCCCAGCCCGATCAGGGACAGCCCCAGGATCTCGGCGATGGTCACCGCAGTCCAGCCGGTGCCGCCGGTCCAGCTCATCAGGTCCGGGGAGATGGTCGTGAGCCCGGACGTCACCGCGCCCCAGCCCCCGGCGCCGACGATGGCGACGACCGGGAGGATGACCAGGCCCAGGAACATCAGCGTGCCCTGGAAGATGTCGCTCCAGACCACCGCCAGGAACCCGCCGGTGGTGATGTAGGCCATCACCACGGCGAAGCCGATGGCGATGCCGGTGTAGTAGTTCCAGCCCAGGAAGCTCTCGAAGGCCTTGCCCGTCGCGTCGATCTGGGCGGAGACGTAGATGGTCACGAACACGGTCAGGGCGAAGGCCGCGACCACCCGGATGCGGTGGCTGTCGTCCCGGAAGCGGCTCTCCAGGTAGTCGGGGACCGTGATGCTGTCGTAGCGCTGGGTGAGCCGGTGGAAGCGGCGGCTCAGCAGCATCCAGGCGCCGGCGACGCCGAGGACCTCGCCCAGCACCACCCAGAAGGCCTTGACCCCGAAGGCCGCGCCCATGCCCGTCAGGCCGAGCAGCAGCCACGCACTCTCACCGGTGGCCCGAGCGGAGAACGCCACCGCGAAGAACCCCAGGTCCTTGCCGGCGGCGAAGTAGTCCTTGAGGTCCTTCATGCGACGGGACGCGACCACCCCGATGCCGACCAGGACGGCCAGGTAGCCCACGACCCCCAGCAGCTTGGTGAGCTCCACGGCCCCGCCCTAGTGCGCGTTGAACGCGACCAGGCCGCGCTCCTCGTCGGTGCCCGGGATGGTGTTGTCCAGGATCAGGGCGATGAACGCCCCCACCGCCATGCCGGTCTTGCCGAGGGTGTTGAGGATGTCCGAGAGCCAGGCCAGGGACCCACCCAGGTCGATGGGCGTGGCGTTGAAGTACTCGGGCAGGCTGAGCCCCATGAAGAAGGCGAAGCCCAGGATGAACAGGTTCCGGGCCGAGTTCAGGTTGATGAACTGCAGGTTCGACAGCCCGACGCTGGCGATCATGCCGAACATCGCGCAGTACATGCCGCCCACGATCGGCTGGGGGATCGTGGTGAACAGGGCGCCGAACTTGGACACCGTGCCCAGGACGATCATCAGGATCGCCCCGGCCTGGACCACCCGCCGGGCGCCGACTCGGGTGAGGCCGATGGCGCCGATGTTCTCGGAGTAGCTGGTGGTCCCGTTGCCGGTGCCGATGATGCCGGCGATCAGGCAGCCGATGCCTTCGAAGGCGATGCCGCGGTTGATGGTCTTCTCGTCCGGCGGCGGGGCCCCGGCGAGCCGGGCACAGGCGTAGTAGTCGCCGATGCTCTCGACCATGCTGGCGATGTAGCCGGCGAACATGCCGATGAACGCCGCCACGGTGAACTGGGGCATGCCCCACTGGAAGGGCATCGGGACCCGGAACCACGGCGCGTTCTCCAGGTTCTCCATGCTGGTGTAGGACGGGTGCCCGGGCTCGAAGACACCCGCCGCGGTGCAGATTCCTGCGACAGCCCAGGCGCCGACGATGGCCATCAGGATCGGGTAGAGCTCGAAGGCCCGGTTCTTCTGGCGCAGGTACTGGCTGAACAGGATGATCAGCGCGATGGTCAGGCCGCCGATGGGCCAGTGGAGCCCGGCGACCGGTGCCCCGAACTTGAACAGCGCCAGGCCGATGAGCGCGATGGTCGGCGCGATGGTGATCGGTCCGACGAAGCGCAGCAGCTTCCCGATCAGACCGCTGGCCCCGATGACGATCTCGGTGATGGCCCCCAGGATGATCGCCCCCTGGACGTGCGTCATGCGCACCTGCCAGCCCTCGTTGGCCAGAGCCGCCATGCCGCAGATGGCGAAGGTCGGGGCCAGGAACGAGAAGGTCCCGCCCTGGACGATCGGCAGCCGGTTGCCCCAGGTCACCTGGAGCAGGGTGGTGATGCCCGAGACGAAGAACATCGTGGCGATGAGCCAGCCCTTCTCCACGGGGTCGGTGATGCCCAGGGGCTCGCTCAGGATGAGCGGGATGGCCAGGGTCGACCCGAACATCGTCAGGTAGTGCTGAAGCCCCAGCACGACGGTCTCGACGGGGGGTGGGGTGTCGTCGATCCCATAGATCAGATCGTGGTTCTTCGCAGACGGCTCAGCCATGGTCAGCTCCGCTCGGGGGCGCGGGTCCGAGGCCGAGGAGGAAGGAGGGAGGCCTGGATCCGCGCGGATCGCGCGAAGACTACCACCGCCGGGCTCAGGCGCCCGAGAAGCGCAGCTCCAAGACGGGCCCTTCGGTCTGCGGCGCCTCGTCCTCCAGGGGCCGCACCACGTCGAAGCCCGCAAGCTCTGGGCACTCGATCAGCTCGGTGTCCTCCTCTTCGAGGGCCAGTCCGCCGCGCAGGTCGTCGGTGCGGCGGGTGTCGTCGGACCAGCAGCCCAGGTCGGCCTCCCGCAGCTCGTCGCGGGTGGCCTCGCCGAGATCGGCGGTGCCGGCGGGCATGAAGCGCAGCATGGAGGCGGCTTCGGGGTTCATGGTGGGCTCCGGATGCAGGCCAAGGATGGCCCATGGTGCTTGACTCGTCAAGAGTTCAGCGCGCCCGCACCACCACATCGTCCCCGCCCACCACCTCCAGGGGCTTCGTGTCCGTGTCCCGCCGTCGGTGGGCCCGAAGGAGTCGATCCAGAGCCCTTCGCCGCCACCGCCCGCGGAGCTACCCGGCCGGCACGGCGATCACGACCTCGGTGGGCTCGTCGTCGGGATCGGGCAGGTCTTCCTCCGAGAGCTCGCACAGCATCTTCACCGTGAACCGCCTGGTGTGGGTCAGGTCGTTCACGATCACGTCGCCGTTGGCCAGCACCTCGCAGGCCATGCGGCGGATGCCGCTGGTCAGACCCAGCCGGCGCAGCGCGATGCCCAGGGCCGACAGCCAGTCCGGCGCCTGGACCTCCAGCCAGCCGCTGTCCAGTGTGCCCACCTGGAAGAGCGCAAGGCCCTCCGGGGCACCCGGTGGTGCATCGAATTCGAAGGTGTCGACCTGCCTCATGCTCAACCCCCTGATGTGCGGCGGGGCTACCGGAGCAGCTCCCCCGTTCCAGCACGCTGGATGAACTCTCCCTTCCCCGTGGTGCTCGCCGTGCCGTTGTGCACCACGATGCGACCGCGGCTGATCGCGGTCTGGGTCCAGCCCTGGAGCTCCCAGCCCTCGTACGCCGAGTAGTCGACGTTCATGTGGTGGGTGCGCTCGTCCTCGACGGTGACCCGCCGGATCTCGTCGGGGTCGAAGATGACGATGTCGGCGTCGCTCCCGGGGGCGATGGTGCCCTTCCGCGGGAACATGCCGAAGTTCTTGGCCGCGGCGGTCGAGGTGAGGTTGACCCACTCGTTCAGGGTGAGCCGGCCGCTGACCACCCCGTGGTGGTAGATCGCCGTCATGCGGTTCTCGACGCCCGGGGCGCCGTTGGGGATCTTGGTGAAGTCCTCGAGTCCGAGCTCCTTCTGGCCCTTGAAGCAGAAGGGGCAGTGGTCGGTGGCGATGGCGCTCAGGTGGCCGTACTTCAGGCCGTTCCAGAGCACCTCCTGGTTCCACTTCTCCCGCAGGGCGGGGGTCATGACGTACTTGGCGCCCTCGAAGTTGGGGCGGTCGTAGAAGGTCTCGTCGAAGAGCAGGTACTGGGGACAGGTCTCCGCCTGCACGTCGACCGACCGGGCTCGGGCCCGCTTGACCTCGTCGAGGGCGTCGGAGCAGCTCAGGTGCACGATCCAGAGCGGGACGTCGGCGACCTCTGCGATGGCGATGGCGCGGTGCACGCCTTCGGCCTCCATGCGGGTCGGGCGGGTGTGGGCGTGCCAGCGGGGGGTGAGCTTGCCGTCGGCCACGGCGGCCTTGATGATCTCGTCGATCACGATGCCGTTCTCGGCGTGCATGCAGATCCGGGTCTGGTTCTCCCCAGCGCGGCGGAAGGCCCGGTAGAGGGTGCCGTCGTCGACGTAGAGCACGCCCGGGTAGGCCATGAAGAGCTTGTACGAGGTGACGCCCAGGTCCCGGAGCCGGTCCATCTCGGGGAGCCGGCTGTCCGGCATGTCCGTGACGATCATGTGGAAGGCGTAGTCGATGCTCGCCTTGCCCGCGGCTTTCTCGTGCCAGACGTCGAGCCCCTTCAGCGTGCTCTCGCCCTTGGTCTGGATGGCGAAGTCCACGATGGTCGTGGTGCCGCCGTGGGCCGCGGCCAGGGTGCCGGTCTCGAAGTCATCGGCGCTGGTGGTGCCGCCGAAGGGCATGTCCAGGTGGGTGTGGGGATCGATGCCCCCGGGGATCACGAGCTTGCCGCTGGCGTCGAGCACCTCGTCGGCGGTGACGTCGAGGTTCGTGCCGACCTGGACGACCTTCTCGCCCTCGATGTAGACATCGCCGAAGTAGTCGTCGGTGGCCGTGACGACACGGCCGTTCTTGATGAGGATCGACATCGCTGGAGCCCCTGTTCTGTGCCGGGAAGGAGGGCCGCGACGATACCAGAGGCATCGCCCGGGCGATCAGGGCACCGCCTCGGCGCTCAGCCCGGCCCCTTCGAGGCTCGCGGCGATCCCCTCGGAGGCGCCGGTGATGCTGATCAGCTCGGGCTCGGTGTCCGACACCACCCGGCGGGGGGCACAGTCACCGGTCTTGGGGCGGCTGCCGTCTTCGGCCACCCACAGGAGCTCGGCGGGCAGGGTGTCCTGGAGCCGCTGGGCGAGCAGACCCCGATCCAGGTCACCGGCGAGGGTCCAGGTGGTGTTCCA
>CAYFPX010000203.1:0-15575 GCA_964344945.1 uncultured Enterobacterales bacterium
ACCGATGCGGCCGATGCCGCCCTCGCCCTTGGCACCGAAGTTGCCACCGCCGGAGCCGTAGCCGCTGGCGCCGGAGCCACGGCCCTTGGTGCCGAGGCCGCCGAGGCCCTCGGCGGTGCCGCCGCCACCGAGACCGGAGCCACGGGAGCCGAGGCCGCCGGAGCCGATCTGGGTGCCCTTGGCGCCGATGAGGCCGCCGATACCGCCGGTGAGGTCGGAGGAGAGACCGGAGGAGCCGAACACGCCGTCGAGCTCCGAGCCGTCGCGCAGGGCGCCGAGGACACCGGCGTTCTCGGCGATCTCGCGGTCGAGCTCCTGCTTCTGCATCTCGACCTTGTTGCCCTTGGCCTGCTTCATCTTGGCGTCCTTCTTGCCGACCTTGCCCTCTTCGCGCTTGGCCTTGGCGCCCTCACCCGCGTCCGGGTTGCCTGCAGGCTTCTTCTTCTCCTTGTTCTTCTCGATCTCCGGCTGCTGGAGCAACAGCTCCACGAAGCGGTCCGGGATCTCCATGATCTCGTTGTCCGGCCGCGGTGGCTGGGTGTAGATGATGATGCCCGCCATCAGGCCGAGGAAGCAGAAGAACGCCAGCAGGCCGAGGAAGGGGTAGTCGACCCCGTCGGTGAGCTTGGCGATGACGCGCTTGCCCGGGTGGACCATCTGGCCGAAGAAGATGACGTGGCCGATGTCGAGGATGATCCGGGTGTCCTCCTCGATGGCCACGGCGTAGACGCCGTTGCCCTTGCTGCGGGCCTCGCCGCTGTCGATGAGGCTGTGCAGGGTCTTGCGCTCCTCGCCGACGTCGATGAAGCCGGCCCACTTGTCGGAGAAGTTGCAGACGTAGGAGCCGCCCTCCCACTCGAAGAGGGGGAATTCATCGTGGGGGAGCTGGGCGTTGTCGACGTAGAACTCGTTCCGCCACTCCTCGGTGGCCTCGGAGATGGTCGGGCCGAGCAAGGGCGCGATGGCGGCGAAGCCGGCCGGGACCCAGGCGATGGGCTGGCCAAGGATGCGCCAGCGGAAGCCCGAGGTGGTGCCGATGGTGACCGGCTTGCCGCCCCTGGCGTAGTGCTTGACGTCCATCACCAGGTCGCCCCAGATCTCGGCGACCTCGAGGACCTTGGCGGACTTGCGGTCGATGCCCACGTCGCTCTGGGACGTGCCGGACCGCATGATGAAGGCCATGACGTCTTCGGAGATGTCGTCGGCCACGATGTCGGCCTCGTCGCGGCCGTCGAGGTCCAGGGCACCGGTGGCGTGGACCGAGGCGTCGTGATCGGTGACGTCGTCGACCTCTTCGCCGGCGGCGTCGGCCGCGGCGGAGGCCTCGTCCTGGGCCTGCAGGGCGGCGATCTCCGCCTGGGACGCCAGCTGGGTGGGCTCGTCGTCGGCGACGTTGCCCTCCTTGCCGATGCTCACGACCACCTTGATCTCGCCGATCTCGATCGCGTCGCCGTCGGTCAGGGGCGCGTTGACCACGTCGACGCCGTTGACCTTGGTGCCTTCGCCGACCAGGTCCAGCAGCTGGACCGTGCCGTCGTCGTTGAGGTTGATGACGGCCTGCAGGTCGGCCAGAGCCTCGTCTTCGATCCGCAGCATCGCCGCGGGGCCCTTGCCGATGGTCACGGACTCGGCGGTGAGCTGCTCGCGGAAGACGAACTCGGAGCCGCGGAAGACCTCGAAGCTCAGGAAGAGGGTGTCAGCCATGGAGTTCCTCTGGGGCGCAGGTGGGCGCCCGGCTTGGGAGGTGTCTTTGGAGGAGTGGAGCGGGGGTGAAGAGGACTACTTGACGTAGTTGACCGACTGGTCCATCTCTTCGTTGAAGTCCGCCCGGAGCTTGATCAGCGGGTTGAAGGAGCCCTTCTTGCGGTCGAGCAGCAGCGCGCCCTGGGGCTTGACCAGCTCACCGGCGACGTCGAGGGCCTCGAAGTCGATCTCGGTCTTGGTCTTGTAGACGATCTTGCGGTCACCACCCTCGTCCTGCGCGTAGGCGGTGCCCGCGGGGATGGTGAGGGCGAGGAGGAGGAGCGAGAGGCGCTTCATGACCGGTCTCCGGGTGTAGCTGTGCCCGTGGCAGGGGCGGCCCTGCGACGAGGAAGAATGTCGGACTGGAGGGAATTGAGCAAGGCTGGGGCCGTCATGTTGCCGTCAAACGGCACCGGACAAGGCTTCCCCTCCTCTACTTGATGGTGTGTGCGGACCGTTCCAGCTCGTCGTTGAAGTCGGCTCGGAGGGTGTACAGGGGGGGGTGGGCGGGCACCGGGCGATCGATGTGGATCTCGATGTCCGGACCGATGACCTCGCCGACCACGTTGGTGGGATCCTCGAAGTCGATGTGCCGGGCCTTGCGCTTGCGCTCGAGGCGCTTCTGACGCCAGGTGCTCGCGGCGGGCTCGGTCTCGGCCGGCAGGGTCTGGGGGGCGGCGGTGGCCACGGTGAAGGACAGGAGCAGGAACACGAAGACCTCCTGGACGGTGCGTCCAGGAGGTCTGACAGCGTGTGAGGGGCCGGGTTCCGACTACTCGGGGGTGGTCGGCTCGCCCTCGGGCTCGGCGGGGGCTTCCTCGCCGCCCTCGGCCGCAGCCTCCTCGGCCGGTGCCTCGCCCTCGGCTTCAGCGCCAGCGGCCGGCTCCGCCGGTGCCTCCTCGGCCACCGGCTCCGCCGGAGGCGCAGCGGCACCCCCCTCGGGGCAGAGCTGCATCAGCTGGTCGAGCATCGGCTCGTACTGGTCGAAGAAGGTCAGCACGTCGGCGGCCATCTGGAAGTCCTCGGACATGACGACCATGTCCGCGGTCTCGGTGACGGTGGCCAGCTCCTCGACGCCCATCTCGATGGCCTCGGGGCACATGGCCTTCTCCATCTTGGCCTTGAAGGCGTCGTTGCGAGCCTTCAGGTCGTCGAGCTGGGCCATCTGGCGCTTCTTGCGCTCCTCCTCGGCCTTCTTCTTGGCGGCGATCTCGTCCTGGCGGCGCTTCTCTTCGGCCTGGGCCTCGAGGATCGCGTCTTTTGCGGCGAACACCTCGTGGTTCGGGCCGATCGTGCCCTCCATGACCTCGATGTACTGGTCGAGGTACTTCTGGGCCCGCTTGTAGTCCTTGGTGTAGATCTTGTGGAGCGTGCTGGCGTTGAAGTAGGCCATCTCGTTCTTGGGATCGATCGCCAGGACCTCGTCGTAGAGCTTGGCCGCCGCGTCGTACTCCTTGGCGCCGCGCAGGGCGATGGCCAGGCCGAGCTTGGCGTCGACGTTCCCCGGAGCGCTGGAGGTGGCGGCTTCGAAGGCGGTCCGGGCCAGGGCGTAGTCGCCGCTGCGCAGGGCGACCCAGCCGAGGTTCATGTTGGCCTCGAGGTTGTCGCTGTCGAGCTTCACGGCGGTCTGGAAGTTCTCGATGGCCGAGATCTCGTCGCCCTGGAGCAGGTAGGTGACGCCCATGTTGTTGTACAGGCCGGGGTCGCCTTCCTTCAGGGTCCGGGCCTTCTCTGCGCAGAGCTGGCTCATCGCGAATTCGCCCTTGGCGAAGTAGGTCCGCGACAGGTTCCGGTAGGTGCCGACGTTCTCCGGATCGAGCAGCAGGATGGCCCCCGCCTGGTCGATGGCCGCGTCGTACATCTCGGCGCCGTTGAGCGCCTCCATGAGGTTGTTGCGGACCTCGAGGTCGGTCGGGTTGACCGCCACGTAGTTCTCGTAGAGCGCGGCGGCCTCGCCCGGCCGGTCGTTGGCCATGAGCATGTTGCCCAGGTTGTACAGGGCGTTCTTGTAGTTGCCGTCGGCGTCGAGCGCCGCGCGGTAGTGCTGCTCGGCCCGGTCGGTCCGACCCAGGCGCTCGGCGCACCAGCCCGCGTTGAACTGTGCCCGGGCGAGGCTCGGGTCCTCGGTCACGGCCAGCTCGAAGGCCTCGTACGCCGCGGCGTAGTCGACGTTGCCGTTCTTGTCCGGGGTCGAGAGCAGCTCGACGCCGCGCTTGAACTCGGCCTTGGGGTTGATCCGCTCCGGCTCGGCGGAGGTCTCCGCCGGCTTCTTCTCGCCGCCGCAGGCGACGGTGGAGACCGCGCCCGTGAGCGCGAGCAGGACCATCAGGTGGTTGAAGTTGCGCATCGTGGTGGTCCTCAGAGCTCGGTCTCGAAGGTGGTCTCGAAGGCCGCGGCGCTGGTGTAGCCGGGCTCGAGCAGGCGCTCCTGCAGCGGCGGGTACTCGTCTGGCTGAATGGCCGTGAGCCGCTCCGACGCGAAGAGCATGTTCTGGTTGTAGAGGTGGATCTCGTAGGACTTGGTCAGGGCCGCGTTGTAGGCCTCGATGGCCTTCTGGGTCTGCGGGTAGATCTTGTCCTCGAGGCCCATGCGATAGAACTCCGCCTGGCCTTCGTCGAGGTACGAGGGCAGGTGCGAGGTGTCCAGGCTCTCGGCCATGTTCTCGTAGGCCTGACCCAGCTTGACGATGGCCGCCAGGCCCCACTCACCGGCGCCGGTCTCGACGATGGCGGCGTAGGTGGCCTCGACGCCCTGGAGGGCCTTGGCCTTGTTGACCAGCTGGTCGGTGAGGATCTTGTCCTCCTGCTTCCGGCTGACCTTCTTGCCAGGGCCGCTGATGGTCATCGCGACGTAGTCCTGGAACTGCTTCTCGGCGAGCTTGTACATCATCTCGCCCACGAACTCGACACCGACGACGAACTCCGCCCCGTCGCCCTTGGCCTTCGCGTACCAGTCGAGGGTCTTCTCGTAGTGGCTCAGGGCCTTGCTCTTCTGGCCCTGCTTCTCCAGGCACTGCCCGTAGTGCAGCCGCGCGAAGAGCAGCTCGTCCGCGGACAGCTTGGCCGTGTCCTTCTGGGTGTAGAGAGCGTAGTAGACCTTGGCGGCCTGGGCCCACTGCTCGTTCTCCTCGTAGATCTTGGCGATCTCGATGGCGACGGACTGGGCGTTGTCCTTGTCCGGGTAGGCGGCCATGTACTGCTGGTAGTTCTTGATGGCGGCCTGCCACTCGCCCATGGACTTGCGGAACAGCGCGGAGCTGTAGATGGCGTCCGACGCGTTCTCGTGGTCCTTGTCCAGGGAGAAGAGCTTCTCGTACCAGCGGGCGGCCTCGGCGAAGTTGGCCATGGACTCGTAGTCGAAGGCCAGGGACCCGACCTGGTCGTTGTAGAACTTGCTCTTCGGGAAGTTGTCGATCAGGAGGTGGCGCGTCTCCATGGTCTTCTCGCGCTTGTCCTCGGCGTGGTAGTAGACCGCGGCGTTGTTCAGCGCGACGTCCGCCACCTCGCTCTCGGGGAACTCGGCGTAGAAGGCGCGGTAGCCATCTGCGGCCTTGACCTTGTCCTCGTCGGCGGTGTAGCCCACCTCGATGAGCTTGAAGCTCGACCGCTCGTAGACGTTGTAGACCTCTTTCTTGAAGGCGCTGGAGCCCAGGCCCTCCTGGTCGTAGAACGCCTTGGAGACGTCCTTCAGGTTGGACCAGTCCTCGACGAGGGCGAAGGAGTCCAGGATGAGGTTCGCGGCCTGCTCCGCCTGCTTGGAGCCGGGGTTCATGCCGATGACGACCCGGAAGCGGTCGGACGCCTCCTTGAACTGGTTCTTGTTGTAGAGCAGATAGGCCGACCGGTAGATGATCTTCTGGGTCTTCTTGTCGTCCGCGAAGATGGTCGAGTACTGGTCGAGGGCGGCCAGGAGCTTCTGCTCGTTCTCGGTCAGGTCCACCGCCTCGGTGCTCTTGCCCGGGGCCCGGCCGACGCCGCCGTCCCGCTTGACCAGCTCGTCGGCGGCGAAGATGGCCGACTCGGCGCAGAACTTGGAGTGCTTGCCGTTGTTGTCGATGGCGACGACCTGCATGTACTGGTCGTAGGCCTCTTCGTACTTCTTGATCTTGTAGAGGAGCTCGCCGAACTCGTACCGCATGTCGTAGGCGTACTTGGAGTCGGGGAACTCGGAGAGGTAGACCGTGTAGGCCTTGTGGGCGAGGACGTAGAGCTCCTTGGCCTCGCGACCGCCCTTCAGCTTCCGGGCCTTCTCGTGGTAGCCCGAGGCGATCTTGCGGAGGTTCTTCTCCAGCATGTTCTGGGCGGCCTGGATGGCGTCCGGCTCGGCGGCGTTGGCCCGGGCCCAGGCGCTGGACTTGCCGTAGGTCTTGAGCATCCGGTCGACCTCGGCGACGACCTCCTGGTTCTTGCCCATCTTGGTGTAGGCCTTGATGATCTCGTTCTGGTAGTCCGGAGCGTCGGGGCTCTGCGGATCCTCGGCGATCAACCGGCGATAGGTCTGGATGCACTGCTCGAACTTGCCCTGCTCGAAGTAGGTGGTCGCGAGCCGCTTGAGCATGGACCGGATCAGGTCCTTCTTGCCGAGCTTGGTGAAGTAGGCGTAGGCCTCGTCCATCTCGCCGGCGTCGGCGAAGAACCGGACCAGGTCCTTGAGGGCCTCTTCCTGGAGGGTGATGCGGCTCTTGCGGGAGCCGTCGTCGGCGTCCTGAGCGGCCATGGAGTACGCCACGACGGTCTTCATCGTGTCGATGCTCTTGCCGTACTCGCCGACGTTGTAGTAGCACCACGCCAGCTTGTACATGGCGAAGGGGTACTTCTCGGAGTCCCGGTAGGCGGCGGCCTTCTGGTAGGCGCGGAGCGCCTTGTAGGCGTTGTTGTTGTCGAAGTAGTACTCGCCGATCTGCACGTAGGCGTCGGGCACGTAGCCGCTGTCCGGGTAGGTGCGGACGAGGCGGGTGAACTCCTGGACGGCTTCCTTGCGCTCGCCGATGTCCTGGAGCGCGGCGCCCAGGTAGTAGGTGGCCTCGTCGGCCCGCACGAACGTGGGGTAGTTGCTCAGGATCTGCTTGTAGAGCTTGATGCTCTTGTCCTGCCACTTCCGGGACTTGGTGTTGTCCGGCTCCATGGTGGACTCGTCGCAGTGGTCGTCGTTGAAGCAGGCGTCGTACTGCTTCTCGAACGCGTCCATCTCCGTGAGGTAGAGGTCGCGGCCCTCCTCGAAGTAGAGGTCCGCGAGCCGGAGCATCATCTCGGCCTTGGTCTCGCCGTGGAGGCGGCCACTGCTGAGCAGCTCCTTGGCGAAGTCCATCTCCTCGTGGCGCTTCTGCCTGGCGAGGCGGCGGTACTCCTCGGACAGCTCCTGGGTGGAGAGGTCCTCGGCCTTCAGGACGCGGCGCTCCTCGCGCTGCTTCCGGTCGTCCTCTTCGTCCTGGGCGTGGGCCGGCTGTGCGGCCAGGGTCCCGGCCAGCACGAGCGCCAGCGGGAGAGCGATGCGTCGCAGCGTCATCAGCAATGTCCTCGATCGAGTCGACCCCCCCTTACCCGGGAGGGCCGAATTCCGTTCCAAGTCCGATCAGCGGCAGGCGCCCTGTTCGGTGTAGTGGTAGTAGCCGAGCTCGTCCTCCCAGAACTCGCCGTTGAACGGCCAGTAGGTGAGGTCGACCGCGGTGGCGAAGTCCAGGTCGGTGCTCGACGTGGTGTCGACGAGATCCGGGTTCGACATCTTGTAGGCGTAGTCCGCGCGCTGGGCGGACACGACCTCGAACCGGATGATCTCCGACTGGGTCAGCAGGTCCCCGACGTAGTTGGCGGTCCGGGCCATCTCGCTGAGCATCACCAGGCCGGCACGCCGCTTGTAGCGGGTGAGGTCCTGCTGGATGACCTGCTTGAGGTGGGCGCCCACGCTGTCCCGCCAGAGGGCCTTCTGGGCGTCGATGGTGGCGAGCTCTTCTTCCATGAGCTCGAGGTGGCGAACCAGGCCGGCCAGGTCGGCGTTGCGCAGGAACTGGGTGAACATCGAGGTCGGCAGGATCGACTCGTCCGGCCAGTCCGTGAAGTAGGTGTCGAAGGCCTGGTCCGCGAGCTTGCGGCCCTCCTTGGAGCGGTACTTGCCGGTGAAGGCCTTGAGCTCGTCGTAGATCGGGCGGAGCTGGTCTTCGAAGGCCAGCAGCTCGGTCTCCACCTGGTCGTACTCGCACAGGTTGAAGAAGGTCAGCGCCCGGAGGATCTGGGTCTCCGGCAGGAATTCGTCGGCGCTGTAGAACGGTGAGTTCACCGTGAGCACCATGCCGAGCGCTTCGTTGAGCTGGTTGGTCATGAACAGACCCCAGCTCTGCTCGAACAGGCTCTGGGGCCAGTACGTGCTGTCCCGCGGCACGAGCTTGTAGTACTTGGTGGCCTCGTCGAAGCGCTGGATGCCGTAGTAGATGCGCGCGATGTTCATGAGGCTGAGGTCGGTGAGATCCTCGACCTCGCGCAGCTCACGGTCGCTGTAGATGTCGACGGTCTCGGCGTCGCGCATGACGTCCCGGAAGGACTTCACGGCGCTCTTGAGCCGGCCCTGCTTGTTGTAGATGACGCCCTCGAAGTACTTGCTCTTGAGGTAGACGTCGCTCTTGGTCGAGATCTGGGAGAAGTACTGCCGGGCCTCGGCCAGGGAGTCCTGGTCGTAGAGCCGGACACCCATCAGGTAGTACAGGTAGTTCCGGCTCTTCCGCGGGTACTCCTCGGGCGGGATCTTGGCGATGATCCGGACCAGGTCGGAGTTGTCGCCGGTGTAGCGGCTGATCGTGACCAGCCGCGGCAGGGCGTGCTTGAAGTACGGGTTCGCCGGGCCCTTCCGGATGACCTGCAGGAAGTAGTACTGGGCGGAGTGGTAGAGCTTGAGCTCGTAGAGCGCCCGACCCAGGTAGTAGTGGATCCGGGTGGTCTGGCCCTGGCAGCCGCCGTCTTCGAGCAGGTCGAAGAGCATCTTGGAGGCGCCCAGGGGCTTGCGGGCCTTCAGGGCATCGACCGCGTCATCGACCTGGCGCTCGCAGTCGCTCTTCGACAGGGGGCGGCCCTGGCCCTCTTCGGGCAGGTCCTGGTACTGGTTGCGGCTGGAGCGGCTGTCGGCGCCGAGCTCCTCTTCGTCGTCGAAGTCGTCGCGGTCGTCACGGGACGGGCGCTGCTTCTCGGGCTCGGCCGCCCGGACCGGCTCGCTGTCCTCGGCCTTGGCGCCCATCTTCTTGGCGGTCTGCACGACCTCTTGAGGAGCGCCCTGGTTGACCAGGCAGCGGATCTCGTCGGCGGAGAAGGTCTCGCCCGAGTCCTCCATCGTCTGGACGACGATGTGGGTGGGGACGTTGACGGAGACCATGTTCATGATCTCGTCGCAGCTCAGGGCGTGGGCCTCGCCAGAGGCGAAGAGGCTGCCGATGAGGGCGACGGGCGCGAGGGCGCGGAAGAGCTTCATGGCCTAGATGACCTCGGCGGAGGAAGCGACGCGCTCTCGCGCCGCGATGGTCGGTCCTGTTGGGTTCGGGACGACGCTGTCGTGGCGAGTCACGTCGAGGAGGCCGGGGCCCGACAGGGCCGGCCAGGGCAAGCGAGTGTGCGTTGATTCAGCTGCCGTGGGCATCTAGGTTCACCGCATGCCGGGGAAGAAGTAGGAGATGGCTCCAGAGACGACGAAGTTGTTCTTCATCTCGAGGGTCGTGCTGTTGATGGTCTCGATGTAGACCAGCGAGCGACCCTCGGCCCGGAGAGCCCAGTTCTGGTTGATGATGACGCGGGCGCCGCCGCCGATGTTGGTGGTGGCGTGCCACTGGGTCTGGGTCGCGACCGCGGTCTCGGAGTCGTCGCCCAGGGCCTCGAGGTCGTCCTGGGTGAGGGTGGTGCCCATGCCGAAGGTGCCGAAGACGTCGAAGTTGATGATCTTTCGGCCGTTGACGGCGACCTTGCCGTAGATCGGCGAGAACTGGAACGCCGCGTGGCTGAACAGGGTCAGCTTCGAGATGTCCGGGGAGACCTTGTTGTTCTCGACCAGCTGGCGGGTCAGGGGCTTCCAGTCCGCCTGGCCGAAGTCCGGCGCGTAGCCGAGCATCAGCTCGACCGCGAAGATCTCGGTGACGTGGTAGGCGAAGCTGGCGCCGCCGAGGCGCCGGTTGATGAACGGGTCGTTGGTCACGAACCCGACGAAGGGCGTGATCTCGAAGCGGCCGAGCTTCAGGAAGTTCTTGGCCTGGATGGTCTTGATGACCCGGCGCCGAGAGGCCTTGTCCTCTTCGAAGATGACCTCGGACTGGACGCCGACCCGGTCGTCGAGGTCGCCGCTCTTGACGGCCTCCTGCTCGGAGGCGACGGACTCCTCGTCGTCGTCGTTGAGGATGTCGTCGAGGACGTCGTCGTCGGAGTCGGAGTCGTCGTCGGAAGATTCCTCGTCGTCGGACTGGGCGACCCCGTCCTGGGCCAGGCTGTCGCCCTCGGCGAGGAGGGCGGCGTCGGCGTCTTCGTCGTGGTGGGCGAGGGCCGGGGTGGCGGCCAGGAGGCCGCCGACGGCAAACACGAGAGCGAGGGTGCGCATGGTGTGCCGGCCTCTAGAACTGGGTGATCCGGGGTTCCATCCTCGGGAAGAAGATGGAGACGCCGCCGGTGGCCACGAAGTTGTTGTAGATGCGAGAGCCCTCGGTCGGGGTGTTCGGGTCGTACTGGGGCACGCTGTCCCAGTAGAAGAGCGACCGGGCATCCAGCTTGAGCGCCAGGGACTGGGTCAGGAAGATGTTGGTGCCCATGCCGAGGCTCAGCGAAGGACGGGGCCGGATCTCGGCGGCACCGGGCTCGGTGAGCGACACGGGGGCGTCGCCTTCGTTGACCACCGCGCTGCTGTCGTACCGGGCGTAGTGCTTCCGGATGATCAGCATGCCCAGGCCGAGGGTGCCGTAGAGGTCGAAGTTCAGGACCGTCTCGCCGACCAGGTTGATCTTGCCGTAGATGGGCGCCCACATCACGTTGAACACCGCGCCGAGCATCATCTTGTCGACGGGCTGCTGGAACTCGACGTCCGAGGCGCCGCCGTGGGCGATGATGACCAGGGTGTTGGTGAGGCCCTTCAGGTCGCTCTCGCCCATGTCCGGCGAGTAGAGCAGCTGGGCGCTGGCGGAGAGCTGTTCGGAGAAGTGGTAGCCCACGACCAGGCCGCCGGTGTACCGGCGGACCATCGGGTTGTTCGGCACGTAGCCGAAGACCGGGCTGACCTCGAAGCGGCTGCCCTTCAGGAAGAAGCGGTTCTGGATCGCGTTCTTCCTGGAGACCTCGCCGCGGTGGACCGCGAGGGCCTCCTCGGACGGGGTCTCGGCGTGGGCTTCGGGGGAAGCCAGCGGACTCAGGGCGAGGCCAGCCAGCAGGGGGAGGAGCATGCGTCTTGCAGCGTTCATCGGCAGCATTCTCGGAGTCCGGGCGACCCCGTACGACGGCCCGGAGAACCGGATCCTGGTTGTAAGGGTTGCGGAACATAGCACGCTGACCCGACCCGGCCAGACGGGCACCGTGTCAGGCGCTTGTCAGGGTTGTGGACGGGCCCGCAGCGGGCATCCGCAGGACCTTCAGGACCCGCCTTCGACCACCAGGTCGAGGGTCCACCAGGCCATGCCGCCCCGTCGGTCCCGGACCACGGCCCAGACCCGGTGTTCGCTCCCGGGCTCGTCGTCGGGGGCCACCCAGTCCACGGCCGAGTGCGGGTAGAGGCTGGCGTTGTACGCCAGGCTCCCCCCCGTTGCGTAGAACGTGAAGTACGGCTCCTCGGTCCGGGTCTCGACCACACCATCGGAGGTCGTGTACTCGTATTGCTCGATGGCCGTTTCACCGAGGATCGGATCCAGGCTGTAGGTCTGCCCCGCGGTGACGTGCACCACCTGGTCCGCGGCCATGGGGTAGCCGTCGACCTGGAGCGCGGTCAGCTCCGGGTTGTGGTTCGGGGTCGTGGCCTCGCTGACCGGCATGCGCTTGTAGGCCAGCTCGACCAGGTCCTCGTCGTCCTCCAGGCCTTCGACCTCGACCAGCTCGCCCTCTTCGTTCTCGGTCAGCGGGAAGGCGCTGACGGTGAGGAAGTAGTTGAGGCCCTCCAGGCGCTCCTCCTCGGTCAGATCGTCCAGCACCTCGGCGGGGACCTGGAGGCTGGGGGGCAGGTAGGGCTCGATGCCGAGCAGGCCCAGCTCCTGGGCCTGGGCGAGCAGCTCGAGCAGCTCCTGGGTGGAGAGCTCCTCCAGGTCCTGGTCGAAGAGGGCCTCGACTTCGTCGAGGTCGACCTCGCAGCCGAAGTCGTTGGCGTCCTCTGGCAGACAGCCCATCCAGGTCACGCCGAAGTGCTCGTGGTCCGGGCTCACCACCAGGGACTGGAAGGTGACGGTGTCGCCGGGCCGCGGCTCGGCGAGTCCGGGCTGGCCCACGACCTCGGCGGACACGGCCAGCACCCGGGTCCGGTCGACGAGCCACGCCGGGGACATGGCCTCGTACTCGCAGGCGGTCAGGAGCATCAGCGCGATCACAGCTTCACCTCCAGCTCGAAGCCGGGCGACGGCAGGAAGGGCAGGCCCCTCACGTAGCGGTAGTCGGTGTAGTCGTAGTTGTAGAGCACGAACTCCGGGTTCTCGCCCCGGACCACGTTCAGCAGGTCCAGGTAGAGGTTCAACGAGGCGCGCTTGAACTGGATCAGCCGCTCGACCCGCAGATCCAGGGCGACGAAGGGCGGCAGCCGCTCGTCGTTGTACTCGTTGGTCCGGTACCCGAAGTAGAAGTCCTGGTCGAGGTCGTAGGCCCCCCCGGAGTAGTAGTTGGTCGGGTTGCCCGTGACGTAGCGGAAGCGCCCGCTGACCTCGATCTCCCAGGGCAGCCGATAGCCGGCGATGGCCACCAGGATGTGGGTCTGGTCGAAGTCGAAGGCGTACCAGCCGGTGCCCTCGGTCTCGGGGAACCAGTCGTCGAGCTCGTCGTCGCTCGGGTAGTTGTTCCGGACGGAGCGGCTCAGGGTGTAGCTGATCCAGCCGAAGAACTTGCCGACCGGGTCCCTCTGGGCGATGAGCTCGATGCCATAGGCCCGGCCGATGCCGTCGTTGACGTAGGGGGCGTCCTTGTAGAGGTCCTCGAAGTCCGGGTTGTAGACGATGAGCCGGTCGAGCTTCTTGTAGAAGGCCTCGACGTCGAAGCGGAAGCCGTAGGGCAGCTCCTGCTCCCAGCCCAGCGAGGTCGCCCAGGCTCGCTCCATCATCAGGTCGATCTCGACCCCGGGGCTGTAGGACTCCTGGGGCTGGGGGGGCTGCTGGTAGAGCCCGGTGCCGCCCTTGACGAAGCCCTTCTCCAGGACCCTGGCCCGGAAGGCCAGGCGGGCATCGACAGTGGCCAGGTTGTTGAAGTTCGGCAGGAAGATCGTGTTGAGCCGCACGCCCGGGGTCAGGATCAGCCGGTCCCGCTCCTGGCGCAGCGGCTTGATCACCGTCTTGAGGTACAGGTCCGGGCTCCAGCCCTGGTCCGTGCCCTCGATGGTCGTGTTCTCCCGCTCGCCCAGCGGGTCGTAGTCGGCGAACATGTCCGGGTTGAAGGGCAGCTCGAAGCGGAACCCGTACCAGCCGCCGAGCAGGTCGACCCCCGGCACGATCTCGAGCCCCTCGAAGGGCCGGTAGCGGGCCTCGCCGCGCACGGTGAGGATCCACTGCCAGCTGTCGTAGCTGAGCTCCTGGCCCAGGGAGAAGCTGGTCTGATCGGGCCCGATGCTGGGGGTCAGGCTCAGGTCCAGCTTGTCGTTCACCCGGTGGTCGATCCGCACGACCAGGCGGTGGGTGGAGTAGCTCAGCGCCAGGTCGCCCTGGGTGTCCTGGTCCGTGCCCTGGGCGAAGTCGTCCGGGGTGGAGATGAAGAGGCGGTCTTCGAAGCCGAACAGGAAGGCCGAGATCCGGGTCCTCTCGAAGCCGGTGTAGGTGTAGCGGGCCTGGTAGTCGAGCCAGCGGGGCCGGGCCGTGAGGCCGACCTGGCCCGCCACGGTGTAGGGCATGACGAGGGGCAGCAGCAGGTCGACATAGGAGCGGCGGCCGGCGGCGGCGACGTGGTGGTCGCCGTCCTCGCCGAGCTGGGCTTCGACCAGGCCGCCGGAGTCCATGATGTCGGTGGTCCAGGTGAGCCGGGTCTGCTCGTCGGTCGACTCCTTGCGGGTGGTGACGTCGACCACGCCGCCCATGCTGCGGCCGTACTGGACGCCATAGCCGCCGGGCAGGTAGTCGACGGTCTCGACCAGGTCGGAGTTGAGGATCGAGGCGTAGCCACCCAGGTGGTAGATGAACGGCACGCGGATGCCGTCGATGTAGACGGCGCTGTCCTCGGGGTTGGAGCCGCGGATGATCAGCGCGGCGGTGCCGAAGGGGGACCGGGCCGCGCCGGGCAGGTTCTGGATGACCCGGACCGGGTCGCCGAAGGTCCCCGGGATGCGGCGGATCTCGGAGAGCGTGAGGGTGCGGCGGGTGATGTCCTCGCCAGGCCGGCGGTAGGTGCCGACGGCCTCTTCCTGGAAGCCGACCGGCTTGATCCAGAGCCGGACCTCGGTGACCTCGCCCTCGGTCACCTCGAGGGCCTTGGTGAGCAGCTGGTGCTCGCTGCTGACGACCCGCAGGGTGACGGGACCGACGGGCACGCCCCGGAATTCGAAGTGGCCGCTGGCGTCGGTCTCGCTGGTGAGATCCGTGCCGTCGATGACCACGGTCTGGCCGACCACGATCTCCCGCGTGCCCATCTCGATGAGCCAGCCCTCCAGGTTGACCGGCGCTGGCTCGGCCTCGATCTGGTCGGCGATCTGCTGGTCTTCGACGGCGTTGTCGACCTCTTCGGCGTCGAGCACGAAGCCGTACTCGAATTCGATCGCGACCGGGACCGGGCCGGTCTCGTCCTCGGCCGGGGAGAAGACGAACCGCTGGGCCGCCGCCACGGCGGCCTCGTCGAAGCCCCAGCCCGCGGCCTCGAGCACCTCGACCGCGCTGACCGCACCGGTCTCGTCGATCTCGATGAGCAGCACCACGATGCCCTCGATGTCCGCGTCGAGGGCCTTCTCCGGGAAGGGGGCCTGCACGAACTCGACCAGCTGGGGCATGACCAGGATGGGGGGGAGCTCTTCCAGGCCGGTGTCGCCGGGGGCCTGCTGCTCGTCGACGGCAGGCTGCTCGTCGACGGCAGCCCGCTCCTCGACCGCAGGCTCCTCGGCGGGAGCCTCCTGGCCGAAGGCGGGCAGGGCGAGCAGCAGGGCGAGCAGGGGTCCCATCAGTCCAGAGCCTTGAGCGAGCACTTCCTGGGGATGCCGGTGATGCCCACCGGCGCTCCGTCCTTCTTGCCGGGCTTCCAGCGGCTCTTCTTCCAGGCGGCGATGCACGCCTCGTCGATCCCGTAGCCCGCCGCCTTGGACATGCGGGCCCGCACCACGCGGCCGTCCGGGTCGATGTCCAGCAACACGGTCCAGGTGCCTTCGATCTCGTTGTCGATGGCCTCCTGGGGCACCGCGAGCTCCGGCACCGAGCGCAGCCGGGGCGGGGTGGTCACCGACGTGAAGGGCACGTTCGAGAACTCGGTGGCTTCGTCGATCGCCATGGTCTCGTCGCCGGCCTTGGTCATGGTCGAGGTGCCCGCGCGGGCGGACATGCCGGTGCCGGAGCCCTCGGCGAAGCTGCTCGCGCTGAGGCCCTGGACGACCCGCCGCGGCTTGGGCTTCTCCTCGGGGGGCTCCGGAGGCGGCTCGGTGGTCTCCTCGAAGGGCACGGGGTCGGGCTCGGGCTCGACGAGGTCGGGCTCCGGCTCCGGCTCCGGCTCGGGTTCCGGTTCGGG
>CAYFPX010000204.1:0-15568 GCA_964344945.1 uncultured Enterobacterales bacterium
CGACACCGACCCGGACGTCGCCTACGGCAAGGACGAGGTCTGCGACGACAAGGACAACGACTGCAACGGCATCGTCGACGACGACTACGCCCTGGACGCCACCACCTGGTACCTCGACGCCGACGGCGACGGCCGCGGCACCGACGACGTGCGGGTCCACAGCTGCTCCGAGCCGACCGGGTACACCAGCCAGGGCGGCGACTGCAACGACCTGGACGCCACGATCTTCCCGGGGGCCGACGAGGTCTGCGACGACATCGACCAGGACTGCGACGACCGGGTCGATGAAGACGCCGGCGGCGACGGCGCCACCTGGTACGCCGACGACGACGAAGACGGCTTCGGCAGCCCCGACTACGTGCGCGAGACCTGTGCCCGCCCCGAGGGGTACGTCGACAACGGCGACGACTGCGACGACGTGGTCGCCGAGGTCTTCCCCGGGGCCGAGGAGCTCTGCAACGGCCAGGACGACGACTGCGACGGCGACACCGACGAGCTCGGCGCCGTGGACCCGGAGACCTGGTACCGGGACGCCGACTCCGACGGCTACGGCGACAGCGCGATCACCACCGAGGCGTGCGACGAACCCAGCGGGTACGTGGCGGACAGCACCGACTGCGACGACAGCGACGCCACCAGCTACCCGAGCGCCACCGAGGTCTGCGACGACGCCGACAACAACTGCGACGGCGACATCGACGAGGACTCCGCGGCCGACGCCACCACCTGGTACTACGACGGCGACGGCGACGGCGACGGCGACAGCACCCTGACCACCGCGGCCTGCGACGCCCCCAGCTCCTACGTCGCCACCGGCACCGACTGCGACGACGCCGACGACCGGGCGTACACCGGTCGGTCCGAGACCTGCGACGGCATCGACAACAACTGCGACGGCGACATCGACGAGCCCACCGCCGCCGACGCCTTCACCTGGTACGAGGACGCCGACGGCGACGGCTTCGGCACCTCGCTGGTGACCACCCTGGCCTGCGAGGAGCCCTCCGGGTACAGCAGTGACAGCAGCGACTGCGACGACTCGGACAGCGCGGTGAACCCGGACGCCGAGGAGTACTGCGACAGCGTCGACAACAACTGCGACGGCACCGCCGACGAAGACACCGCGCTGGACGCCTCCACCTGGTACAGCGACCTCGACGGCGACGGCTACGGCGACCCGGACGCCGACCAGAGCGCCTGCACCCAGCCCAGCAACACCAGCGAGAACGACACGGACTGCGACGACGGCGACGGCACCGTGAACCCGGCCCAGACCGAGGTCTGCGAGGACGGCAAGGACAACGACTGCGACGGCACGAGCAACGACTGTGCGCCGAGCGGGGTGGTCGCGAGCGCCAGCGCAGACGCCATCTTCGCCGGCGGCAACGACGGCGACGAGGCCGGGACGAGCGTCGCGTCTGCCGGCGACGTCGACGGCGATGGCGTGATGGACCTCCTGATCGGGTCGCCCGAGGACACCGAGGGGGGGGGTGGGTCTGGCGTCGCCCAGCTGATCTATGGCCCGGTGACCGGCTCGTTGGCGCTGTCGGACACGTCGGTCATCCGATTGGTCGGAGAGAATTCTTCCGACATGACCGGTACAACCGTCTTCGGCTTGGGGGACGTCGACGGTGATGGCTACGACGACATCGGGGTCTCGGCGCCTGAGTCCGACGGTGACAACTACCGGGCCGGCCAGGTCTATGTTCAGTACGGCCCGGTGGGGGGCAACGTCGACCTCGGGAGCGCAGCCGACACCACCCTCCAGGGCGATTCCTACTATGAACTGGCGGGCACTGCACTTGGTTCCGTGTCCGACTGGGACGGTGACGGCTACCGCGATCTGGTCGTCGGGGGACCGGCCTTGGAAGGCTCCGGAGCCAACGGATCGATCTGGGTCGTCCTCGGCCCGCCCTCGAGCGGGATGAATCTCCTGGACAACGTCGCTGAGGCGAAGTTGACGGGCCAGTCCACCGACGACCGGGCAGGGCAGGCCGTGGTGGACGCCGGCGACGTTGATGGAGACGGCTACAGCGACATCTGGGTGAGTGCCCCAGGTGAAGATGAAGCCGCTACAGATGCCGGAGCGGTCTGGCTCATCCTTGGCTCTGTCTCGGGCAACTCATCCCTGGAAGGCACCGCCGAGACCAAGCTGCTCGGGGTGTCCACGGAAGACCTGGCTGGCGAGGCCCTGGCCGTCGGCGACTTCGACGGCGACGGGGAGCCGGACGTGGCGATCTCCGCACCTGGTGCGGACAGCACGGACACAGACAGCGGCACGGTCTACGTGTTGCTCTCGACCGCGTCGGGGACACACTCCCTCTCCGGCGCCGATGCGACCTTCCCCGGAGAGGCGAGCGGCGACGGCGCCGGCACTTCGCTCGCGGCGGGCGATGTCGACGGCAATGGTGTCGACGACCTGGCGATCGGGGCGTCCCTCAACGATGAGGCCGGCGACAGCGCCGGGAGTGCCTACCTGCTCTACGGACCCTTCTCCGGTGAGCACGCGCTCTCCGGGGCGGACCTGGCGCTGCAGGGGTACGAGGCCGAACTGATGGGCAGGTCCGTGGCGCTGGAGGACTTCGACGGTGACAACTACGCGGATCTCCTCGTGGGGGCCCCGTTCACCGACCTGGTGCCAGACGACACGACGCCGCCGGAGCCTGGCGCCGGCTACCTCCTGTTCGGCAATGGGCTCTGACACCCCATGGGCACTGGCTCTCTCCCGATCATCGTCTTGGGCGCACGAATCATGGGTCCCTCGGAGCAGGGGTTGGGGGGACTGGGAGCGTCACCTGCCACGGGCTACGACCTCGACGGGAGTGGGGAAGATGACCTCGTGCTCGGTGCCCCAGGAGACCAAGGACGGAGACGGCTTCCCAGTCATCTTGGTCGGCGCCCCCTGGAATCGGTCTCGCGGCGAAGCGGCGGGCGCCGCAAGTCTTGTCCCCGGGACTGATTGGTAGACATGCTCACCGTCTTGCTAGCACTGGTCGGCTGCGTCTACATCGACGACACCACCCACGCCGACCGCCTCGACGCCGACAACGACGGCCTCAAGTGGCCCGCCGACTGCAACGACCTGGATCCCGACGTCCAGACCCTCACCTGGTACCGGGACGCCGACGGCGACGGCTGGGGAGACAGCGACACGACCTTCGAGGACTGCGAGCAGCCCACGGGGTACGTCGCGGATCGACGACAACTGCGACGGCCAGGTCGACAACGACGCGCCGCCCAACACCTACTTCCGGGACTCCGACGAAGACGGCTTCGGCGACAACGAGGTCACGGCCGAGGGCTGCGACGCGCCCAGCGGGTATGTGGAGCAGGGCGACGACTGCAACGACGGCAACAGCGCCATCTACCCGGGCGCCGACGAATTCTGCGACGACATCGACCAGGACTGCGACGGCGAGTCCTTCGACCCCGAGAGCCTCAACGCCACCACCTGGTACATCGACGACGACGAAGACGGCTTCGGCGACGCCAGCAAGACCACCACCAGCTGCAACCCGGTCACGGGCTACAGCGCCAACGACCTGGACTGCGACGACAGCGACGCCACGGTGAACCCGGACGCCGCCGAGGTCTGCGACCTGGACGACACCGACGAGGACTGCAGCGGCCTCGCCGACGACAACGACCCCGACGTCGACACCGGGACCAAGGACACCTTCTACCTGGACGACGACGGCGACGGCTACGGCCAGGACTCGGTCACGGAGCTGCGCTGCGACGCCTCCGGCGGCTACGCCCGCTCCGGCGGGGACTGCGACGACAGCAACGCCCTGCGCAACCCCGGCGCCCCCGAGGTCTGCGACGAGGACAACATCGACGAGGACTGCGACGACCTCGCCGACGACAGCGACAGCGACGTCTCGAGCAGCACCTTCAGCACCTACTTCCCCGACGCCGACGGCGACGGCTACGGCGACGTGGACGCCGTCGGGGTGGACCAGTGCGACCCCGACAGCACCAACAGCGCCGACAACGACAGCGACTGCGACGACAGCGACGCGAGCATCAGCCCCGACGCCGCCGAGGTCTGCGACGACGCCGACTTCGACGAGAACTGCAACGGCGTCGCCGACGACGACGACAGCACCACCACCGACTTCACCACCTGGTACCTGGACGCCGACAGCGACGACTACGGCGACCCCGGCACCACCGTCGACACCTGCGAGCTCCCGGACGGCTTCGCCGACAACGACCAGGACTGCGACGACAGCGACGGCTCCGCCTTCCCCGGCGCCACCGAGATCTGGTACGACGGCGTCGACTCGGACTGCGACGGCGCCGACGACTACGACGCCGACGCCGACGGCTACACCTCGGCCGACCACAGCGGCGACGACTGCGACGACGAGGCCGCCGACACCAACCCCGGCGCCACGGAGATCTGCTCCGACAACCGGGACAACGACTGCGACGGCACCTCGAACGGCTGCGGGCTGGCGGGCACCCTGGGCACGTCGGACGCCCTGGCCCACCTCTCCGAAGAAGACGGCGGCGACGACGCCGGCTCCGCGGTCCACTGGGTGCCCGATCTCGACGGCGACGGCAGCGACGAGCTCCTGGTGGCCGCCCCTCTGCGGGACGAGGGCGGCGGGAGCTCGGGCTCCGTCTACCTGGTCATGGGTCCGGTGACCGGCGATGGCAGCCTCGGCAGTGCGACGGCCGAGTACATCGGCGAGGAAGGCGGCGAAGAGGCCGGTCTCAGCCTCGGCGCCCTGGCAGACGGCGACGGCGCGGGCACACCGGCCGTGCTGATCGGGGGCCCGGAGAGCGACGCCGAAGGGATCGGCTCCGGAGTCGCCTGGCTCGTGACCGGCTCCCAGGCGGGCCTCTTCGACCTGCAGAACGCCGACGCCTCGCTCTACGGCGAAGAGGGCGACGCCGCGGGCACGGCCCTGAGCTCCGGTGGAGACGTCGACTACGACGGCATCGAGGACGTGCTCGTGGGCGGTCTGGCCGAGGACACCGAGGGCCGCGCCGGCGTGGTCTGGCTGCTGCACGGGCCTGTGTCGGGCAACATCGCCCTCGACCTCCAGGCCGACGCCCGCATCGTGGGCGAGAGCTCCGACGATCGGGCTGGCGAGGCCCTCAGCTCTGCCGGCGACACCAACGGCGACGGCTACTCGGACCTGCTCATCGGCGCCCCTCGCGAGGACGCCGGCGCGAGCAACGCCGGGGCGGCCTATGTCTGGCTGGGGCCCCTGACCGGTGACCTGGACCTGGTCGACGCCGACGCCAAGCTCACCGGGACCGGCGGGAGCGACCTGGCCGCCTCCGTGGTCGCCCACGCAGGCGACCTCGACGACGACGGCTACGCCGACCTGGCCGTCGGGGCCGCGGGCAACGACGACGCCGGCATCGGTGCCGGCGCGGTCTACCTGTTCTACGGCCCCGCCACCACCAGCGCCTCCCTGGGTGCCGCCGACGTCGAGCTGCTCGGCGAAGCCGGCGGCGACGCAGCGGGCGCGGCCATCAGCGCCGGCGGGGACATCGACAGCGACGGGGTCGACGACCTGCTCATCGGCGCCTGGGGCTACACGCCCAGCAGCGGTGGCACCACCAATGGCGCCACCTACCTGTTCTACGGCCCGGTCAGCGGGAGCGGGTCCCTCGGCACCGCCGACGTCGTGTTCGTGGGCGACGACGGCTACACGGGCTTCGCCGTCGCCGGCGGCGGCGACAGCAACGCCGACGGCTACGACGACCTGCTCATCGGCACCATCGACTCCGGTGTCTGGCTGCTGGCCGGGGAGGGCCTGTGAGCATGCTGCTGACCCTCTGGCTGACCGGCTCCGCCCTCGCCGTGGACTGCGAGGCCCCCGCGCGCACCCACGAGCTGGCCAACGCCCTCACCGAGGCCGAGACCGCCTACCTGGACATGGACGAGGACGGCTTCCTCTCCATCACCACCAGCGCCCAGCTGACCCTGGAGTGCCTCGGCGAGCCCATCACGCCCTTCGATGCCGCGGCCTACCACCGCCTGATCGCGCTGGACGCCTTCCTGGCCGGCGACGACGGCGCCACGGTCATGGCCTTTCGGGCGAGCCTGGCGGCCCAGCCCCGCTACCTGCTGCCCAGCAGCATCGCCCCGCCGGGCAACCCGCTGGCCGTGCTCTACGACCAGGCGTCCGAGCCCTACGAGGCCAACCGCGTGGCGCTGCCGCCGCCAGAGGGCATGGTCATGCTCATGGACGGCGCCCGCGGCACCGCCCGGCCCACCGCCCGTCCGGTGATCGTGCAGCTGATCGGCCCCGACGGCGGGGTCGCCTGGAACGGCTACCTGGGTCCCCACGACCCGAACCCGGACTGGTTCTCCCTGGGCTTCGACGTCACCGAGCGCCCCGAGGCACCGCCGCCGAGCAGCCGGGACGACGACCGCAGGACCTCGTCGGACACCAACATCCGCGTGGCCCGCCAGCTGCCGAAGCCCACCCCGGGCCGGACCAAGCCCCTCCTGCTCGCCGCGGGCGGCGCGGCGGTTGCGGCCGGCGCGCTCTACGGGCTCGGCTTCGGCCTGAGGACGGTCTACATGGACCCCTCCACCGACTACAACAACCTCGAGACCCTGCGCACCGCGACCAATGGCAGCGTGGTGGCATCGGGTGGTCTGGGGATCGCCGCGCTTGGGCTCACGATCGGCGCCGCCGTGACCGTAGAATGGTAGCCGATGGCGGAGTCCGGTCAGTACCGCATCCTGGGTGCGCTTGGGCGCGGCGCCTTCGGCACGGTCTACCGGGCTGAGAAGCTCGGCGAGAGCGGCTTATCCAAGACCGTCGCCCTCAAGGTGCTCAACCCGGAGATGAGCAAGAAGCCCGAGGTGGCCGAGCGTCTCCGGGACGAAGCCCGCATGCTCGGGCTCCTGCGCCACCGGGCCATCCTCCAGGTCGACGGCCTGGTGCGGCTCGGCGAGCGCTGGGCCGTGGTCATGGAGTACGTCGAAGGCGTCGACCTCAAGGACCTGATCCTGGCGGGCCCGGTGCCGGTCGGTCCTGCGCTGGAGATCGTCGGCGAGTGCGCCGGTGCCCTGCACGTGGCGTACACCAGCAGCGGCCCCGAGGGCAATCCCCTGCGCCTGCTCCACCGGGACATCAAGCCGTCGAACGTCTTTGTCACCTCGGCCGGCGAGGTGAAGATCCTGGACTTCGGCGTCGCCCGCGCCGACTTCGGCGCCCGCGAGGCCGAGACCCAGCAGCTGCGCTACGGCAGCGTCGGCTACATGTCGCCGGAGCGGCTCGACTTCATCGACACCCCAGCCGGCGACGTCTACGCCCTGGGCGTGGTGCTGTGGGAGCTCCTGACCGCCCAGGTCTTCGGCAAGAGCTCCAGCAAGGAGATCCGCCACCAGAACCGGCTCAAGGAGAACCTGGACATCCTGTGGGAGGTCACCGGCGGTGAGAGCCAGGAGCTGATCGAATTCGTCGAGTCCCTGCTCTCCTACGAGCCCGAGGACCGGCCACTGGCCAGGGACGTCGAGCGCCAGTGCGGCGCCCTGCGCATGAAGCACGGCGGGCCGCTGCTGCGCGACTGGTCGGAGATCACGGTGGGGCCGCTGATCGAGGCCAAGCGCAACCCGACCGACGAGGACCCGAATTCGCCCACGATGGTCATCGGCAGCGGCTCGAACCAGTCGGTGGCGGACATCCTGGAGGAGCTCGACCTCGACCCGGACAGCGAGCACGGCGCCACCCAGCTGGGCGGTCAGGCGGCGATGTCCAAGTGGATGCCGCCGACCCAGGACTTCTACGCGCCGCGCGGCGCGGGCGCGACCGAGCTGGAGCTGGGGGAGCTCGAGGGCACCAAGGGTGCGCCGCGCCGGCGGCCCTGGTGGCTGATCCCGGGCGCCCTGGCCGCCGGGCTGTTGATGCTGGGGGTCGGCACCTGGTGGAGCCTCACGGCCCCCGGGCGTGGACCCGCACCCAGGGCGGTCCCCGCGCTGACAATTCCTCCTCCGGCACCCCAGGCGGCCCCGGTCCAGCCCGTGACCACCCCAGAGGCGCCGGCGGAGCAGCCGGCCGCCGAGCCCGAGGCCGCCCCCGCCGAGGCGGCCAAGCCCGAGGCCGAGGCGCCTTCGAAGGCCGAGCAGACCGCTCCCCCGATGACCGAGGCCGCCCCAGCAGAGAAGAAGAGCGAGCCCGCCGACAGGCGCACCAAGACCGCAGAGCCCAAGGAGACCACCCCCTCGACCAGCAAGTCCTCTCGCTCCGCCACCAAGTCCAGCAGCACCACCAAGACCGGCGTGGTCTCGCTGGCGGGGGATGCGCTGAAGGTCACGTTGATCTCCTCAGGCGGCAAGCGCCGCAAGGCCAGCGGCTCCGTGCCCGCCGGCTCCTACACCATCGAGGCGACCTTTCCCGACGCCGACCCGATCAACGCCGGCACGGTTCAGGTGAGCCCGGGCGCCGGTGTGGTCATCAAGTGCAGCAGCCGCTTCCGCCGCTGTACCACCAAGGCCCAGTGATCGTGCTGCTCGCCTGGACCCTGATCCTGACCGCCTGTGGCGACGAGGAGTACGTCTCGGCCGAGATCCGAGAGGCGCCCCCGCCAGCTGCCGTGGTCAACCCGCTGACCCAGGTCGAGCCCCTGCCCGAGCCCGAGGAGGGCACGCCCCTGAGCGCGCGGTTGACATCGGACCACGGCTTCCGGAGCGACAAGCTGGGAACCCCGCGCAAGGCCATCACTGGACTGTCGCGCCGCATGAAGTGGGACGACGACAAGCTCGGTCTGAAGGCCTATGCCCGCAACAAGGAGTACCGCTCCGTGGGCGCCGCCAAGATCGACCGGATCGTCTACCGCTTCCACCAGGACCAGCTGTTCAGCGTCGAGCTGTTCAGCGAGGATCTCATCGAGTGCAGCACCCTGGGCGACGTGCTCGCCGAGATGTACGGACCCTCCCAGAAGACCAAGACCGGCTTCTCACAGGTGGCCTGGTTCGGCGAGGACGTCACGCTGACCTTCACGAACACCCACGAGTGCAGTGGCATGTTCACGGCGCGCACCAAGCACGCGGAGCTGCTCGGCGCTCAGGACCCCGCACCGGCGGCCGCGGGCGGCGAGGCTGGCGAGGGCTCAGCGGTCGCGGAGTAGTCCGGTGGTGTCGAAGCCGAGCACCAGGCCCAGGTAGCGCTCGTCTTCTCCCAGGTACTTGCCGGTGTCGTCCTTGCCGGCGTAGGCCGTGGCTGCGAGCCGGAAGCGACCCGCACCGCCAGCGGCGTACAGGCCCACCTGGGCCGCGAGGGTGGGCTGCCAGGCGTGCTCCTGGTGGAGCTTGAGATCGAGGGCGCCGTAGGCACCTCGCGGGCCAGCGGGCCGGAGCTCCGCCCCCAGCTGGAGCATCAGCGGCGCCTCGTCGTGCACGGTGTGATAGTTCGCGTGGCCGCCCCCGTACACCCGCCCGAAGCCCAGGTCTCGGGCGACCAGGGCCACCAGCGCCTCCCGGCTGTAGCTGCCGCGGTCGGTCGGCAGATCGGTCGCGTTGCGGATGCCGTCGGCGTAGTGGGCAGAGACGTGGACCCAGGCGAGCCGAGCGGACCACGGGCCCTGGCGGAGGTCGAAGGGGAAGGCGAACCAGCCGTCGAAGGTGCGCAGGCCGAAGGTCAGGGCGGCATCGGCCTCGAAGCCCATGTGGACCGACGCCGCGATGCCGAGCTGCAGGTCCCAGCCACCGCGCCTGGCGGCCACCAGGGGCAGCGCTGCGCCCATGTTGGCGTCGATGCCCTGGCCCAGGCCGATGGCCGGATCCGTCGGGTCGACCCGCACCACCACGGTGGACAGGGGCGAGCGCGTGTCGGCGACGGGCAGCGCGAAGATCGGTGTGCCCGGCAGTGCCGTGAGCCCCAGCAGCCAGCCGCTCAGGATCCCCTCCGTCTCTGTCGCAGCATAGCCGCCGCAGCGCTACAGGGGCTGCCCTGGAGGGCGCGTGAAGACCATCTACCGCGACGGCTTGCTGCGGGATCAGGTCATCGTGATCACGGGCGGTGGCTCGGGCATCGGCCTGGAGATCGCGCGACAGGCGGGCAGCCTGGGCGCGCGAGTCGCGATCTGCGGTCGGACCCTGTCCAAGCTCGAGGCCGCCAGTGCTGAGCTCGCCGAGCTGGGCATCGAGGTGCTGCACCACAGCTGCGACATCCGGGACGCCGAGGGCGTCGAGGCCTTCGTCGACGCCGTGCTGGCGCGCTTCGGCCGCATCGACGGCCTGGTCAACAACGCCGGGGGCCAGTTCCCCTCCCCGGCCCACCTGATCTCGCCGCGAGGCTTCGCGGCCGTGGTGCGCAACAACCTCCTGGGCACCTGGACCGTGCTGCACGCGGTGGTCAACAAGGCCATGCTCCCGCAGGAGTCCGGCCGCATCGTGAACATCACCGCCCAGGTCCGCCGCGGCTTCCCGGGCATGGCCCACACCGGTGCCGCCCGCGCCGGGGTGGAGAACCTCACCCAGACCGTGGCCGTGGAGTGGGCGATGTCCGGCATCCGCACCAACGCCATCGCCCCGGGCGTGGTGCGCAGCAGCGGGACCCAACAGTACGGCGAGGCGCTCCTGGAGCTGGGCCGGCAGGCCACGCCGGTGAAGCGCCTCGGGCGGCCGGACGAGGTCGCGTCCCTGGCGGTCTACCTGCTGGGACCGATGGCCGACTTCATCACCGGCCAGGTGTTCTCCATCGACGGCGGCCAGAGCCTGTGGGGCGACATCTTCGATCTGCCCGAGGAGCTGGCCTGATGCCCGCCTGGCGGTCCTTCACGGACGCCGAGCGCGACTCGGTCTACCGCGCGATCCACGAGCGGCGGGACATCCGGTCCTACCGGCCGGATCCGGTGCCGCCGGACGTCCTGGAGCGCATCCTCACCGCCGGCCACCGGGCGGGGTCCGTGGGCCTGATGCAACCCTGGAACTTCCTGCTCGTCGCCGACCGGGCCGTGCGGGAGCAGGTGCATGCCCACTTCCTGGCCTGCAACGCCGAAGCGGCTCAGCGCTACGAGGGCGACCGCCAGCAGACCTACCTGTCCCTGAAGCTCCAGGGCATCCTCGACGCCCCCCTCAACGTGCTGGTCACCTGCGACCCCACGCGGGGCGGCGAGCACGTGCTGGGCCGCAGCCACATCCGCGAGACCGACGTCTACAGCACCTGTCTGGCGGTGCAGAACCTGTGGCTGGCGGCCCGGGCCGAGGGCGTCGGCATCGGCTGGATGAGCATCATGGAGCCCGCGGCCATCAACGCGCTGCTGGGCATCCCCGACCCCGTCATCCCGGTGGCCTACCTCACCCTGGGCTACCCGATCGAGTTTCCCGACGAGCCCCTGCTCCAGGCGGTGGGCTGGCGGAAGCGCCTGGGCCTCGAGGACGTGCTCTTCCAGGACCGCTGGGGCGAGCCGGCCTCGGGGTTGTCGCTGGCCGAGGCGCCGTCACGCCCGCCGTCAGGGGCACCGGTCGAGGTCCCACCCCAGGCCCGTCGACGCCAGGACGCCCTGACCAAGCCCGTCGGCAGCCTGGGGACCCTGGAGACCGTCGCCCTGAAGCTCTGCGCCCTCCAGGGCACGGACCGGCCTCGCGCCGACCACCGCTGGCTGGTGCTCATGGCCGGGGACCACGGCGTCACTGCCGAGGGCGTGAGCGCCTATCGGGCCGACGTCACCGCCCAGATGGTCTACCAGTTCATCGCCGGGGGCGCGGCCATCAACGCCATCGCCCGTGAGGTCGATCTCAACCTGATCGTGGCCGACCTGGGCGTGGCCCACGACTTCGGCGAGGCGACCGGCGTGGTGCACCACAAGGTGGCGCCAGGCACCGCCAACCTGGCCGTGGAGCCGGCGATGAGCGCCGCGCAGCTGGAGGCCGCGCTGGCGGCCGGCCGGGCCCTGGTGCGCGGACTGCCCGAGCTGGACGTGCTGGCCCTCGGCGAGATGGGCATCGGGAACAGCACTTCGGCGGCGGCGATGACCGCCGCACTGCTAGGACTCAGCGCCGAGGCGGCCGTGGGGCCTGGCACCGGGGTGGGTCCAGGCACGAAGGCCCACAAGACCCAGGTGGTGGCCCGGGCACTGGACCTGCACGCCGCGCACCTCGGGGACCCGACCGAGGTGCTCCGCCGGCTCGGCGGCTTCGAGCTCGCGGGCCTGGTGGGGGCGATCGAAGCCGCCGCCGAGCGCCGGGCCCTGATCGTGCTCGACGGCTACATCACGGGAGCCGCAGCCCTCGTCGCGGTTCGCCGGGATCCGCGTCTCGCGGACTTCCTGGTCGCAGGTCACCGCTCGGCGGAGCCCGGCCATGGACCCATCCTCGCGGCTCTGGGGTTGGCGCCCCTGTTGGACCTCGGGCTGCGTCTGGGTGAGGGGTCCGGGGCCGCTCTGGCCACGTCCCTCGTCGCGGCGGCGGCCCGCACCCAGCGGGAGATGACCACCTTCGAGGAGGCCGGCATCGCGGATCCGGCGGTGCCAGAGGCCCGAACCTGACGGGGTACACTGCAGCGGCATGGGCGGCGACGACAAGGGCATCGAGCAGGATGGGGAGCTGGCGCTCCGGGTCCGCAAGCCTACGAATCGCTGGACCGTCGTGGTCTTCCTGGTGGGCATGGGGGCCTGGCTGTTCCACGAGAACAACCCGACCTGGTTCCGGGATCTGACCGACCCGGATCCGCCCATGCAGGACCGCCGGGTCGAGCGGACCGAGGCCCGGAGCGGGGACGGGCCGAGCATCGGCTCGCCGCCGTCCCGTGAGATCAGTGCCACCGCCAGCCGGGTGTCCTACGCCGAGCTCAAGCCCGTGCTGAACCAGGTCCAGCCTTTCCGCCGCCAGGCGGCCTGCAGGGCGGCCCCGCGGATCCCGGCCACGGCCTACCGCGCTGTGCCCAAGGACGGTGTGCAGTCCGGGATCCTGATCGAAGACGGCCACGAGGTCGCCAAGGCCTGGGGTCTGGCCATCGTGAAGCTGCCCGTGGAGCAGCTGTGGATGGCGGTGAACGACGAGGAGTCCTACCCGGGCACCTTGCCGGTCACCGTCAGCGAGGTCTTCCGGGGCGAGCCCCACAAGAACGGCCGGCTGGTCTTCCAGAAGATGGCCCTGCCCGGCCCCTTCGCCGATCGCTGGTGGATCATCAAGAAGAACGCCGGCGAGGAGATGTTCACCGCGTCCGGCGGCGCCCTCTGGGAAGCGTGCGCCGAGAACGCCACGAACCCGGCTCTGCTGACTGGCACGCCCGCCAAGCGCCACCTCAAGGACGCCGACCCGGTCAACTGGACCTGGGCCGGCTGGACCCTGATCCCGCTGTCCGAGAACCTCACCTTGGTGGAGTACTTCACCTGGACGGACCCGGGTGGCTCGCTGCCGGCCGGACCCGCCTCGCGCTTCGCCAGCGGCGCCGTGAAGCGCACGATGGCCAAGATCGAGGAGCTGGCCCGCCGCTACAAGCCCGAGGACATGCTGCGCTTCACCCGCCCCGACGGCACGCCCCTGGCCAAGCCGGTCGACGTGGACGGCGTTGCGGAGCCGCCGGCGGAAGAGGTCGAGGCGCAGGCCCCAGAGCAGGAGGAGCCAGCCCCCGAGGGAGCGCCAGCTCCCTGACCGGGCAGCACCGGGTCGAACGTTCGTCGCCAGCGTCAGCTCCGGGGTGAACGTTCGCCCCTTCGGCCTCGACGGCTCAGACCAGTGACGAACGTCCGCCCTTCGGACCTTCGTCAGCGAGTGAGCGTGCCCGACGGCGCCATCACGGACCGAGACGAACGTTCACCCCGAGGCTGCCCCGAGGGACGAACGTTCACCTGAGGGCTGCCCGCTCAGTCTGGTGATCAGCTCTCGTCGACCTCGCCGTCGCCGTCGTTGTCGACGCCGTCGCCGGAGACCTCGTCCTCGCCGCCGGGGCAGATGCTGATCTCATCGATCGCCTCGTCCTTGGGCAGGGTGATGGTCATCTCGGTGACGCCGCAGGTCTGGGGCTCAGCGAGCTGGACACTGTTGTTGCCCGTGGTGCCGTACACCTCGAGGTAGTTGAGCAGGTTGCCGTCGGCGTCCATCAGGTCGATCAGGGCCGGGCCCTGGTGGGTCTGGATGTCGATGATCTTCAGGTCGTGCACACAGGTGGGCGTGTCGAAGGTGAAGACGAAGTGGGCGCCGTCGTTCTCGTCGTCGGGCACGTCGACCAGGCCGTCGCCGTCGGCGTCCTCGGGGTGCTCGGCGAGGATCAGCACGTTGTAGAGCGCCGTGTCGTTGGTGGTCTCCCCGCCTGAGCCGATCCCGGGGCCGCCGAAGGCCTCATTCGGGGTGCCCAGGTCGTCGTCCCCGCCGGTGGGGTTGGACGAGTCGAAGGTGATGGGCAGGCCGGGGGTCGTGCCGGTCAGGTCGTACACGTCGATGGCGACGCCATAGTCGGCGTAGCTGTCGGTGACGTCCAGGCCGACGTCCATGGCGCCGCCGCCACCGTCGGTGTCGAAGTCGAGCAGCAAGGGGCACTCGAGGTCGCAGGTCAGGCCCTCGTCGACGGCGCCGTCGCCGTCGTTGTCCAGCTCGTCGCACTCCTCGGTGTCGAAGCAGTCGGCGGTGCCGTCTTCGTCGGTGTCGAAGCCCTCGTCGGTCTCGCCGTCGCCGTCGTTGTCGGCGCCGTCGCAGCTCTCTTCCTCTCCGCCCGGGCACAGCACGATGTCGTCCACCGCGCCGGAGCCGTAGATGTCGACCATCAGCTCGCTGACGCCGCACACATCCAGGGTCACGACCTCGACGGAGTTGTCGCCCAGGCCGCCGGCCTGGATGTGCTCGATCTGGTTGCCGTCGGCGTCGTAGAAGAGGATGTCCGCCGGGGACTCGCTCGCCTCGATGTCGATGAGCTTGAGCTCGAACACGCAGGTGGGCTCGTCGAAGAAGAACTCGAACCAGGCGCCGTTGGCGTCGTCGTCCGGGTCGTCGACCAGGCCGTCACCGTCGGCGTCGGTGAAGTCCTCGGCGCTGATGAGCAGGTTGCCCTGGGGCACGGTGTTGTCGGTGCCGTACCCCGGGGTCTCCAGGTCGGTGTCGCCGCCGGTCGGGTTCGCCGAGTCGAAGGCGATGCCCAGGCCGGTGGAGCTCATGTCCTGGGTGTTCCAGGTGACGAGGGTGATGCCCCAGGCCGCGTAGGCATCGGACAGGTCCTGGCCGGCCAGGATGGGCTGGCCATAGGAATCGGTGTCGAAGTCCAGGGTCAGGGGGCACTCGGCCTCGAGGCAGTCGGCCACGCCGTTGCCGTCGGAGTCGAAGCCTTCGTCGGTGTCGCCGTCGCCGTCGTTGTCGACCCCGTCGCACTCCTCGGCGTCGAGGCAGTCGTAGGTCCCGTCTCCGTCGGTGTCGGTGGCGAAGTCCTCGTCCACGGCGCCGTCGCCGTCGTTGTCGACACCGTCGCACTCCTCGGTGTCGAAGCAGTCGGCCGTGCCGTCGGAGTCGGCGTCGAAGCCTTCGTCCACGGAGCTGTCGCCGTCGTTGTCCAGGCCGTCGCACTCCTCGGTGTCGAAGCAGTCGGCCGTGCCGTCGCCGTCGGCGTCGAAGCCTTCGTCGGTGTCGCCGTCGCCGTCGTTGTCCAGGCCGTCGCACTCC
>CAYFPX010000205.1:0-207 GCA_964344945.1 uncultured Enterobacterales bacterium
TTGTGCGGGGCGTTCTCCTGGTTCTACGGGCTCTTCGCCGGCATGCTCGTGGTCGCCTGGCTGCTGCTGCACCTCTGGTCGGGCCGGGGCCGCTGGCGAGAGACCCTGGGAGGCCTGCGCTGGCTGGGGGACCTGGCGCTCTTCGCCGCGGTGGTCGTGGTGCCGACGATGACCCCCTACGTGCTGGACGAGGGGGACGGCGCGGGG
>CAYFPX010000205.1:226-15513 GCA_964344945.1 uncultured Enterobacterales bacterium
CTCACCTGGGGGGTGCCCTTCCCGGACCTGGACACCATCGAAGCGGTGCCCCTGCGACCGAGCAACCCCGAGGAGAACCTGCTCTCGTCGCTGCAGCGCGGTCTGATGTCCTCCTGGTCCCCGGACTGGCTGCTCAACCCGGGCCACCGGCGTGCTCTGCCGGCCGCCGTGTTCTGGCTGGGTGTCCTGCCGCTCCTGGCTCGCAGCCGGTGGCGTGAGCCCGCGATCCTGGCGTGGCTGGTGGTGATCGCGCTGTTCTGGGCGGGGACCCTGGGCCCCTTCCTCAAGCCCCCGGGCGGACAGCTGGACACCGCAGCGGTGGTGCTGGTCGGCGGCGAGGCCGTGCGGCTGCCGTGGACCTGGATGTTCCAGTGGGTCCCGGGCATGGCGCGCATGTTCGCGCCCTACCGCATGGGGGCGGTCGTGGTGGTGGCGGCCGTGGCGCTGCTGGCGCTCTCCCTCTCCCGTGCCCCCGGGGGCGCCTGGGTGCGGCGGGGCCTGGGCCTGGTGGTGGTGGGGGCCACGGTGCTCCAGGCGGTCTGGCGCTGGGACATCGAGGACGAGGGCCCGGACGCCCGCCGGGTGCAGGCCCCGCTCCAGGTCTCGGCGATCCGGCTGCCGGACTTCTACGCGGACCTGCCGGTCCAGGCGGGCGCGGGGTTGCTGGAGCTGCCGCTGAACCAGCAGCAGGACCTGATCTGCCTCTACCAGCGCTTCCACGGCCGCAAGGTCTACCGGGGCTGGGCCACCGCCGGTGCGGTGCCCCCGCTGTTCCGGGCCGAGGGCGGCGGCGCGGCCGGCGCCCGGCTGCGCCACCTCGCCGCCCAGGACGGGTACAGCCGCGAGGTGGATCAGGCCCTGCTCCGACTCTCCGAGGATCCGGCCCAGGCGGACCTGTCCACCCTGTCCGACGCCGACCTGGACCTGGTGCTCGCGGCCGGCGGCTACCGCCACGTGATCGTGCACGAGCGGGGCTACTGGCTGGTGGACCCCCAGGAGGGTGCAGCTCGCTACCGCGCCGCGGTCGCGGCCCTGGCGGACCGGCTGGGCGTGTCCGCCGCCGAGTCCACGGACGTGGCGTGGTTCGACCACCAGGCCAACCAGCCGGCCCGGGTGCCGTGGACCGCCAGCCGAGTGGCCGTGCACGACGACGCCCTGCCCCGCGCCTTCCGCATGGCCGTGTTCGACGTGGGCGAGCGGGTCTCGGGCTTCGAGGGGGTCATCCCCAAGATCGGCAACAGCGCCCCGGGCGAGGCCCCCAGGGTCCACCACGAGGGGGCCAGCCGGGACCTGCTCCTGGTCGTGGTGCCGGGCCTGTCGGGGGACCCCGCGGAGGGCGGGCCCCTGGCGGCGTTCGCCGCCGGCCTCGGCCGGCCTCCCACAGAGCGCTTCCTGGCGGCCCAGGCCCAGAGCCTCTCCCCCTTCCTCGGCCTGGGCTCCCTGCTGACGGGCCGGCACGCCGCCGCCCTGCCCCTGTGCAGCCTCAACGGCGGCGACCCCCGCATGGGCGAGAACTCCGCCACCACCTGGTGCTCCCAGCTGCCCCGGGGCATCCAGACCTGCCCACAGGGGCTGGGCATCGTGGGCTACCACACCGGCGCCACGGTGGCCGACGCCGGGCAGCTCGGGGATCCGGAGCGCCGGGACCCCCTGCTGGTCCAGCTGCTGGGCTGGTGGCAGGCCGCCGCGGGACAGCCGCGCTTCGGCCTGCTGGTCGTGCCGGACCTGGCCCTCGGCGACGCCGACCCGGTCGAGACCGCCCGGGGCCTGGGGGCAGGCCTGGACGTGGTGCTGGACACGCTCACCGAGCGCAACGAAGGGGTGGCGCCCTGGGTGCTGCTGACCTCGACCACCGGGCGCACCGGGCCGGAGGCGCCCGCCTGGCTGGGGCCCGGAGACGTGCACGTGCCCCTGTGGGTGTTCGATCCCGCCGCTCCGCAGGGTCCGCCCCGGGACCACGCTGAGCTGGTCAGCCTGCTCGACGTGGCCCCCACCCTGTGGCGGCTCGGCGGCGCCCCGGTGCCCGAGGACCTGCCCGGGGCGGACCTGTTCGACGAGCGTGCCCCCCGCGGCGGCGCCTACACCGCCAGCGGCGACCGCCTGGCCTGGCGGGAGGGGGACTGGCTGCTCAGCTTCCGGGCGGGCCTGGACGACGCAGTGGCCCTGGATCCACGGGTGACCGACCGCCTGCTCAACCACGACGTCGACGGCGGTGGCTGGTACCGCCTGCACCACGTGGCGCCGGGCGCCGACCCCACCGTCGACCACCTGGCCGCCGAGCCCGAGCGGGCCGCGCAGCTGCGGCAGGGACTGCTCGAGGCGAGGACCGGCCCAGCGGCCCCGCCTGCCGACCGACTGACCCCGGCCCGCCTGGAGGCCCTGCGCCGGCTCAACAGCGGGGACCCCTGGTAGGGCTCAGCGCCGGCGACGGCGCCGCCGCCCGGTGCCCGGGAGCCCGAAGGCCGCCACCGCGGTCACCCCGGCGAGGGCGGCCGCAGCGAGCCAGCCCCAGGGCACTCGCCCCGGCGCTGACTGGGCGGCCTGGGGCGCGGCGGAGGGGGGGGTCGGGGCCCCGGGGACGCCGTCCCCCGCGGTCACCTCGGCGGTGAGCCCCTCGGCCGTGAGGCGGAGCGCCAGCCCCGGGTGGGACCCGCCCTCGTCGAGGGACAGAGGCAGCTCGCCCAACACCTCCAGGCCGTCCAGGACCTGCAGGGGGACCTCGGTGGGGTAGCGCTCCAGGACCGCCGCCCAGCGCAGGTCCCCGGCGACCAGGTCCGGCGGCTCGCCGTCGTCGGCCAGGCTGAAGAGCACGTCGCCGATCCGGATCGTGGGCGGCCCCTCCAGCGCGCCGTGCTCGGCGATGAAGGTGAGCACGAAGGCCGGGGAGTCGGGCACGAAGTCCTCGCCGAGCAGGAGCTCCAGCGGCGCGTGCTCGGGCCCGCCCTCGGCGCCGGCGGGCATCTCGCTGTGCACGACCAGCTCGCCCTCGGGCCCCACCTCCGGCTCCGGGGCCTCGACCGCGGGCCAGGGCGCGGAGGGCTCCGGGGCCTCGACCCCGGGCCAGGCCGTGGAGGGCTCCGGGCCGGGCTCGCCGTCGAGGAGGGGGCCTTGCCCGCCGCCCGGGGCGTCCTCGGGCGGCGCCACGCTGTTGTGGGTCACCGTGTGGTGCTCGGGGCCGGCCTGGCCGTCCGGGGAGCCCGACGCCGGCCGCACCCCGACGGACACCTCGTCGAAGCCGGCCGTGGTGGCCAGGAAGCGCAGGGTGTTCTCCCGCGCACCCGAGGTCTCCGCCAGCGCGGGCGAGGCGACGAGGACGAGGCCGAGCCCCCAGGCGGGGCCGAAGACGGGTCGACGAGCGGTCAGCGGGGCATCCTCGGCCCCACGATACCCTGCTCCCGGGCGGCCTTCGACGGGGCCTTGGTATGCTCGGGTCATGCGCAGGACCTCCGCCCGAGCGCCACTGCGCCTCGGGCTAGCACTCTCCGCAGCGCTCCTGTGCGCCTGCCTGGTGACGCCCGAGGACGCCCAGGACGACCCCACGGCGGGTCACGCGCCGGGCACGCCCCCGGATCCGACCGCACCGGCCCAGCAGCCCGCGGGCGACGTGCCCCCGCACCCCGACGGCGACGGCGTCACCGGGCCGGCCGAGCCCCAGGAGGGCCAGCTGGTCCTGGACGGGGCGCTGACCGGCCAGGTGGTCTACGGGGGCTACAGCCGGGGCCAGATCATCCTGGACGCACGCCGCCTCGCCTACCCCGACGGGGCCGAGGCCCTCGAGCCCCACGTCGTGCCCCAGCCCGGCCCCTTCGCCTTCCCCGCCCTGCCCGAAGAGGTCCTGGTGCTGCAGGCCACGGTCGACCTGGACCGAGACGGGCCCTCCACGGGCGACAAGACCGTGCTCTTCGATCGCTTCCCCCTCGACCTCACCGATCCGGAGGGGCCGAAGGAGGTCCTCGTCGACCTGGACCGCGAGGTGGTGACGACCCTCGACGGCACCTCGTTGGCCGGCGAGCGGGTCGAAGTGCCACCGTCGCCGGGGCGGGCAGGCCCCGTGGATCCCGAAGGGGGCCCGCCGGTGGAGGGCGACCCGGCCCGCGCCCCGGACCCGCCCTTCCAGGAGGGCGACCCGGCCCACGCCCAGGGTGCGCCCTTCGAGCAGGGAGACCCCTCCCGCGCACCGGCCGACCCCTCCGACGCACCGGGCCCACCCACGGTGCCCCAGGAGAGCCTGACCCCGCCGCCCGGGCCCCGGCCGATGGCCGACGGCGCCCAGGTCTACACGGCCGACGCCCCCGAGCGAACCACCGCACGGAGCACCGCGGCCCTCTGCCGGGACTGCGACGTGGTGCTGATCACCGTGTGTTCCTTGCGCAAGGACCACGTGGGCGCCTACGGCGAGCTGCGGCCCAGCCCCACCCCGACCATCGACCGGCTCGCCGGTGGGGGCTGGCGCTTCGACCGCGCCTACGCGGCCTCGAACTTCACCCTGGCCAGCCTGACCGCGGTGCTCACCGGGCGCTTTGGCAGCACCACCGGGGTGACCCACTGGGACAAGGGCCTGACCGCCGACGTGCCCACCCTGCCCGAGGTGATGGGCCTCTACGGCTACCGCACCGCGGCCTTCACGATGGACGCCTACTCGGGCTTCCGCCCGGACTACGGGCTGGACCGCGGCTTCCAGTACATGGACATCTCCTCGGCGCCCCGCTCCACACCGGACGGCCGGCGCCGGGGCGGCGAGCTCGACGGCGGCTCCCTCGCCGGCGACGGCGCCTCGGCCATGCCCGCGGCCGCCTGGCTCGACCGCCAGGACCCCAGCGAGCCCCTGTTCCTGATGTTCCACAGCCGCACGGCCCACTACCCCTTCGTCATCAGCGACGAGGGCGCCGATCGCGACACCACCGGCGTGCACCAGGCCCTGTGGGACGCCGGCCACACCCAGCGCCAGGCCGGCATCGCCATGCCCGGCGACGCCGGGGGCACGGCCACCGAAGGCGCGGTGGCGCCCAACGGCCAGGACCCCCTGAAGGTGCTGGTGGACCGGGTGGGCGACCCGGCGGTCCAGCAGATCCGGCGTCACTACCGGGACGCCGTCGCCCGGGCCGACGTCGACGTGCGGCGCCTGGTCGAAGCCCAGGAGCAGCGGGGCCGGCTGGACAAGACCATCTGGCTGCTCGTGGCGGACCACGGGGAGTCCCTCAACGACCACGGCGAGCTGCTGCACGGCGCGGCCTTCTACGACACCGTCATCAACGTGCCCATGGTCCTGGCCGTGCCCGGCCTGCCCCCGGCCCGGGCGGAGCTGGACAGCCTCGTCAGCCACGTCGACGTGATGCCGACCCTGCTCGAGCTCGTCGGGGCGCGGCCGCCCGTGGACCTGGACGGCGCCTCGATGGTGCCCCTGCTGACCGGGGAGCAGGCGGCCATCCGCTCCGTCGCCTTGAGCGAGGGCGGCGTCACGCGGCAGCAGGGAGACCTCCTGCCCGGCGCGGTCATCTCCCTGCCCTGGACCCTGCTGCGACACGAGGGCGGCTGCGATCCGAGCGACCCCCACTCGCCCCGGCCGCCCCCCGGTGAGCCCGCCAGCTGCCTCTTCCACCTGGGCGACGACCCGGGCCAGGCCGACGTGGTCACGACCCTCCACCAGGACAAGGCCGACGAGCTGCTGGGCATGTGGCAGGGCTTCCGGGCCGAGCGAGCCGGCACGCCGCTGCAGGTGACCCTCGACCCCGCCATGCTCGCGGAGCTCCAGCGCACCGGGTACGACTTCCGGCTGGAAGGGCAGTGAAGCAGGGGGCCCGCCGCTGGGTGTGGCTCCTGCTGGCGGTCTGGATCGGAGGCGTGGGCGGGGAGCTGTATGCCCGGGCCGTGGGCAGCCACTTCGCCCAGCCCGAGCCCCTGGACGGCGCCACCTGGGCCATCGTCTCCCCCGGCATGAGCGAAGACCTGATGCTGCCGTCCCTGGGCCGCGGCACGATGGTCGTCGACGGCGCCCTGACCATCTCCGAGCACCAGGCCTTCACCGCGGACCGGGTGTCGCCGGCGATCGACGCGCCCATCGGGCGGGTCGAGCTCACCCTCGCCGAGGACAGCGACGCCCTGATGATCCAGCTCAACGGAGGCGCCGGGCCGGGCCAGGACCTGCGCCGGGTGAAGCTCGAGGTCACCCCCGACGCGGTCAGCGTGGCCAGCAGCAAGACCGCCTCGACGGCCCTCGACCAGCCCCGGGAGGCGACGATCCTGCCGGACGACGGCGAGTGGGTGCTCAGGAGTGGCCGCACCCGGGTGCGCCTGGGGGCGGTCGCCGAGGCCCGGGTGGAGTTCAGCGCCCGCGGGGGGACGGCCCGGGTCGAGTCCCTGCGGGTGCTCGACACCCGCGGCGAGCCCCTGGCGGAACAGCGCTTCGACCGCGCCCGGGTGGCCCCGACGGTGAAGCAGGCGGGGCGCTGGCTCGGTCGGCTCCTGGCCGCCGGGCTCTGGCTGGTGGCCGTGCGCGGCGGGCGCGGTCCCCTGCTGGCGGCGGGAGCGCTGGCGTGGCTGCCCCTCCAGGTGGCGGCGATCCGCGCCGACGCCTGGCTGGCGCTGTCCGAGCAGCTGCTCCTGACCCGGACACCGCCCTGGGAGCTCGCCCCGATCGCCACCGCTGTGGCCGCGCTCCCCCTCGCCGTCTGGCTCGTGGCCCACCTTCCGCTGGCGCCCGGGCAGGCCGCCGAGGGCACTCGCCCGCTCTCGGTCCCGTGGGCGGTCACCTGGCTCGCCGCCCTGCTCGCGGCGGCCTGGCGAGCGGGGGACCCCGGGCTGTGGGCGGTGCTGGGCATCGCGTGGCTGGCGCTGCCCCTGGTGCTCGCGGTCCGGGCCCGGCTCCGTCCGGCGACGGTCTGGCTGGCCGACCTGCCCGCCCTGGTCGCCGTCGGGGTCTGCGGCTGGGCCCCGGGCCTGGGCCTGGCCCTGGCCTGGCGCCTCGGCTGGCTCCTGGCCGCCGTCGGGCCCCTGCTCAAGCTCGCGCCACGGCCCGCGGCGGACCACCTCTTCCTGCTCCTGCTCTCGCTGCCGATCGCCACCGAGGTCGCCCTGAGGGGCACCTACCTGGACACCGGCTGGCGCCCCGAGCACACCACCCTGGGCCTGAGCACCGAAGGGGGGGCGCTGGACCTGGAGGCCACCTGGCAGGAGCGCTGCGGCGGCCCCGAGGCCCCGGTCGTGATCTTCGCCGGCGGCAGCTCCACCGGCGGCACCCTGCAATTCCGGGACATGCCTGAGCTCTACTTCCCGGGCCGCGTGCACGGGCGGCTGTGCGAGAGCGAGGCCCTCGCCGGGGGCCTGCACACGGTGAACTACGGCCGGGGGGCGGTCGACACCCACGCCATCGCCCGGCACCTGGCGCCCGTGCTCGGCGAGCTCACCCCGCGCCTGGTCGTGATGTACGTCGGCGTGAACGACCTGCAGAGCCGCAACCAGCGCATGACCCGGCGCGAGCGCGAGGCCCGCCAGGGCGCCGGCCTGGGGCTGGGTGCTCGGGCGGCGGGCCACAGCCGGCTGCTGACCGGCACCGGCCTGTGGCTGCGCGGGCCCCAGGCGGCCATCACCGACCCGGTCCAGGACGTGCCGCTGCCCGACGCCCGGCTCAACCACGAGGCCATCGCCGAGCTCACCGCCGCCCAGGGCGCCCGCCTGCTGCTCATCACCGAGTACATCCGCCGGGAGGCCCTGGCCGGCCCCGCCGCCGAGGACTTCCCCGCCTACGCCGCCATGCAGCGCGACGTGGCCGCCGGCTGGGATCACGTCGACTACCTGGACGTCTGGCCGATGCTGCGCCAGGAGTCCGATGATGCGATCCTGATCGACACGAACCACCTGACCCGGTACGGCAGCAATCGCCTGAGCGACGCCCCGGGTCGCCACGCTGCTGGAGCAGGACGCCCCGTGACCACCGAGCCCCCCCCCGCGCCGACCCGCCTCGAGGGCCTGCTGATGCGCCTCGGCACCATCGGCGAGCTCATGCTCCTGCTCGTCCGTGGCGGCCGCTGGTGGATGCTGCCGCTGGTCGGCGTGCTGGCGATCGTGGGCCTGGGGCTCGTGGGCCTGCAGATGCTGGAGTACGTCGCGCCGTTCATCTACGTGGTGTTCTAGCTTCAGTTCGCTTCGGCGCCGTCCGTAGAGGTCCCGAAGACCCCCGAGGGACCCATGAGCGAGATCTCCAGCGTCGGCACCACGGACACCACGACAACGTCCACGTCGAACGAGCTCTCCGGCGCCCTGGGCCAGGAGACCTTCCTGAACCTCCTGACCGTGCAGCTGCAGCACCAGGACCCCCTCGACCCGATGTCCAACGAGGCCTTCGTCGAGCAGCTGGCCACCTTCTCCACCCTGGAGGAGCTGATCAGCATCAACGCCACGCTGGAGGCCGTGTACCTGGGCGTGGCGTCGATGAACAACGCCAGCATGGCCAACCTGGTCGGCACCGAGGTCGTGGCCATCGCCGACACCTTCACCTACGACGGCGAGAGCACCGAGGTGGCGCTGAACTACAGCGCCCCCGAGGACACCACCGCCACCACCGTGACCATCACCAACAGCGACGGCGAGGTGGTCTACAGCGGCGACGCGGGGCCCTTCGAGGCCGGCGAGGGCGCCTGGACCTGGGACGGCCGCACCACCGAAGGCGGCCAGGCCGAAGAGGGCGAGTACACCTTCTCCTTCTCTGGCACCGACGGCGACGGCGAGGAGGTGGCCATCACCAGCCTGCTGGTCGGCACGGTCACCGAGATGGACTACAGCACCGGCACCCCGCAGCCCAAGGTCGAAGGCACCGCTGTCGGGATCGCGGACATCTTGCGGCTCACGCTCGCCGACGACGGATCCGATGGGTCCTCGGAGGAGTCCTGACGCCCATGTCCCTGAACGTGCTCGACGCCCTGACCCCGACCACCCCGGTCCAGCGGACCGAGGCTCCCCAGCCCCGCGGGCCCGGGGCTCCTGGGCTGGGCAACGACTTCGGCAAGGCCCTCGACGACCTGCTGCACAGCCAGCGCGGCGAGGCCGAGCGCACCGGCACAGCCCCCCTCCGTTTCTCCCGACACGCCGACGCCCGGCTCACCAGCCGCGGCATCGCGCTCGACCCCTCTCAGCTCGAGCGGCTGGGCCAGGCCGTCGACCAGCTCGACAGGCGCGGCGCCAAGGAGTCCCTGGTCGTCATGGACGACCACGCCTTCATCGTCGGTGTGCCGAAGCGCACCGTCGTCACCGCCATGAGCCGCACCGAGGCCGTGGGCAACATCTTCACCCAGATCGACTCAACTCTCTTCGTTCCCTGACGATTCGGGGAGTGACCCCTACCGGGCCGGACCAAGGACGACTTCCGAGGAGGCCCGGGAACCGCTGACCGACTGATGCGGTTCAAATCCCACACTCGCAACGACGCGGGCGTGGATCCTCTGACCCTCAGCTTCTTCGGAGGCACCCAGATGTCCTTGTTCAGCACGATGAACGTGTCCGCCAGTGGGCTCGAGACCAGCGCGACCACCCTCGGCGTGATCGGCGACAACATCGCCAACGTCAACACGGTGGGCTTCAAGGGGTCCCGGGCGAGCTTCGCCGACATGATCCCCCAGTCCCTCGGCGGGCTCGGCGGCGGCGGCCAGCTCGGCCGCGGCGCCATGCTCAACGTCGTCTCGACCGTGTTCGGTCAGGGCAGCATCACCGCCACCGGCTCGGTCCACGACATGGCCATCTCGGGTGCGGGCTTCTTCGCCCTGCGCGACGTCGACGGCGGCATGTACTACTCCCGCAACGGCGGCTTCACCAAGGACCAGGACGGCTTCCTGACCCTGGGCGGGCTGCGGCTCCAGGGCTACCAGGCCGTCGACGGCCAGGTCACCGGATCCCTCGGCGACCTGCAGATCGACGAGTCCCAGAGCCGCCCCCACGAGGCTTCGAGCGAAGTCGTGCTCAGCGCGGACCTGCCGGCGAACGGCGAGTACCTCGCCGACGACGGCACCACGCTCGAGACCCCCCTGACCGATGCCATGGGCGTCGGCGTGCCGCCGGACGGCACCGACGCGGCGCACCCGGACCTGACCGACCTCTCGACCACGGCCGATGCCGAGACGTCGATCACGATCTTCGACAGCCGTGGGGTGGCCCACGAAGTGAACATCTTCTTCGAGCGGACCGGAGAGGACACCTGGAACTGGGTCGCGGCGGTGGATGCCGGCGAGACCGGTGGGATCGATGGCAAGGCCCACATCATCGACGGCGGCGAGTTGGAGTTCGACGAGGACGGCACCCTCGTCAACCGGTCCGCCTCCACCTTCCTGGCCGCCAGCTGGAGCTTCGAGGGCACTGACCAGCCCGCGCTCGACTTCCAGTTCGGCCTGGACGACACCGGCGCGGAGACCGGCGGCGGTGTCAGCGTGAGCGGCGAAGACGCCTACATGAACGTCTACAGCATCACGCAGGACGGGGCGCCCAAGGGCGACCTGGTGTCCTACGACGTCGACCTGGACGGCCAGATCGTCGGGTCCTACAGCAACGGCGAGGAGATCGTGCTCGGCCAGGTGGCGCTGGCCGGCTTCGCGGCGGAGGGGGGTCTCCAGCGTGCAGGTGGCGGCCTGTACACGACCACCCACGCCGCCGGGGATCCGCAGCTGGGCGTCGCTGGCACCGGCGGCCGCGGGTCGATCTACGGCTACTCCCTGGAGAAGTCGAACGTCGACCTGGAGAGCCAGTTCGTGGAGATGATCCAGACCCAGCGCAGCTACCAGGCGAACGCGCGGGTGGTGAACACCGCGAGCGACACGCTGCAGGAGCTGATCAGCCTCGTGTAGCGAGACGGAGGTCCGGGGCCTGACCAGCCCCGGACGTGGCAAGAGCGAGCGAAGGTGGCTGTGGCGGCGCCTTCGCTCGCTGTGCTCTGCACCTACTCGCCAGGCGGCCGGCCGTTCATCAGCAGGAAGGCCCCGCTGTTCAGGTTGCTGCGGTCCAGCAGCGGGGCGCTGATCCAGTAGTCGTCGCAGCCGTCCTGGTCGACGTCGCCCGCGAGGTCCACCTCGTAGCCGAAGTACTGCTCCGCCAGATCCTGGGCTGGGTAGATCCAGCGGGCGGACTGATCGCCATAGACGTCCACCAGCAGGTTGTCCCGGTTGGACACCACGCTCACGGCCCCCATGTCCACCAAGAATCCCCAGTCGACGTGGAACGTGCCGAAGGTCGGGTGAGAAGCGACCAGGTCCGCCTGGCCGTCGCAGTCGAAGTCGCCGGTGGTCTCGATGTCGTAGAAGGGGGTGTCCAAGGGGTGGGCGAAGTCCCAGTAGAACTCCTGGCCGTGGGGGCCGTCGAGCGAGAGGTCGATGGTGCCCTCCAGAGGGCCTCGGATCAGGTAGGCCCGGGCGGCACGGACCGGGTTGTCGTGCTCGTCGAACTCGTCGGCCGAAGTCAGGAAGAGGTCGGCGTGGCCGTCACCGTCCCAGTCTCCGGGGACGCTGATCTCCTGGCCGAGGCGCAACAAGTATTCTCCGGAGTGGACGGTCGCGACGGCGTCCTCCACACTCAGCTCGCCAGCAAGCGGGCCCAGGAACACACGGACGGGGTCCGAGGTCGATGAGCTACCCTGCTTGAAGGCAAGGTCGCCGTGTCCGTCGCCGTCGAAGTCATGGAGGTCGGTCAGCCCTCGGGCGTAGTCCAAGTCGTCTCCGGTCCACCGGATGACGGCCTGGTGGTCGCCGTTCGCGAGAGTGCCGCCAGGTGGTACGTCGTAGATCCGTAGCTCATGGGCGTATGGCTCCACCGTTCCGGCAACACTCACAGCAAGCGCGAGGTCCTCCGGGCCGTGGGCATCCAAGAGGGTGGCCGTACTGAACCGCTGCCCCGCTTCGTCTGCCGTAGTTCGGTCCCACTCGAGGTCCCACAGTCGATCCGCCGAGTCGATGACGACGATGCCAGGATCCGCCCGGACGGTGATCCCGTAGTAGGCGTACTCGAGTGACTTCACCCAGAACATGAACGCCTCTGCGCCGTCCCCAGTTGTGTACACAGCCTGATCGAAGAAGCGGTACGACCGGGATCCATCGACCACAAAGGTCGTGTCGCAGAGTTCCATGCCGGAGACACCACCCGGGACCACGTCGCAGAGATAGGCGCGGGTCGGCTCGTGGTCCTCGTGGTGTTCCTCGTGCTCCATTGTGATGAGGGCGCGGGCGCCTGCACCGCTCTCCAGCGCGATGACGTCAGACTCGTGCTCGAAGGCCCACCAACGCTGTTCCGCTTCCCCGAAGACCGTGGTCGCTGCTTGTTCGTAGGCGAACAACGCGTCTTCGGGCCACCACGGCTCCTGTTCCCGCACGGACGGCTGGCCATCCATTGACTCGTCGGGTGTCGAAGCACCTCCTCCGGAACACGCGACCATCCAGAGTGCCACCCGCGCCAACCCATTCATGGCTCGAGTGGTCCCTGCTCCTCCTCGCGGAGGACGAATTCCTTCTGGTCATCGGAGGTGTCCGAACCTGACAAGTGGAGGTCCCGGTCCGTGGACATGGAGAGATCGACGTCGCGACGGGTCGAGCCGATGAGTGACACGACAGTGGCCAAAGACACGCCAGAGTTCGTGAGCAGACAGAAGGGTGCGGGTCGGTCATCCGGGTCCATCGGCTCGACCTCGATGGTGAGTTTCCGTACGTCCGCGCTTTCTGTGATGACGAGGTCACTCCAGCCCGGCCACGTCCAGTCCACATCAGCAGGAGCGGGATACTGGTCGGCCCTGGCTTCTTCCAAGGGAGGCTCTACCCGTGGCGTGACGGAAAGCAGGTGGTAATCGATGGTGGTGGACGACCGAAGTTCGAAAGACCGGGCCCGCCCCCCATCTCGATCCACCCAGAAGACCCAGGCCAATTGGTATTCTCCAGCACCGGGGTCCATGGGGTCTGAGAACGCGCTCCCTTCCCCAGCGGATAGCGACAAGAGCATGAATTTGGCGGCTGAGTCGCTGAGCACAACTGCGGGCGGCCCACTCGACTTGCTGCGAAGCCAGGCAAGGCGATTCAACGCGAACCAAGACGCCCGTGGATAAGCGTTCGCTTCTTGCGTGAATTCGTCGTCGCTCGTCAGAACGTCGGCTCTGACCCCCATCGCCGAGAATTCGCTGAGCTCTGCTCCCCTGTGCTTCACTCCGCTCATGAACGTGTGCCACGCCACCATCGAGGCTCCGGCCGCCTCGGCTGTCAGGACCCTGCGCCAGACCCCACCTCCTTGGGTGAGCTCATTCTGAGGGAACAGCTCGTCCTCCTCCGTGACCGCCGGCAGCCCGGTCTCACTGACCGACATCGTCAGGCCGAGCTCGGACAGGGACCCAGCACCGAGCCCGGCGGCCAGCGTGCCCAGGTCAGCCAGCATCTGTTGCTCCGACCTCCGATCGGTGCCCTTGTGGCGGTAGTAGTGCATCCCAACCTGGTGCACCAGCTCGTCCGCCCGCTTGGTCGGCTTCGCCCAGCCCGTGCCGGGGATCGGTGGCCAGTAGAAGTCCGCGCTGAGACAGGTCGCCTGCCAGTGGGTCTCGAGGTTGTCCGGAGGCGGGTTGGCGTCCGGGTCGATCATCCACTCCCACAACGCCTCGACGTCCTTCCAGCGCTTGAGCTCTTCCGCGAGGGCCTCCCCCAGACCCTCTTCCAGCCAACTCACTTGGCCGGCGACCGACCCGATGAAGCTGTGCTCGGGACTGAACAGCTCGCCGGCCCGGAAGCGTGCGGTGTTCACACAGAGCCGAATAGGCCCCGCCAACAGAGCCTGCAGCCGCGCCATCTCGACGGGACGAAGAAAGTTCTCCAGCTCGTTGCCGCACTCCAGCATGGGGATGAAGTCCACGAAGTCCCCGTCGAACGCCGCCGCCTGCACCGCCAGGAACTCACCGATCGCGCAGCCGAAGGCGGCCACCCCCAAGGCCTTGCGCCGGCAGGCCTCGGCCAGGTAGTTGCCGGCCCCTTCCCACTCCAGGCCCAGGGCGTACTGGCAGAAAGCCCGCACGTCGTCGTCGGCAGGGGTGGCATCGACATCCTGCCAGCTCTCGTGGTCCCAATACCAGGGGTCCCACCCCCACAGGTGGGTGTACAGCACGTTGAGCTCGGAGCCGTGGCCCTCCGTGGGCAGATGGCCGTGCTGCTGCAGCGCCGCCGGTCGACGCAGGTCTTCCGGCAGGTCCGGCACCCCCTCGTCGATCAAGTGCTCATTGCTGTACCGCGAGCCACCCCCCAGGGTGAAGAGGTGCGGCACGAGCTGCAGGCGGCCGTCGGCCGCTGCGATGGCCACTGCGTCGTTGAGCACGGCCTGCATGCGAGCAAGGGCTGCGTACTCGTCCGCCTGGAGCCGAGCGAACAGCTCGCGTGGCGCAGGGATGGCCTCGTCCGGCAGGATGGACGACCACAGCAGGTCGGGCTCGCCGATCTGGCGGAGGTGGCCGGCGCCGAGGAGCGCGATGTCACCCAGGATCGCCTCCCAGTCGCCGGTCTGATCGGTCAGGTCCTCCTGACCTTCCACACTCTCTGCCAGCACCGCGTGGTTCACGCCGTAGCGCCCCAGGGGGGCGTCCAGCGCGACCATCCACTGGGCGAGCCCCGCTGGCAGCGCGGCGGGCAGCAGCGGCTGCATCGCCAACCGGCTCACTGTGTAGACGATGGCCTTGCAGGCCTGGACCTCGGCGGCGACCGGATCCAGCTCAGCCCCGAAGGCGTGGGGGCGTCCACCGTGGGCCCTCAGGCTCTCGAAGTAGCGACGCACGCGCGCCACGACCCCGTCGGCCAGTGCCTCAAGGGGCGCTCGCTCCGTATCAGTCCGGGGCGGCCCGGGACCTGCAAGCTCGACCCGGGCCAGGTCCCTCAGGCGCCGGGTGGCCTCGGTCGCGAGCACCGAAGGGGGGAGGGCCCGAGTGTAGGGTTCGGCCGGGGGCGCCTCGTGCACTGTCGACGACAGCGGCAGCCGGTCGAGGGTTCGGCAGTGCCCTTCGCCGCCGACAGTCAAGGTGCGGGCGAGGCGCCGCGCGGACCCGACCAGGGGCGAGGGGCGCTCGGAAACCGGGAGGCTCTCCACCACCGTCAGAAGGCCTTGGTGGTCTCGTAGACGCTGACCACCGCCCAGACACCGGCGCTGCTGCTGGCGTGCTGGATCGTCAGCTCGGGACGCCTGAATTCTCCGATGCCCTCTGAGGCGTCTGTGGCGTCCCCGGCCATCACCGCGGGGATCGCGCCGGGGTCGGCTGTGCAACGACAATTAGAATTCCCCACCGACGACAACTAGAATTCCCC
>CAYFPX010000206.1:0-15248 GCA_964344945.1 uncultured Enterobacterales bacterium
GTCGGTGTCGTCGCAGTCGTCGTCGGACGTGACGTGATCGGTCGGGGCCTCGCAAGCCTCGACACTCGCCGCGGCGTCGCCGTGGCCGTCGCCGTCGGCGTCGGCGTAGAAGGTCGTGAAGTCGTGAGCGAACTCGTCGATGTCGTCGTCGCAGTCGTTGTCGATCTCGTCGCAGAGCTCGGAGTTGCCCGGGTAGCGGGCCGCCTCGTCGTCGTCGCAGTCGTCGCAGACGCTCACGCCGTCGCCGTCGGCGTCGAGGCCGTCGTCGATGACCTCGTTGCAATTGTTGTCGATCAGGTCGCAGAGCTCCTCGGCGCCCGGGTTGACCAGCCAGTCGTCGTCGTCGCAGTCGTCGCCGTTGTCGGCCGCGCCCGCGGGCTGGGTGCACGCCAGGATCGTGACCTCGGCGTTGCCGTAGCCGTCGGAGTCCGAGTCCGCGTACCAGGTCAGCGCGTCGCTGGCCTCGTCGTCGACTGCACCGCTGCAGTCGTTGTCGACCCCGTCACAGACCTCGGGGTTGCCGGGGAACACACTGGCGTTGCCGTCGTCGCAGTCCTCTGCCGCGGTGTAGCCATCGCCGTCGAAGTCGCTGTCGTCATCGCCGTCGGTACACCCGACAGCCAGGGCCAGCACGAGCCAACCGAACCGCATCTGCACTCCTCCCTGCTTCCTTGCGGATCACACTTTGCCTCCCCTCGCGCGCGGCTCGGGGGTCCAGGCAGAAACCGCCTGACCGTGGCACCATCGGCCCCCAGTGTCAACGGCTTGAGCTTCGTGTATGGGCTGATGCAGGATTCCCACCATGGTGTTCAGCAGCTGGCTCGGAGCCGCCTTGGCGCTCGACGTGTGGGGAGGCCTCCAGACCACCCCGTCAGGAGGGTGGGACGCGATCATCGTGCCGGGCTGTGCCGTCCGCCACGACGGCCAGGCCGGAGGCGCCCTGAGCCGGCGCACCGCGCGGGCCACGGAGCTCTTCCTCGCTGGCGTGGCGCCGGTGATGGTGCTCACCGGCGGCATCGGGCGCTACCCCCCGGCCGAGGCGATCGCCGCCGCGCAGGTGGCGACCCACCTGGGGGTGCCCGAGCCCTCGATCGTGCTCGAGACGCGCTCGCGCACCACCCGGGAGAACGCCGAATTCGCCGCCGAGCTCACCGAGGCCCGGCGCGTGGTGGTGGTCTCCGACCGCTACCACGCGCTGCGCTGCCGCCACCTCTTCCAGCAGCACTTCGACGAGGTGTGTGTGGTCGGCACCAAGGGCCCCGCCCACTCCCGGGCGAAGGGCTCCCTGCGCGAGGTGGTCGCCTGGGGGCTCCAGGCGGTCGGTCGCTGATCCCTACTCGGGCGCGGCTTCGGTCTCGCCCTCGGCCGCCTGCTCCTCGGCGGCGGCCTCCATCGCGGCCTGCTCGGCGGCGAGGCGGGCGGCTTCGGCCTTGATGCTGTCGTAGCTGTCGCTCTTGAAGGAGCGGTCGACCACCATGCCGGTGGGCGCGGTCTGGGTGGTCTCGTACAGGCCGGGCTTCACGCCCTGGAGGACCACGCTGGTCAGCGGACCGATGATCCCGACCCGCACGCCGGAGACGGAGAGCTCCATCCAGGCGGTGGACCGGTTGTCGATGTGGAGGGCGTCGTCGGTGCTGTCGCCGAGGGCCTCGGCGGGCTCGAGCAGGGAGCCGACCTGGGCCGGATCGAGGAAGAGCTGGCGAAAGCCCACGGCGTCTCCGGTCGTGAGCGCCGGGTTGACGTCGTAGGGACCGAAGGCGTTGAACTTGCCGCTCGCGGCCAGCGCCGTTGGGGTCGCGAGCAGCAGGGCCAGGGGAAGAATGTGGCGCATGACGCACTCCAGTCGGGAACAGCGGGGGCTCGGTTAACCCCCGGACCAGGAGGAAACCATGCCGCCGACCCTGCTGGTCCGAGAGATCGACCAGCTCCTGACGCTGGCGCCGGAGCACGGTGAAGGCGCCCTGGGTGTGGTCTCCGACGGTGCGGTGCTCTTCGAGGGGGACGCCGTGCGCTGGGTCGGGTGCAGCGCCGAGGCGCCCGGGGCGGACCGGGAGATCTCCGGCGCGGGCTGCATCGGGGTGCCGGGCCTGGTGGACTGCCACACCCACACCCTGTTCGCCGGGTCCCGCGCCGACGAATTCCGCCGGCGCCTGGAGGGCGAGAGCTACACCGCGATCCTCGAAGAGGGCGGCGGCATCCTGAGCACCGTGCGGGCCACCCGCGCGGCGGGCAGCGACACCCTCGCCGCGACCCTGACCGCCCGTCTCCGGGACTTCCTGGCGCGCGGCGTGACCACGGTCGAGGTCAAGACCGGGTACGCCCTGGAGCGGTCCCAAGAGCTGCGCTGCCTGCGGCTGCTCACAGATGGGGACTGGCCGGTGCGGGTGCAGCGCACCTGGCTCGGGGCCCACACGATCCCCGCCGAGCATCGGGCCGACCGCGTGGCCTGGGTCGCCCACCTCCTGGAGACCTCCCCTGAGGCCGCGGCCCTGGCGGACATGGTCGACGTCTACTGCGACGCTGGCGCCTTCACCCTCGACGAGACCCGCGCGATCCTCGAAGCCGGGATCGCCGCGGGGCTGGTGGGGCGGGTGCACGCAGAGCAGGTCACCCACACCGGCGCCGCGGCGCTGGCGGCCGAGCTGGGGTGTTCGTCGGCGGACCACCTGGAGCAGATCGACGCGGCGGGGATCGCCGCGATGGCGGCCGCAGGCACCGTCGCGGTGCTCCTGCCCGGGGCCATGACCTACCTCGACGACCCGCCGCCACCGGTCGCGGCTCTGCGCGAGGCCGGCGTGCCCCTCGCCGTGGCCACGGACTTCAACCCCGGCAGCTCGCCGGTCCGCGACCTGTGGAGCTGCGCGACCCTGGCCTGCTTGAAGCTGGGGCTGACCCCCGAGGAGGCGATCGCCGGCATCACCCGGGTCGCTGCCCTGGCCCTGGCGCTGCCGCGGGTCGGCTGGCTCGGTCCAGGGTCCTGCGGGGACCTGGCGCTCCTCCCGCCTCCTCCCGGGGAGCCGTGCCACTGGCCCGTGCTGGTCCAGTACCTCGGCGGCCACCGGGCGCGGACCGTGGTACGCGGGGGCGAGGTGGTGCTCGGGTGAGCGGCGTCGAGGCCATGCGCTACACCCCGGGCGAGCTCCAGCTCCTGGACCAGCGGCGCCTGCCCCACGAGGTCGTCTGGCTGCGCCTGACCAGCGCCGACGCCGTGGCCGGCGCGATCCGGGACATGGTGGTGCGCGGCGCCCCCGCCATCGCGATCACGGCGGCCTACGGCCTGGCGCTGGCCGTGCGACAGCGCGCGGATCGCGCCCAGGCCCGTGCCCGGCTCCTGGCCAGCCGGCCCACGGCCGTGAACCTCCGCTGGGCCCTCGAGCGGCTCGACCCCGTCCCCGACGCGCTCGTCGAGGCGGAAGCCCGCGAGCTCCACGCCGAGGACGCCCGGATCTGCCGGGCCCTCGGGGACCACGGCGCGGATCTGCTGCCGGCCGGGGGCATCTACACCCACTGCAACACCGGGGCCCTGGCGACCGGCGGCTGGGGCACGGCCCTGGGCGTGGTGCGCAGCCTGCACGCTCGGGGCGTCCCGGTCCGGGTCTACGCGGGCGAGACCCGGCCCTACCTCCAGGGCGCCCGCCTCACGGCCTGGGAGCTGCTGGCCGAAGGCATCCCCTGCACCCTGGTGACCGACGGCATGGCGGGCGCCGTCCTCCAGGCGGGTCGGGTCGCGAGCGTGGTGGTGGGCTGCGATCGGGTGGCCGCCAACGGCGACACCGCCAACAAGATCGGCACCTACGGCCTGGCCGTGCTGGCTCGGCACCACGGCGTGCCCTTCTACGTGGCGATGCCGCTGTCGACCCTGGACACCCGCTGCGCCACCGGCGACGACATTCCGATCGAGGAGCGGCCAGCGGCTGAGGTCCGCGGCTTCGGCGGCCGCGCCACGGCCCCCGATGGGGTCGCAGTGTGGAACCCGGCCTTCGATGTCACCCCCGCGGCCCTGATCACCGGCTGGATCACCGAGCACGGGCCCTGGACACCGGAGTAGGCTCGCCCATGGCCCGCTTCGGACGCTTCACCGATCACGCCCCGCCCACCGAGGGCCTGCTGGACATCCAGCGGCAGCTCCGCCAGCTGCGCGCCGTCGCCCTGCAGCTGGTGCTGGCCCAACACCGGGGTGAGCGGGTCCCCCTCGACAGCGAGGCCCTGCTCGCCCTGCTCGAGCTGCCAGAGGGCACGTCTGCAGACGAGGTCGAGGCCCGCCTGGTCAGGGCCCAGGCACCGGTCCAGGGCACCTTCGAGTGTCCGAGCTGCGCCTCGACCATCCGCCAGCTGGAGGGCGTCCCGGTGGCGAGCTGTCCCTGGTGTGGAGCCGAGGTGGGGTCCGAAGGCTGACGCGAATGGCTCGCGCGGCCGGATGACCCTGGATACCCTGGGGGTCGGCGACAGCCCCAAGGAGGCCCACCATGGTGTTCGGAATCGGCATGCCCGGAGTTCCCGAGCTCCTCGTCATCCTGGCGATCGTCATCATCTTCTTCGGCGTGGGCAAGCTGCCCGAGGTCGGATCCGCCCTGGGCAAGGGCATCCGCAATTTCCGCGGCGCCATCAAGGAAGGCTCCGACGAAGCCGCCGCCGTGCTCAGCGACCTGAGCGGCGCCGAGATCGAAGACGTCGAGGAGAAGCTGCCGGAGCAGAAGCAGAGCTGAGCCCGCTCAGCCCCCGGTGCGCCGCTCCAGGGCGCGCCGCGCCTCGGCCTGGACCTCCGGCAGCAGCACCCCTGAGCCCACGATGAACCGCAGGTCCTGCACCAGCAGGGTCGCGAAGAGCCGGCAGGCGATCTCCGCCGGGGTGTGCGGGTTGCAGGCCAGGGTCTTGCGCACCCGGTAGCGGCTGGACCACCGCTGGTGGCGGCTCACGACTCGCAGGACCTCGGCGCTGGTGGGCCGGCGGGCCGCGATGGTCACGACGTCCCGCTCCCGCAGCCGAGGGTTGTCCAGGACCAGGGTGATGACCCGGTGGTCCGGGTCCCTCAGCAGACGGTCGAGCACGTTGCGGTCGGTGGTCTTGGCCGCCTGGCGCCGCAGGCCCAGCGGCAGCTGGAGGAACTCGTTGTCCGGGTCGGGCGTGCGCAGGCCGAGCTTGTCGACCTTGGGCGGGAAGAACAGCGGAGGCAGCTCGTCCAGGCCCACCCGCTGGGCCAGTCCCACCAGGCGCCAGGCGCGGTCCTTGGGCATCGCCCCCAGGATGTCCGGGTGCAGGGCCAGCTCCTGGACCGCGGCCCGGGCACCGGTCTCGCCCCGCCGACCGCGGGCCAACAGCCGATGCAGGGTCGACAGCACCAGGGCGTCGTCCTGATCGAGCAGGAAGTCCCGGATGGCCTGGGGGCGCACGGCGCGGTCCTTGACGCTGTCCATGCGGTGGATGAGCGCCTCGGCCGCCCGGTCCCCGGGCACCGGGTTCCGGAGCAGGTCCCAGAGCAGGTCCACGTCGCCGCTGCGGGCGGCCTCGTGGGCCTCGGCTTCGGCGAGGGCTTCGGCCAGATCGACGGGCTCGGAGAGGGGCTGCTCCTCGTCCTCGAAGTCTGCGACCGGCGCAGGGGGCACCGTGCGGGGTGCCCGCACCTCCAGGCTGGCCAGGGCCACCGCCTCCACGAGCTCGTCGCTCGGGCCCCCCGGCAGCATGGGCAGCCCGGTCTCCTGGGAGTACACCAGCTCCCCGGGTGTCTGGCGGTCGTCCCGGTTCGCCATGGCATCATCCTACACGTCCATGTCCTCACGCTCTGCACGCATCGGCGCGGTCCTGGCGCTCCTGGTCCTCGCCGGGAGCGGGGCCTGGTGGGCCCTCCAAGAAGGGGATCCGCCGCCGCCCGCCGACGTTGCCGAGGTGGAGGACACCGGCATGACCCCCGACGAGACCGAGGAGCTCATGCGGGCCATCGGCTACGTCCAGCAGTGAGGTCGGCTGGATTCTGGGCCTGGTATGCGGTCTGCCTGGCCCTCAGCCTGGGGGCCGTGCAGGGACTCCTGCTCGCCGTGCCCCCCGCAGAGGCCGCCGTGGCGCTGGACCTGGCCACGGACTTCGTCGCCGTGCCCCCGAAGCCCCGGGGGGCCGACCCGCCCGAGCGCGGCGAGGGCGAGGGCGCGACCTACACCGAGGAGGCCTGCCGTGCGCTCACGGGGGACTTCCGCGACGCCTGCTTCCACTTCCTGGCCCTGCAGCGGGTGGCCCGGGACCTGGAGGGCGCTCGCCAGGCCTGCGCCGAGATCGCCGGCGGCTCCCTGCGCTGGGAGTGCGAGGCGGACCTCGGCGAGCTCCACGCCCGGAACGACCGGGCCGAGGCCGAGGCCCTGTGCGGCGGCATCCCACCGAAGAAGTGGCGGGACCAGTGTGTGTTCGGCATCGCGATGCAGTGGTCCACCGACGACCCGGCCTTCGCCCGGGGTGCCTGCGACCGCGCCGGCATGTGGCGGGACTTCTGCCGGCACGACGTCAACGGCGAGGTCGCCCAGGTCGATCCCCAGGCGGCGCTGGCCTGGTGCAACACCCAGCTGGGTCAGGGCAGCCTGCTCCAGCGCAAGACCTGCTTCCACGGGCTGGGCAAGTACGTGGGCCGGGTGGACCCGCCGGGGGCCCTGTCCCTGTGCCGCGAGGTGTCGGACGTGGAGCCGCTGTACCGGGAGAACTGCTTCCACGGCATCGGCTGGGCGGTGGCGGAGAGCGACTCCGAGGCGGCCCTGCGGCTGTGCGTTCGGGAGGGCGGCGCCTGGTCCGACAGCTGCATGCTCGGCGTGAGTGCCCACGCCAAGCGGCTGGACGCGGCCCGGGCCCTGGCGCTGTGTGCCGACGTGGAGCGGTCCGACCTGCGCAAGCGCTGCGAGGACTTCGCCAGGCGCTAGGCCGCAGGGCCCCGTCCCGCGCGCGACCGCGGAGGCCGTAGGCCGGAGCGGCCTTGCGCCCGGACTAGCCCGCATCGGTCACGAGAATCCGTAGCGAGGCCGTGGAGCCAGAGGTGCTGGTGGTCCGCTCGCAGGCGAGCCGAGTGAAGGTGTGCCGGGTGCACATCGAGCGAGGTGAGCGAGAACGGGCCGCCAGCGCCCTGGATCCGCGGCCGCAGTAGGATTCTCGTGGCCGATGCGGGCTAGAGAGACCGCCGGCTCTCCGCCACCAGCGTCACGTCTTCGAACCCCGCCTGCTGCAAGGTGAACAGCACCTTGCGCACGATGCGGTAGGGCACGCTGGCGTCGAGGCGGAGCAGCACGCGCCCGGACGGCAGGCGGTTCAGGGCGCCGTAGAGCTCCTCGACCAGGTCCTCGTCGTGCTCCAGGTACCAGGCGGTGCCGGCGACGCGGTGCCCCTGGAGGTGCACCCCGCTGGCGGTGACGTCCACGGCGACCGCGCGCGCCACCTCGGCGGTCGCGGTGGACCGCGGCAGAGTCAGGGCCACGGGCAGGGGTGGGTCGGTGCTGAAGGCCAGCAGCAGGGCCACCAGGACCAGGGTGAGCATGTCCACCAGCGGAGCCAGGGTGGCGGCGTCCTGACGGGGCGGGCGCAGTCGGCGGGCCCTCATGGGGTCGCCCCCAGCAGCGGGGTGGGAAAGAGGGGGCCGGCCCGGTCGGCGCGAACGGCGTCGAGCACCGCCACGAGCGTGCCCGCCGGCACATCGTCGCTCGGGATCAAGGCGATGCGCTCACGGGCGGGGTCCTTCTGCTTGAACTGGCGCAGCACCTCCTGGAGGTCTGCGAGGTCCGGCCCGTCCGGCCCGGACTGCACCTGGACGCGGTGCTCAGCGGTGTCTCCCATGGCCGCCGTGACGTCGGCCCGCCGGACCGCGGCCCGCACCTCCACACCGTCCGAGCCCAGGTGGACGGCCAGCCGCTCCACCGCGCCCATGCTCGGGACCTGCAGGCCTTCGCCGGTGCTGACCTTCAGGTCCAGGCCGACCCGCTTCTGGGCCGAAGTGGTGACCAGCAGCAGGGGCAGGAGCAGCAGCAGCAGCGACACGACGGCCAGCAGGGCCGGCCGCATGCCCGGTCCGCGGCGGTCGCGCCGGGGCCTCAGTCGGCGGATGAGGCCCTCCGCCGGACCAGGGCGAGCCGGCCCGCAGCGGCTTCGATGGCCGCCATCACGGCCTCTGCCCGGCCCTCGAGCCAGGCGTGGGCGGCCAGGCAGGGGATGGCCACCAGCAGGCCACAGGCGGTGGTGGCCATCGCGGTGGCGATGCCCTCGGACAGGCGCGCGGCCCGCTCGCCTGCGCTGGCGTCGCCCAGAGCGCCGAAGGCGAGCATGAGGCCGTAGACGGTACCGAGCAGCCCGATCATCGTGGCCAGGTTGCCCACCGCACCGAGGGACCGGATCCGGCGGTGCACGGTCTGCTCGGCCTCGACGCTCGCGACCCCCATGGCCTCCCAGGCGGTGTCGGCGGAGTCCTGGGCCGCCCCGGCGGCCAGCACCGCCGCCGCCGGGTGCTGGCCGGCTGCGGCGACTGCGGAGTCCGGGTCTCCGACCGCGAGGGCCGCGGAGACGTCTGGGGCCAGGCGCCCCCAGCGCAGCACCAGGAACCAGCTGCGCTCCAGGGTCACCGCGAGGCCGTAGGCCGCCAGGGCCGTGAGCACGTAGAGGAAGGCGGCACCGGGACCGCTGAAGGCCGAGAGCAGAGCGTCGAGCACGCCCTGTTCTTGCACCCCGGGCCCCGTCGTGCAACAAGCGACCCATGGTCGGACTCCTGCTCTTGTCGTCGCTGGCGTGTGATGGGGCGGATCCGTCGTCGTGGAGCACCCCCGATGACTGCGAGCCCCTGGCCCCCGGACGGGCGCGCGACGAGTGCCGGGCCGCGGTCGCGGCCGAGGTCTTCCGCGCAGACCTGGGCGCCGGCGAGCGCTGGGTCGCGGGCATCTCCGACACGCTGCTGCGGGACTACGCCTGGCTCACGGTCACCCGCGACGTCGATCTGCGGGGCAAGCGCTACTGTGACCGCATCGAGACCCCGGAGCTCGCGGAGCGCTGCAACACCCTGGTCTCCCGGCCCCACCTGCTCCAGCAGCTGCAGAAGGGCGGGCCGCCCGGCCAGGGGGGGCCCAAGGGCAAGGGGCCTCCGCCTCGGCGGCCCGAAGCAGGACAGGCGCCCGAGTAGGCGCCTGCTGCGTGTCTTCTTCGATGTGCCCTGAGAGAGCCCCCCCCGGTGGTTCCCTCACCGCAAGAGATGGAGGAGACGCTAATTTGCCAGGTATAAAAGGATCCGACGGAGGGGGCTCCAGGGCTCTCAGAAGCCTCCGTGTGCCGACGGCGGCTTCAAGGTGAGCTTAGTCACGCGATCGAGACACCCGCAAGGGAGAAGATCGTCCAGACGCTGTCACGAGTGGTCTCGTGACCGCGCTAGTCCGCGCTGCGGGCCTGCTTGGCGGCGATGCGACTGATCTCGCGAGCGAGGCTGCGCAGGGAGAATGGCTTGCGCAGGATGTGGTCCACCACGGGGCCCGTGTAGGCATCGGAGACCTCCTGGGCGTTGTGGCCGGTCGCCACGAAGATGGTGGTCTCCGGGCACTCGGTGCGGATGTGGTTGATGACGTCCCGCCCAGTGATGCCGGCCATCTGCCAGTCCACCACGGCCAGGTCGAATTCCGCGCCGTGCGCGTTGACGGCCTCGACCGCCTCGAGACCACTGGCGGCGACGGTCACGCGGTGGTCGAGGTCTCGGAGGAACTCGAGCAGCAAGGTGCGGATCTCCCGGTCGTCGTCGACCACCAGGATGCGGAGTCCAGACACGCTGCGTCACCGGGGACGGGAGGGAGTGACGGGCTGCTGGCCCGCCGTCAGTACATAGCCCGCTGGGCGGGTCGGGGTCGGCCTACAGGCACTCGTCGGTCGTGCCGCCCGTGGTGCCGGTGCCGGTGTCCCCGGAGTCCCAGGGCGCGAGGATCTCGCAGCCGGGCAGGGGCTCGCAGATGTCGGCGTCCTTGTTCGGGTCTCCCGAAGCCAGGGCGCGGTGGGTGGTGGTGACCTCGCGACCGTCGGTGTCGGTGACGGTGATGCTCAGCTCGAGCTCGTTGTGGCACAGGAGCTCTGGCGGGGTGTCGTCGCCGTCGAGCTCGAAGCCTGGCAGTGCGCTGAGCTGGTTGAGGTATCCGAAGATGCCCGGGTAGGTGTGCACGCACTCGTCGTCGCTGGGCAGGATCGCGACCCGGGCGGAGTCGGCGTCGTCCTTGAGCAGCGACTCGCCGCTCGCCACGTCCACGATGTCGATCTCGTAGCTCACGACGTTGCGGAAGGTCTGGGTCTCGAAGCTCAGCCAGATGTGCCAGCCGCCCTGGGGGCCGTGCACCATCGTGACGCAGCCCTCGGCGGGGAAGCCGGTGTGGCAGCTCTCTCCGTTGCCGAGCTCGACGTCGCTCTCGATGGCGCAGCACTCCTCGACGAGCTCGCCGACGCTGATCACGCCGCTGTCGGGCTCCGGGCACTCGATGACCGTGGTGGTGCCGGAGTCCGTGGCGGTCGAGCTGTCGCTGGTCGAGGTGTCGTCGCCGCAGGCGAGCAGGGCCAGCCAGGTCAGGGTCATCGCGTCTCCGAAGCCGGCGTCGTGCCGGTGTCCGTGGGCTCGTCGACCTCGACCGGGCACTCACCCGGGTCGCAGATCGACAGGTCGTCTTGGTGGGGGGCGCCGATAACGCGCCGGGTGGCCTGCACCACCTGTCCAGCGAGGTCCCAGACCTCCAGCCGGAGCTCGAGCTCGTTGAGGCAGATGAGCTCGGGGGGGGTGTCCTGGTCGCCGCTGCGCAGACCGCTCATGTCGAGGAAGCCGTACATCTCGTGGAAGGTGCCGCAGCAGCCGTCCAGCTCCGGCTCCAGCGCGACCTTGTAGGTGTTGTCCGAGATGCGCATCTGCGTCGCGACGTCGTAGATCTCGTAGTGGAGGTAGACCCGGTCGTAGGTGCTGCAGACCCGAGCGCTGACCTCCATGTGCCAGCCGCCCTGGGGACCGTGGACCATGGTGTGGCAGCTGCCCTCCGACCGCTCCTCGAAGGGCTCGGCGCCGGTGCCGATGGACAGGCTGACGTCGCCCGTGCAGCACTCGGGCGCGATGGAGGCCTCCGGGTCGTCGTTGGCCGGGCACTCGTAGGGCGCGGTGCTGTCCGAGCTGTCGTCGGGGCCCGGGCCGCCGGTGCACGCGGCGAGCAGGACTGCGCCGAGCCCCAAGCCGATGCGAGCCATGTCGCGTCTCCTCGACCCCTGGCCTGGACCCGCCGGGACCATACCCCGGAGCCGCCGGGGCCCGCAGTCCGACTCAGCGCAGCGCATCGTCCAGGTCCGCGTCCCAGACCCCCGTCAGGGTCCGGTCGGCCAGCTCGCGGGCGGCGTGGGTCAGCAGGTAGCTCGGGCGGTTCGGGTCCCCCGGGTACAAGGGCCCCCAGTCCTCCAGGTCCAGGCCCTCGCCCGCCGGCACCTCCGGCACCAGGCCGGTGTAGGCCTTGTCGCCGAGCAGCCGGACCCAGGCGCCGGTGCGCAGGAAGGCTGCGCCCAGGCCGATGACCTGGGGGTGACCGGGCAGGGTGTCGCCGTGGTCCAGGGCGTTGCCGGTCACGATGACCGCCAGGTCCGGGTGGTTGGTGACCGCTTCGTCGGCCAGGGCGCTGGCGTTGCGCCAGGTGAACCAGTCCTCGGACTCGGCCACGGTCAGGCGGCCGTCGATCTCGGGCAGCAGCGCGGTGAGGGAGGGGCTGTGGACCACGCCCTCGTCGCCCAGGTCCAGGCCGGCGTAGACCGGCTCGTCGTCGTCGACCGCACCGTCGCCGTCCAGGTCGAGCCAGGGGCTCTCGCCGTCGGTCAGCGCCGACAGCTCCAGCTCGCAGACCACGCCTTCGTCCAGGACGCAGCGCTCGAGCTGTGACAGGGTCACCTCTCGCAGCACCAGCTGAGGTGCGCACGGGGTCTCCCAGGCCGCGAGGTACGCCACCGGAGGCACATCCAGCGCGGAGTCGGCCAGCGTGGCCACCGCAAGGTTGCCGCCGTTGCTGCTGCCCACCAGTCCCAGGACCTCGGTGCGCAGCTCCGAGCGCCGATCGAAGACCGTCCCCCCGTGCTCATCGACGGCCTCGCCCGCTGCGAAGCGCAGGGCCGTGGCCACCGCCTCCCGGCTGCCTTCGCCGAACCAGTCCAGCTCGCTGCCCGCGCCTGAGGCGCCGGGCAGGTCCACGTGCACCTGGAGCAGGCCGTAGCCCTTGAGCAGATCCGTCAGATCGGGCAGGGTCGGGACCTGATCGGGCTCCCAGGCACCCTGGAGCGAGACCACCGGCACGGCGTCCAGGGGCGTCTCCGGCTCCCAGATCAGCTCCACCTCGTGGCCCTCGACGCTCAGGACCTCGCGGACCTCGGCACCGTCGTAGCGCTGCCCGGGATCCTCGCAGGCCGCCAGGGCGGCCAGCCCAAGCACTACTGCTGGCAGATCGCCGCCTCGACGTAGGTCAGGTGCAGCTCGGTGCCGGTCTCCAGGCCCGCTTCGTCGCCGTTGACCGTGAGCACGCGGGTGTCTTCGTCGTAGGTCCAGCCGGCGATGGGGGCGCCGCCGTGCCAGACCTCGAGGGTGTCGACCAGGGGCTCCGCGTGCAGGGTGTAGGACTGCACGTCGGGCACGGTGCTGGTGGAGACGGCGGCCAGCGCGGCGAAGTGGTCTCCCCAGTCCGGGTCGCACAGGTCCAGGTCCATGCCGCCGGTGGACTCGACGGCGTCGACCGCCTGGCCCAGGTCCTGGCAGCCGTTCTGGCCGTGGCCCATGACCGCGCTGACCACCAGGTCCTCGGCGGTCTCCAGCTTGGCGGCCATGGTGGAGACGTAGTTCTCGGCGGTCGAGGGGCTGTCCTCGCGCCGGTCGCCGATGAGGATGGTGTGGAGCTGGGCGTCCTCGCGCAAGAAGCCCTCGAGGCAGTCGCCCGGGTCGGTGCGCTCCAGGCTGGCCACGGCGGTCTCGAGCAGGGCGGCGTCGCCCTGGCCGGGGCGGGTGAGCTCCAGGTTCAGGGCGCTCGCGGCCTTGGCAGCGCCCTCGGCGCTGCGCAGCCAGGGATAGGGGCTCGCCAGGCAGTCGTGGTCCGCTCGGACCAGGCTGATCTGCCAGTCCACCCCGGCGGCGTCCAGGGTCTCCAGGAAGCCCTGGGTGTACTGGGTGCCGGCTTCCACGCGGGTCGTGACCGTGCTCGAGGCGTCCTGGACCAGGAGGATGTCGGTCTGGGCGGTGGGCTGGAAGGGCACCGACTCGGTGATCGGGTCGCCTTCGTGGGCGGAGCCGTCGAGGTCCAGGGTGACCACGGGGGCGAGGGGGTCGTTGGTCTCGACGTGCAGCACCGTGGCCTGCAGGCCGTCGAACTCCGGGGCGAAGTGCAGGTCCAGGGCGGCGGACTCGCCCGGGGCCAGCACCAGGGGCTCGAACCCGTCCACGGCGAAGTCCGTGTCGGTGATCAGCGCGGCGTCGAGCACCTCCAGGTCTTCGTCGCCGGTGTTCAGGAGCTGCACGGTCTCGACGGTGTCGCAGCCGACCGCCACCGAGCCCCAGTCGAGCTCACCCGGCCACAGGGACGCGACGGGCGCCGAGCCATGGCCGTCGAGCGCCAGGGTGACCTGGCCGTTGGGGAACAGATCGCCGCTGTAGTCCCGAGACGTGGTCGGGGTGAAGGTCACGGTGACGTCGAGCACACCGTGGCCTTCGAGCTGGACGAGGGCCGGGGCATCGGTGGCGAAGGCCTCGCCGTCGCCGGCCACCCGGTCCAGGCCCACGACCTCGATGGGGTCGGCCTCGGTGTTCACCACCTGGAACCCCAGGGTGGCGCTGCCGTCGGTCAGGACACTGACCGTGCCGAAGTCCAGGGTGTCTGGCACCAGGCGGATCCGTCCCTCACCCTGCGCACCGGGACCCTCGATCTCGACGGTCTCCCCCGGTCCGAAGGGCTCGCAGGCCAGGACGGCGAGCATCGCGAGCACGGGGGCACAGTACCCTGTCCGTCAGGGTCCTGTGGGGGAAATCACGGGGTGGTGCGGCCCACGCCGAGGGCGACCCCGTGCTCCACGACGGACGTCCAGGCGCCGTCGTAGCTGATCGGCACCAGCCTGGCGTCGTAGCGCAGGGTCAGCGCGGAGCGCCGCCCCATGGGGATGCGCAGGTCCGTGCGCAGGCCGGGGATGAGCGTGATGGTGGCCTGGCGGTGCTGGCCGCCGTTGTCCTCGAAGGTGCGCCAGGGGAATCCCAGATCGAGCTCCGGCCCGAGCACCACGGGGACCCAGGGCACCCGCCACTGGGCCGCGATGCCAGCGGAGATCGTGCCCCCGGTGACCGGCGACGTGGGCACCACGTCGATGGCCTGGCCGCGGCTCGCAGAGGCCCGCACGTGCACGTTCGTCGTGATCGCCGGGGGCGTGGGCAGGGCGTCGAGCCAGGCGAGCTCGAGCTCCGGCGAGGTCGCCGTGAACATGCCCGCGCCAGGGCCGTGTCGGATCACGCCGCCAACGGAGGCGACCATCGCCGGCTCGCGGACCTTGAGCAGGTCTTCGGCCATGGTGGTCTCACCCGCCCGCAGGTGCACGGTGCGCCGGGACAGGGTGCGGCCGTCGTCGGACTGGAGCTCGACCCGGTGCAGGCCCGGATCGACGCTGACCACCTCGGGCAGGGTGCCCCTCGGCACGCCGTCGACCAGCACCCGTGCGCTGGCCAGCACGGCGTCGGTGGCCGCCAGCAGGCTGCGCTCGGCCCGGCTTCGGGTCGAGGCGTTGCCGCTCAGGTAGATCTCCTCCCGGCCCACGATCCGGTACTCGGCCCGGGGGACCTGCAGGCCGCCGGTGTGCGCGATCGTGCGATCGCGGGCGTAGTCGTGGGCCTCGGCGACGTCGACCAGGCCGTCGCCGTCCAGGTCCGCGTCGTGGCTGGCGTCGGTCAGGCCCTCCATCAAGAAGTGCGTGTAGACCCCGTTGCCCAGGTCGGGGTCCTCCATCGCCGGCTGGTGGTACTGGGCGGCGAAGAGGCGGGCCTCGGACTCGGAGACCTCCCGGAAGCCCCGGGGAGCCGGTGCGTCGCCCCGCATGCCTTCGAGCAGGCGGGCGGTGGTCGGGTCCAGCGAGGACTTGTCCCGCCCGTTGTGACAGGTGTCCATCACCAGGACCCGCCGGCGGGCCTCGACCTGGGCCACCCGCTCCTCGAGCCAGGCGATGGGAAGGCCGGTGTCGGCGGCCTCGGTGAGCTTGCCGTCGCTGGGCAGGAACCAGAGCCGGCTGCC
>CAYFPX010000207.1:0-8452 GCA_964344945.1 uncultured Enterobacterales bacterium
CGACTTCAACATCATCCCCTTCCCCAGCGGCAACACCGGCGCCCAGATGGGGGGCTGGTTCAAGCGGGAGATCGGCTCCGCCGCGGACCTGAACGGCCTCAAGATGCGCATCCCCGGCCTGGGGGGCCAGGTGATGAGCCGCCTCGGCGCCACGGTCCAGGTCCTGGCCGGCGGCGACATCTACCCGGCCCTGGAGCGTGGTGCGATCGACGCCACCGAGTGGGTCGGCCCCTACGACGACGAGAAGCTGGGCTTCCACAAGGTGGCCAAGCTCTACTACTACCCGGGCTGGTGGGAGCCGGGACCGTCGATGAGCTTCTACGTGAACCAGGACGCCTGGGGCCAGCTGCCGGTCGAGTACCAGCAGATGTTCGAGGCCGCCGCCAAGGAGTCCGGCGTCGTGATGCAGGCCCGCTACGACGCCCGCAACCCAGCCGCCCTCGATCGAATCCTCGCCTCGGGCGTGGAGATGCGCCCCTTCTCGGAGGACGTGATGACCGCCGCTGCCCGCGAGGCCCGCGCCTTGCTGGAGGAGCAGGCGGCTGCGGATCCGGCGTACCGGGAGATCTACGACCACTGGTCGAAGTTCCGGAAGGCGTCGAACCGGTGGATGGGCACGGCGGAGCTGGCCTACAACCAGTCGGCCTGGGGCAGCTAGCAAGACGCTCATCAGGGAGCCCGCTCCTCCGATCAGGCCGCGCCGAGCGGGCCTTTGCCACCCCCCGCCTCGAAGTGCCACCGCTCCACTGTGGCGAGAGCGACAACAACGCAGCCCCAGCCAGTGCCAGGCTCAGTGGGCCAATTCGATCCGATCGCCAGAGCTGCTCAGCTCGAACGTCGCAGCATCCTCGACCCCATCGCCGTCCAGATCGACGTCCATCTCGATCAGCCCGGTGACCTCCGCCAGGACCGATGCCCACTCGGGCACGCTCTCGGCCAGGTCGTCGAGCTCTGCCTCGCGGATGGCCGCGGAGAGGCGGACGTTCTGGACTCGTGTGAAGTCGTAGGCGTCGATCGGGATGTTGCCGGTCAGCCAGACGTCTTCCAGGAGCAGGGCCATGTCCTCGCCGTCGATGCTGACGGGCAGGGCGGCGTAGTCGGCGGTGGCGGTGAAGCCGCCGTCGGGCTGCAGGGTGCCGCGGGTGGCGATGGTCAGGCCCGACTCCTCGTCGATGTGGGCCACGGGCTCGCCGGTCTGCTTGTCGTTGCGGATGTTGGCGTTGCCGAGCAGGTAGTTGCCGTCCCAGGGCAGGGTGTCGCTGCCGGGGGCGAAGCGGTCCAGGACCAGCACCAGGTGGTCCTCGCCGGACAGCAGCAGGTCCTCGAGCACGGTCACGGCGGAGTCGTTGCCGCCCAGCTGCTCGACCGCGAGCTCGGGGCCGACGTCGTAGGTCAGGCCGTCGGGGTTGCCGGTGGTCCAGATCGCCTCGCCGTCGATCTCGCCGTCTTCGGCGATGTCGACCTCGACCCGGTAGTAGGCGTCGGCCAGGAGGTCCTCGGGAGTCCGGCACCGCTTGACGGTGGGGTCTCGGCTGATCCGGCACTCGAGCTTGTCCGTGAACTGACCCCGGCTCAAGAAGACGTCCATCGGGACGTTCTCCGGGATCTCCTTGGAGAAGACGATGTGGATCTCGGTCGTCACCGGCACGGCCGCCGCGCCGTCCGGCGGGGACATGCTCTCCACCGCGATGTCGTGGGTGAAGAGCTCGGGGGGCTCCACGCAGGCGAGCGTGCTGGTGGCGAGCATCGTGAGCGCCAGTGCTGCCGGGACTCTTGCCACGTCACCCCCTCGGGCGGCGTGTCTATACATCGTCACAATTGGGGGCGCACCGGTCTTTACATCACTTGATCAAGACCGTCACGAGCTCCGGGAAGACGCAGATCAGCGCCAGCCCCACCAGCTGGATGCCGATGAAGGGCAGCGCCCCCTTGTAGATGTCCAGCGTGTCGACCTCCTCGGGGCACACTCCCCGCAGGTAGAACAGCGCGAACCCGAAGGGCGGGGTGAGGAAGCTGGTCTGCAGGTTCATGCCGACCATCACGCCGAACCAGACCAGGTCGATGCCCAGGATGGTCGCCGCTGGCACGATCAGCGGCAGGATGATGAACGCGATCTCGAAGAAGTCGATGAAGAACCCGAGCACGAAGATCGCCAGGTTCGCGACCACCAGCAGGCCGACCTCGCCGTAGGGCAGGTTCGTCAGCAGCTTCTCGATCCAGATGTCGCCGTAGAGCCCGCGGAACACCAGCGCGAAGGCCGTCGAGCCCAGGAGCAGGAAGATGACCATGCTGGTGAGCTTGGTGGTCTCTCGCATCGTGCCCTTCAGGGCGTCGAGGGTGAGGCGCCCGTTGACCAGGGCGAGGAGCATGGCGCCCACCGCGCCCAGGGCTCCGGCCTCGGTCGGGGTGGCCACGCCCACGAAGATGCTGCCCAGCACCAGCAGGATGAGCACCAGGGGCGGCACCATCACCAGCAGGACCTGCTTGAGCAGGGCGCCGCCTGACAGCTCGCGCTCGCTGGCGGGCAGTGCGGGCGCCCGGTGCGGAGACAGCGCGGCCACGATGGCCACGTAGACCCCGTAGAGACAGGCCAGCATGATCCCGGGGATCAGCGCCCCCAGGAACAGGTCGCCGACCGAGATGCCCATCTGGTCGGCCAGCACCACCAGCACCACGCTGGGCGGGATGATCTGGCCCAGGGTGCCGCTGGCCGCGATGACCCCGGTGGCGAGCTTCGTGTCGTAGCCGTAGCGCAGCATGACCGGCAGGCTGATGGCGCCCATCGCCACGACGCTGGCGCCCACCACGCCGGTCGCGGCGGCCAGCAGGGCGCCGACGAACACCACCGCCAGGGCCAGGCCGCCACGCACGCTGCCGAAGAGCATGCCGATGGTGCGCAGCAGGTCCTCGGCCAGCCGGGACCGCTCCAGCATGGTGCCCATGAAGATGAAGAAGGGCACGGCCAGCAGCGTGTAGTTGGCCATGATGCCGAAGGTCCGCTCCGGCATGGCGAACATCAGCGCCCAGTCGAAGTAGCCGAGCTGCACGCCGATGAAGGCGAAGACCAGGGCGGTGCCGCCCAGGGAGAAGGCCACCGGGTAGCCGGTGAAGATCATGCCCAGGGCCACGAGGAACATGACCGGTGGGAGCCACTCGCCCATCACTCGGTCTCCTCGCCGGCCAGGGGCAGGTGGCCCCGGAGCCGGGCCAGGTTGCGGATCGCCTCGGCGACTCCCTGGGCCAGGACCAGGGCCCAGGAGACCAGGATCAGCGTCTTGATCGGCCAGCGCGGCAGGCCGCCGGGGTCCGGGCTGATCTCCCAGACCGCCCAGCTGTTGCGGACCGACGGGAAGGAGACCCAGAGGCAGAAGACGCAGAAGGGGATCAGGAAGATCAGGGCCCCGGCCAGGTCCATGCGGGCCTTGTTGCGCGGCGACAGGCGGCCGTAGAGCACGTCGACCCGGACGTGGCGGTCCTGCTTGAGGGTGTAGCTGGCGCCCAGCAGGAACAGGGCGCTGAACAGGTACCACTGGGCTTCGATGTAGGCGTTGGAGCTCAGGTTCCAGCTGGCAAAGCGGCCGAGGTAGCGCACCACGGCGTTGAACGCGCCGATGAGCACCATCGCCAGGGCCAGCCAGCTGACCGCCCGGCCCAGGCGCTCGCTGAGCCCGTCGACGAGCGCCACCCATCGCAACCCGAGCTTCACGGCCGCTCCTTGTTGGCGGCCGAGGATAGTCCACGGACTCTGCTGCGGCTGATCAGCGCCGCTGGCGCCGCCTGGCCTCCCGCAGGTCGTCCTTGACCTGGCTCTGCATGCCTGGGGGCAGGTCCTGGGTCAGGGCCCGCTCCAGGGCCGCGACCGCCAGGTCCGGTTCGCCGGCTTCGAGGGCGCAGGCGCCCAGGGAGGCCGAGGCCGTGGCGGCATCGCTGCCGGCGCCGCGGGCGGAGACCACCTCGAGGCTGGTCCGCGCGGCGTCGCAGTCCTGCAGCTGGCCGAGGGTCACGCCGGCCCGGAGGTTGTGGACCTGGACCTGGCGAGCGGAGCTCGGGTAGGTCTCCAGCCAGCGATCCAGCTCGGCGAGGGCCTCGACCGCCGGGCGGCGCTCGACCAGGAGGCGCAGGCGCTCGACCCGAGCGGCTTCGCCATAGACGCTGTCGCCGTGCTTGGCGAGGAAGCTGTCCAGGGCGGACAGGACCTGGGAGTCCCCCGCGCGAACGGCCTTCTGGATGACCGCCCACTGGTCCTTGGCCGGGTCCATGCCGTCCACGACGTAGTCGCCGGTCGACGCCTCCAGGGCCAGCTCGAGGGCGGCCAGCGCCGGGTCGAGCTCCTCGGCCTCGCCCGCCCCGGGGGCGTCTTCGACGGCCAGGTCGGGCACGATCTCGTCCAGCGACCGGGACGCCGGCGGACTCACCCGCTCCTCGGGCGCCTGGGGCAGTCTCACCTGGGGCGCCTCGCGCACGGGCAGGACCTCCTCGACCAGCTCGCGCACCTGGGCCAGCGGGCCTTCGCCCACCTCGGGCTGGAGCTGCCAGCTCTGGCCGGCGGTCAGCAGGCGCCTCTCGTCGCCGTGCAGCACCTCGACCTTGCCTCGAGCGACCTCGACCGAGACGGTCTGCAGCTCGCGACGGACCTGGAAGCGGGTGCCCTGGACCCGTACCTTCACCGGCCCGGCGACCACGAGCAGCTCCCGCAGGTCGGCGTCGCCGAGGGGATCCACGTCGAACCAGGCGGCGCCGTCCTGGAGATCGACCCGGGTGCCGGCGCCGTCGGTGCGGGTCACCAGCACCTCGGCGCTGCCGTCGACGGTGATGGCCGCGTTCAGCACCACCGGCTGGCCGGCGGTCCAAGCGCTGGCGTCGACCAGGGCGAGCTCGGGCTCGGCCGGTCCCGGCAGCAGGGCCACGGTCGCGACCGCCAGGGCGGCGCCAGCCAGGGCCAGGGGACGGCCCCAGGCCAGGCCTCTCCAGCCCGGACCGGTGGCCCGCCGACGCTCGGTCTCACGCAGGCCCACCAGCAGGCGGTTGATCTCGTGCTCGGTGGGGACGGTCGCCTCCCGGCAGGCCCCCAGCACCTCGTGGCTCACCGGCCGGGCGAGCCGCTGGACCTCGCCCGCGGTGGGAGTCGTGGCCGCAGCCGTGCCCTCGCGCCACCCGGGCGGACCGGGATCGACCACCCGCTGGACCTCCTCGGGCGTCGGGGACAGGGCGTCCCGCATCCAGCGCCACCAGACGTTCATGCGCCGATCACCTCGCCCAGCGGACCGCGGCCCCGGGCCTCAGAAGGGTCCTGACCCACCGCGTTGAGGGCTCTGGCGAAGGCCTTGCGGGCGTGGTGCAGGCGGCTGTAGACGGTGCCGACGGGCACGCCGATCATCGCGGAGACCTCGGGTGCACTGCGGCCTTCGAGGTCGGCCAGGACCAGCACTTCGCGCTGGCGGGCGTTGAGGCGCTGCAGGGCGATCTGCACCAGCTGGCGGCGCCGCATCTGGTCGACGCGGTCGTCGGCGCCCGGGGTCGGGGCGACGGGCTCGGGCACGTCGTCCATGCCGATGAAGCGGCGCAGCGCGGCCTTGCGGCGGGCGTTGTTCACCACGTTGCGGGTGATGCCGTAGAGCCAGGTGGTCAGGGCGGAGTCGCCCCGGAACGTGTCCATGCGCCGCAGCGCCACCATGAAGACTTCGTGGGCGGTGTCTTCGCTGTCGAGGCGGTGGCCGCCGAGGCGGATCACCCAGGCCAGGACCTGGGAGGCGTGCTCTCGGTAGAACCGATCCAGGGCTTGGGGCTCACCGGCCTGCAGGGCCGCGACGAGGTCGGTCTGCTCGGGTCGCTTCGGGTTCATGCACTCCGCCGGTTCCTGGGGTTCCCAGGGTGCTGGGTGTGCGTGCTCCTGGATTCCTTCAGTCACGGCATGTCACGGTCGGTGGGGGTCCCTTCAGCCTACCGGGAACGGGTGGCGGATCCCCACTGCAGGGCCGTCAAATCACTGCTACGGTGTTGGGCGACACCGTCTTCCCAGGAGTCTCCATGCGTCACGTGTCGACCATGCTCGGTGCCTCTGTCGTCCTCACGGCCTGCGGCGCCGCGACCATGCCCGCCGCCTTCTTCGTCGGCCAGGTCGACGACGGCAATTCCCTGTTCGGCGGTGGCGGCGTCTACGACGGCACCAGCGTCGTCTGCCTCTCCGTCGACGATCCGGAGGCCGTCGAGATGCTCGACGGCGCCTGGGTGATCGATGGTCGCGCCATCAGCGACGCCGCCAACACCGAGGACCTGTCCGGCAACCTGGTGGACTGCGCCGACCTGGCGATGCGGGTCCTCGAGGTGCGCGATGCCTCGGGCCAGCTGTGGACCCTCGGCTACTCCTGGACCACCGAGGACGGCTGGGATCGCACCCCGGCCATCGGCATCCGCTCCGGCGAGCCGGTCTCCCTGACCGTCCGGGCCGACCCCGACAGCCAGGCCGCGGGCTTCGTCGTCACCAGCGACGACCAGCTCCTCTACGCCATGGAGTCCGGCCGCGGCGGTGAAGGCCTGGTGGCCGAAGACCTCACCGACCTCGCGGTGACCGTCGGCAACGAGGTCACCACCACCACCGGCGACTGCGGTGAGGAGCGGACCTACACGACCCTCGACTTCACCAGCGACGGCGACCGCGAGCGCCTCGGCCCCAACGGCGACGGCGCGCTCATGGTGGACAGCGAGTACCTCACCGTCTGCAACATCACGAGCTTCGACGTCACCGCCCCGGGCGAGTGCGACGTGGCCGGCGAGACCAGCTGGATGCTGTTCCGGTAGTCGCCCGCGCTCGGCAGGCACGGGGCCGCTCCCTTCCCGGGGCGGCCCCGGCTGCTTTCTGTCAGCCCTGTTCGATGTCCGGCCGGGGATCGAACCGGGGGCTGGTGAGGGCCAGCTGGGCCGTGAGGACCTGCTTCAGCCAGGCCAGGGAGGTGTCGCGGTCCACCGTGCCCGCCTGGAGGCGCTGGGAGAGCTCGCGCTCCAGGTCCAGCAGGGCGTCCCGGCGGGGACCCGCGGGCACGTCCGTCTCCAGCACGGTGGCCAGGGCAGCCAGGGCCTCCTGCTCCAGGGCCTCGCCGGCGGTCAGGTGGTCCGCGGTGGAGGCGAGCAGGTGGGCCGCGATGCGCAGGCGAAAGGACAGGCTGCGGTCCTGGACCTGGGGTCGCACGTCGGCTTCGAGGAAGCGGGCCACGGCCCGCAGCAGCGTCGGCTCGTCCGGGCGAGGGATCACTCCTCGCCGCCGTCGTCGCTCTCACCCTCGCCGGCTCCAGGCGGGGTCTCGTTGTCCTGGTCCGGGGTCCAGACCCCACGCTCCTCGGCCTCCTTGCGATCCTTGCGCTTGGACTTGTCGTCCTTGTTGCCGCGCCAGTCGCCGCGGAGCAGGCGCTCATCGCGGCGGGTCTCGCCGCCGAAGCGGTAGTTGACCTTGATGGTCTGGATGAGCCAGGCGGCGTTCTGGGAGGAGAGTCCCAGGCCGGCCCGCACGGTCAGCCGGCGCCAGGCGGCCTGGTAGGCCAGGCTGACGATGTAGGCGTCCTGGAGGCGCAGGGTGCCCTCGCTCTCGACGTCCAGGGCCTCGTTCATGTTGAGGATGGGCGGCAGGTCGACGTCGGTGTCGACCGACGCCCAGACCATGGCCTGGGCCTGGGCGATGATGCTGTCCCGCCGGTTGATCCGGTAGTCGGTCGCGAAGCGGACCGTGGCGAAGCGGGCGCTGGCATCGATGTAGAGGTCGTCGTGCAGGGCCTGCAGGGAGTACTCGGCCAGGTCCTCGCCGGCGACGCTGGCCAGGTACGGCGAGAGCCCGCGCAGGTCTGGCGTGCCCTCGGCGCGGGCGATGCTGTAGTTGGCGCCGAGGTGCACCGACCAGGGCTCCAGGATCTGGAGCGAGACCAGGCCACCGCCGGACAGCAGGTAGGCGGTGAAGCCCTTGATCGGCAGGTAGAAGGCGGTTGCGTTGAGGGCCAGATCGAGGCCGCCGAGGCGCAACGGGTTGACCTTGGCCCAGCCGTTGTAGAGGCCGAGCACGTCGAGCAGGGGGATGGTGCCGAGCTGGAACCGGGGCAGGGCGCCGATCGACAGGCCGGTCGGGCCGAGCTCGACCTCGCCCCACTCCAGCACGTAGGCGGTGAAGTCGGTGCTGCCGCGGGCGTTGGCCGGCAGGCGGGCCCGCTTGGGCTTGAGCCAGCGCACCTGGCGGCGACTGAGGCCCTCGAGGGTCTCGTACTCGCCCGCGGCGATGGACTGGGCCGCCGCGCTGGCCTCTTCGAATTCCGAGGTGTCGAGGGCGAAGGGGTTCGGAGGGCCGGGCTCCTCGCCCGACCCCTCCGGCGCCTCCTCGGCCGGCGCCTCCTCGGCGGGGGCCTCCTCGGCGGGAGGCTCCTCGGCGGGAGGCTCCTCGGCGGGAGGCTCCTCGGCGGGAGGCTCCTCGGCG
>CAYFPX010000207.1:8552-15177 GCA_964344945.1 uncultured Enterobacterales bacterium
GGAGGCTCCTCGGCCGGGGCCTCCTCGACCGAAGCCTCCTCGGCCGCTGGCTCCTGGGCGGGCTCGTCCGTCGCGGCGCCGTCCGGGGGGGCGGCCGGCGCGGCCGGCTGCTCCTCGCCGCTGCCTTCGTCCGGGGCCGAGAGGTCCTCCGCGGGTGCGGGCTCGCCCTCACCAGCGGTCTCCGGCGCCGGCTCGGGCGCCGGCTCGACGGCTTCGGGCGCCGGCTCGGTGGCCTCGGGTTCGGGGTCGGCACCTTCGGTCGGCTCCTCGGCAGGCTCGGGCTCCGTGGGTTCGGGCTCGGGCGCTTCGTCGGCGGGTGCCGCCGGTGTCTCGGTCCCCTCCGCTTCGACGGGCTCCGCCGGCTCGGAGTCCTGGGCCAGGGCGGGCAGCAGCAACAGGGAGAGGATCAAGGTTCCGTGCCTCGGGCTCGCCTGTCCCCGGCCTCAGTCGCGGCGGCGCCCGAGCAGCGGGAACAGGGCAAAGACGGCCAGCATCATAGCGGGGGTGGACACCGCGGCACAGCCGAAGCGGCCGCCGTCGTCGTCGGTCTCCCCACCTGAGTCGGCGTCGCTGGTGTCCGTCCCATCCGTGGGATCGCAGCTGCCCGTCTCCTCGGCCCAGCCGGTGCCGCAGATCGGGAAGCGGTCCTCCAGCGCCGGGTCGTAGAGGATGTACCGGGCCTGGACTCGGGTGTCGTCGCCCGAGGTGTAGATCACGACGTCCTGGGTGGCCTGGGCGGCTTCATAGCGCAGGTGCAGGCGGGTGAAGAAGGCGTCCCAGGCGGAGCCGTCGAAGCCCAGGGCCTGGACGTCCTCGTCTTCGAGGGGGTCGCCGGCACACGGGTCGCACCAGGCTGGGGCCCAGGCGTACTCCCGGGTCCAGCGAGCCCCGGGGGAGCCGGTGCGGATCTCCTCGAGGGTCTCCTCCCAGAACTCGCCGAAGTCGGTGCCGGACCCTGCGTCGGGCAGGTCCACCATGCACTCGTCCTCGAGCGCGAACTCGTTGTAGTTGGAGATGCCGGCGGCGCCTTCCGCCTCGTCGTTGAGCACGTAGATCAACAGGTCCTGGACCCCCGGGCTGTTGAGGGCGCCGAGTCGGATCGGCAGGGCCATCGCCGATGCGTTGTAGGACAGCTGCAGCGGCCGCAGCCACGCCTGGCCCTGGGGCAGATCCGCCGGGTCGACCTTGGCGGCCAGGAAGTAGCTGCCGTCGTCGATGTAGTCCTGGAGCACCTCCGCGGACTCGTCGGGCACGTCGTAGCCGTTGGCCACGAGCCACCCCACCAGGTCCCCGGACTGCTCGGCGCTCAGGAGCACCAGGTCGTACTCGCCCACCGAGTACTCGGCCTCGACGGTCACGGAGCCGTCCGCGCTGTTGTCGCTCGAGCCGCTGGCCCCGGAGTCGTAGTCGACCGAGGCGCCGGTGTCGGCGATCTGGAAGTCGTCGCAGGTGTACTTCACCAGCCGCGGCGCCGAGTAGGCCTCGACCCGGGTGATGACCTCGGGGTCGACCACCGAGATGTCCCCCTCCTCGAGCAGGTCGGGCACCGGGACGACCAGGGCGAAGTCCAGCAGGTCGCCGTCGAAGTCGTTGGCCAGCGTGAGGGTGGTCCTGCGGTCCTGGTGGACCATCACGACCTGGCTGGCGTGGTTGTAGAGGCTGGCGCCGGCCTGACCCACGTAGGTTCCGCAGAAGGCGTGGGCGGGAGGAGCCAGCGTGGCGAGCAGGGCGAGGAGCGGGGCCATGGCGCACCGTGGGGCGGGGCCTCTCACGCTATCACCGGGCCTCCGAGGGTGGGGGCGTCCGCGTGAGGTGCGGGATCCGGGTCTCGGCGGCCTCGACCAGCGGCAGCATCTCGTCCCACAGGGCCGCGTGGCGCGGCTCCGCCGGGTCCCAGGCGGGCGCCTGCTCCGTGGGGTCGGCGACGGCGTCGTAGACCCGGGCCAGACCGTCCCACTTGTAGATCAGGCGGTCCCCGTCCAGCTCCACCGCGTGGATGACCGGCTCTGGGCTCAGGTAGCGGAAGGTGTGGATCGGCGCGTCCTCCACCTGCTCGGTGAGCACCCGGCCGCGCAGGTCCGCCGGCAGCGGGACGCCGAACAGGTCCGCCACCGTCGGCGCCAGGTCCACGTGGGAGGTCGGTCGGGTCCAGGCTCGGGGCGCCAGGTCGCGGGCCCAGAAGAAGCTCACGGCGTCGACCTCCTCCCGGTGGCCGGAGCGGTCGTGGGTGAGGCCGTTGTGCTCGTAGAACTGCTCGCCGTGATCGGTGAACACCCACACCAGGGTGTCGTCGAGGACTCCCCGGTCTCCGAGGCCCTGCCAGAGCCGCGCCAGCTGGTCGTCCACCAACGCGATCTCGCCGCTGTAGCGGGCGTCGAGGTGGGCCAGGACCAGCTCGCGGTCCGACCCTTCGAGGGTCGCCCAGGCGTCGGACAGGCCCCCCAGGCCGCCGACTTCGTCCAGGTCCCAGGGCAGGGGCTCCAGGGCGTCGAGGGCGTCGCGGTAGCCCTCTGCGGGGCTGTAGGGGCTGTGGGGATCGAAGGTGTGGAGCTGGAGGAGCCAGGGGTCGCCGTGCTCCCGGAGCTCGTCGAGGACCTCGAGCCCCTCGTCGACGACGAAGTCGGCCCGGGCGTCGTGGGACAGGACGACCAGATCGAAGTCCGCGGTGAGCGCGTCGTCTCCCCCGTAGACCTTGCTGGCCGAGACCAGGCCCGTGCCGTAGCCCTGGCGCTCGAACCAGTCGGGCAGGATGTCCAGGGTCAGCGGCAGGTTGGCGACGGCGTCGTCCCGGGACCAGACGTGGAAGCCCAGGTCCAGGTCGAGCTGGCCGGCGAAGGCGCAGGTGAAGCTGGACAGGGTCCAGTTGGCGCAGCTCCGGTGGCGATCCAGGGTGACCCCTTCGGCCAGGATCCCGTCGAGGAAGTCCAGGTCTCCGTCGCCGCCATAGCGCGCGAAGGCGTCCTTGCGCAGGGTGTCGATGCTCAGGATCAGCAGGTTCGTGGGGGCCTCCCCGGACTCGGTGGCCAGGAGGCGGTCGCCTTCGACGATCACCTGGGGCCGGCAGGCGAGCAGCCAGAGCAGGGCGGCGCTCACGGGCCGGCCGCCAGCAGGGCCGCGAACACGACCGGGCTCTCCGTCGGGGCCTTGCAGATGCCGTCCCAGCAGACATAGGCCCGCGTCACCCCGTCGCCGGAGGGCTTGGTGGCCAGGCTGCTGAAGGGCGCCAGGTTCGGCGCCTGGTCCGGCAGGGTCACCGCCCTGGCCCCGGTGGGCCAGACCCGGGCGTCCCAGGTCTCCAGGTAGGGCAAGAGCGTCGGGTCGTCGGGGCCGGCTGCTGCGAGCACCACGTCGAGGCTGGCGGCCTGGCGCCGCTGGAGCACGCGCACCCAGTCCGGGTGGCGGGCGGGGTTGTCCTGGAGCTCGCGGTCGGCCGACCGCAGGGCGGCGTCGATCTGCCGCTCTGGCACGCGGCTCGAGCCCAGGCTGCGCAGCCGCTCCAGCACGAGGACCAGGCGGCCCGCGCCGCTGGGCTCGGCCCCGGCCTCGTACCGGCGATGGGGCACGAAGAGGTCGTCGCGGTCGCCGTCGCTCAGGCGCAGGGCCCCGGTCTCGGGGTCCTGGAAGCGCACCACCGCCTGGGCGGCGAGCTCGTTGGCTCTCCAGAGATAGCGGGGGTTGCCGCTCGCCTCGTAGAGGTCGAGCAGTCCCTCCGCGAGCAGCGCGTAGTCCGCGATCACCCCGGGCGGGCTGTCCGGGGCCAGGGTGCGGGGGAGCTGGCCCAGCGGGCCCACGGCCTGGAGCACGCGGTCGGCCGCACCCCGGGCGGCCAGGATCAGCTCAGGCAGCGCCAGGAGCCGGCCGGCCGTGGCCAGGGCGCTGATCGCCAGGCCGTTCCAGGCCACCACCTCCAGGGAGTCCCGCGGCGGCTTCGGGCGCTGGTCCCGGGCCCTCCGCAGGGCCTGCCGATCCGCCGCCAGGGCCGGGTCGTCCCAGTCGCCCTCCAGACGACGCAGCACCGTGCGCTGGCCGTGGAAGTTGCCCTCTGGGGTGACCCGGTACGCGGTGTTGAACGCCGCCCCACGCTCGGCGCCCAGCACCGCCACCACCTCGTCCGGGGTCCAGGTGTAGTAGGCGCCTTCGCCGCCGGAGTCGTCGGCGTCCAGCGCCGCGACGAAGGTGCCCCGCGGCGTGCGCAGCTCCCGCAGCATCCAGGCGGCGGTGTCCTGGGCCGCGGCGGCGTACCGCGGCTCCTCGAAGGCGACCGCGGCCTCGGCGTAGAGCTTCAGCAGCTGGGCGTTGTCGTAGAGCATCTTCTCGAAGTGCGGCACGGTCCAGCGCACATCCACACAGTAGCGGTGAAAGCCACCGCCCACGTGGTCGCGCAGCCCGAGCTGTTCCATGGCGTCCAGCAGCTCGCGGACGCGGGCCGCCAGGACAGCGTCGTCGGTCCACAGGGCGTGGCCCAGCAGCCACTGGGCGTCGGGGGTGGACGGGAACTTGGAGGTCTTGCCCCAGCCCGCGTGCACCGGGTCCCAGCCCTCCAGGGCCGCGGCGGCGGCCCGAGCCGGGGTGTCGTCGGCCGGGGGGGCGTCCAGCAGCTGGACCTGGGCCCGGGTGGAGAGCCCGTCGCGGACCCTGGCGGCCACGCCCTCGACCCGCTCCCGCTGCTCGGTCCAGACCGTGTTCATCCGGGTCAGGACCGCCTTGAACCCCGGACGCCCCCGGGAGGGCTCGGGCGGGAAGTAGGTGCCCACGTAGAAGGGCACGCCGTCCGGGGTCAGCCACAGCGACGCGGGCCAGCCGCCGCTCTGGCCCATCATGTGGATGGCCTGCATGTAGAGGGCATCGACTTCGGGCCGCTCCTCCCGGTCCACCTTGACGCTGACGAAGTGGGTGTTCAGCAGCTCGGCGGTCGACTCGTCGGCGAAGGACTCCTCGGCCATCACGTGGCACCAGTGGCAGGCGGCGTAGCCGATGCTCAGGAAGATCGGCTTGTCCTCGGCCCGGGCCTTCTCGAAGGCCTCCGGGCCCCACGGGTACCAGTCGACCGGGTTGGTGGCGTGGTGCTGGAGGTAGGTGCTCGCCTCGTCGGCCAGCCGGTTGAGGCGGGGCTCGGGCGCTGCCTCGGCGGGGGCCGGCGGCGGCTCCGAAGGCGCGAGACCCCCCTCCTGGCAGGCCAGGAGGAGGGCCATCATCGAGACGAGGCCCATGGCGGGCCTCTATCCGCTCAGCGCCACGCCACCGGGCCGCGCTCGCCGCTCAGGTCGCCGGCGATGGCGATGAGCCCGAGCAGCTCCTGGTCCTCGCTGTTGCCCCGGCGGCTGGCGTCGCTCACCAGGTCGTAGAGCTCGCTGTAGGAGACCTCGGCGCCGTAGGGGGATCCGCGCAGGAGCTCGGCGAAGGTGGCGGCGCCGTAGGCCAGGCGGAAGTCGTCCCGGGCGCTGGAGAAGCCGCTGTGCAGCAGCTCGCCGGGGAACGGGGTCGACCACTCGACCGCGGCGCTGTCGGCACCGGGGCGCTTGTTGCGCAGGCGGACGGTCGCCAGCTCGGCCTCGCCGCCGTCGGCCAGGACCACGTCGTAGAGCGCGGTGACGGAGTGGCCAGCACCGATCTCACCGGCGTCGACGCGGTCGTTGCGGAAGTCCTTGTCGGCGATGTCGCGGTTCTCGTACCCGATGAGGCGGTAGCTGTAGACGGCCTCTTCGTTGAACTCGACCTGGATCTTCACGTCCTTGGCGATGACCTGCAGGGTCCCGCTCAGGTCCTCGCCGAACACCTCCTGCGCCTCGGCGGCGGAGTCGATGTAGAAGTAGTTGCCGTCTCCGTTGTTGGCGAGCTGCTCCATCATCACGTCCTTGTAGTTGCCCATGCCGAAGCCGATGGTGGACAGGGTGATGCCGCGCTCGGCGTGGCCCTTGATCTGCCGCAGGATGTCGGTGTGGCTGGACGGGCCGATGTTGGCGTCGCCGTCATCACGATGACCCGGTTCTCCTCGCCCTTGACGAAGCTGGCCGACGCCATCTCGTAGGCCAGGTCCACGCCCGAGGACATGCCGGTGCCGCCGCCGCTCTCCAGGTCGTCGATGGCCCGGTGGATGGTGCGGGCATTGGACGAGGTCACGCTCATCGGCTCGAGCACCCGGGCGACGTGGCCGGCGTAGGTGGCCAGGGCCACGGTGTCCTGGGGCTGGAGGTTCTCGACCAGCTCGTGCAGGGAGCGCTTGGCCAGGCCCAGCTTGTCGGCGCTGGACATCGAGCCGGAGACGTCGACCAGGAAGGTGAGGTGCACCGGGGCCCGGTCGTCGTCGTCGATCTCCATGCCCAGCAGCACCGACGTTTCCCAGGCCCAGCACCTGCCCTTCACGCCGACCCGCAGCACGTGGTGGCCGGCCAGGAAGGGGTTGGGGGCGGCCTCGAGGTAGACGGCGAAGGGAACGTCGCCGGTGGGCGCGGTGTAGCCGTAGTCCTGGGCGTTCACGAACTCTTCGACCCGGACGCTGGCGGTCGGGGGCAGCTGGCCGCTCTGGAGCTTGCGTCGAGCGATGCTGTACGAGGCGGTGTCGACGTCGATGCTGAAGGTCGACTGGCTGTCCCGGGTGGTGAGCGTCATGGGGTTGACGCCGTAG
>CAYFPX010000208.1:0-1642 GCA_964344945.1 uncultured Enterobacterales bacterium
GGTGGCCTCGGTGTCGCCGGGGGGCAGCGGGGCCGGGGCGCCGCCCACGCGCGCCTCGACGGGCAGGCCGATGTAGGCGGCGCCGGCCCCCTCCCCGCCCGGGACGGGCTGGCCGTCGGCGGCGCGCCGCAGCTGGACCTGGATGGGGTAGACGCCGGGCGCCTCCTCGAAGGTGTGGACGAAGTGCAGCGGGAAGCGCTGCACGCCCGGGCTGGTCGTCAGGTGGAGCTCGGCGGGCTGCTCGCTCTGGAAGAGCACCGTGCCGTCGGGGCGCCGCACGGTGAGGTCGGCGAGCAGGTCCTGGCCCACGTGAGCGATGTTGAAGATGTCGATATGTGGACGGATTCGGGCGCCGGGCACGGCGAAGGGCGGGTGGGCGGCGACCCGCACGAAGTCCACCCATCGCTGGCCCACGACCAGGGTGCCGCGGGCGGATCGAGACAGCACCGGGGCCTCGGCGGCGGTGGCCAACACGCGGAAGGGCTGGCGGCCCTCGCCCTCGGCGGTGAGGGTCAGCGGGTGGGCCTCCAGCAGCGGATCGGGCTGGACCGGCGAGTCCAGGTCGCCGGCCACGCCCTAGAGGCGCAGCTCGATGGTGGTGGGGAGCGCCCCCCTTCGCTCCACCCGCAGCGCGAAGGGGATCTCCTCCCCCGGGCGGGCGAGGGCGGTCACGGGGGTCAGGTGCACCTTGAAGTCGTGGTCGCGGAGCGCCTCCAGGATGGCCCGGAGATCGGCGATGGCGGCGTTGACCGCCTGCACGTCCCACTCGGCGCAGTCCCGAGCCTCCAGCTGGTCGGCGATGGCGCGGAGCGCGCCGCGGGGCTCGGCGAAGACCTCATCCGACAGGTCGCCCACCAGGGCCCGCAGGTTGCGGCGCAGCTTCTCCAGGTGGACGTCGGTGCACCGCAGCGCCAGGCGCTCCAGATCCTCGGCGACGCCGATGAGCGTGGCCACCAGATCGCCGCGGCCCAGGGCCTCGGCCACCTCCACCGCGCCCAGCACCGCGTGGGCGTCCTGGCCCACGGCGCTCACCTGGACGAAGGCCTGGCCCACGTGGCGCTCGCCGTCCACCAGCTTCAGCCCCACCGCGTAGGGCAGGCCGGGCGCGGCGCCCTCACCGAGCTGGACGGTGACCTCGAAGCGCTGCTCCTCGCCGGGGACCAGCGCGATGCGGTCGGGGGCGCCGGCCAGGCTCAGGTGCCGGAACTCGTCGAGCACCAGCTGGGCCTCGCCGGCGGCGTTCCCGAGGCCGGTGACCACCAGCTCGGCGGGCGCCTCCGCGCCGGGGGGCAGCCGGAGCCGCCCGGGCTCCACGCGGAGGTCGCCGGCCACCACCTCGGGCACGGGCAGCGCGACGCTGTCCCGGGCCTCGTCGGCGGCCACCACCGTGAGCGTCACCTCGCCAGCAGCGGGGAGCGCCTCGGCGGCCCCGACGCGCACCAGCACCTCGCCCTGCTCGCCGGGCCCGAGGGCCAGCGACTCGGCGGCCAGCTCGGCGGTCCAGCCCTCATCCACCACGGCCACCAGCGGCACCGCGCGGGGCGCGTCGCCGTGGTTGCGGATCTGCGCCCGGGCCACCAGCGGGGCGGGCTCGGCGCTGCCGTGGGTGAACAGGGCGGCGTGGGTGAGGTCGACGATGAGG
>CAYFPX010000208.1:1652-14344 GCA_964344945.1 uncultured Enterobacterales bacterium
GATCTCGTCGCCGTCGTCGACGCGCAGCCAGATGGCGTAGGCGCCCGGCGCGGCACCCGGCGGCGGCGTGAGCTCGAGGGCCTCCCCTTCGAAGCGGGCGCGCCAGCCCTCGGGGGCCTCGGCGTGCAGGCTCAGGTCGTCGGTGGGCCAGGCCTCGATGGCCAGCTGCGGCGCCAGCAGGATGGGATCGCCCACCCGGGCGCGGGGCGCGTCGGCCCGCAGGGTGGCGCTGGCCTCGTGGGGCAGGTCGTCGGCGCCGAGGACGCCGCGGACGCCCAGCAGCGCCCAGCCGTCGGCCATGAGGCGGCCCTCGTCCAGCGTGATCTCGGCGCCCTCGGGGAGCACCGTCGGGCCGGCGCCGACCACCACGTGATCGCCCTCGCCCAGATCCACCCAGGCGCCGTCGCGCCAGGCCTCGGCGCGGCCGCTCAGCTCGCACTGCAGGTCGGCGTGGCCGGCCAGCCCGAGGAGCGAGGCCTCACCCGCACACCGCCCCGCGCCCACGATCCGGGTGGGGCCGGGGAGCAGCGCGGGCTCCTCGCTGTCCCAGGCGAGGAGCACGGGGCCCCGCGCGCGCCACAGGTCGGCCTCGGGCACCCCGGGCGGGGGCCCGCGCGGATCCAGGGAGGGCGGCCGCCCCCCCACCCGGTGGGGCAGCCGCAGCGGTCTGAGCCCGCCCGCCTCGAAGGGGGGCAGCGGCGGATCCTGGGCGAGCAGCGCGTGGCCGACCACGGTCACGAAGGCCATGGTGCCCATCACCCGGCCCACGCAGATGCCCAGCCCGAAGCCCGCCGCGAAGGCCGCCAGCCCGGGCCGCAACCGCGCCAGCCCCTTGCTCAGCGCGATGCTGAGGAAGCCGAGCAGCATGTTGGTCATGGCCTGGCCGCCGGGCTCGCCGTTGCGGATCGTGTTGATGATGGCCGCGGTGGCTGGGCCGATGGGGAAGGGGATCCGACCGCAGCCGGTGCTGGCGGCGGCGGCGGCGGTGGCCATGGTCATCAGCGAGGCGAGCCGGGCGCCCTTGGGCTTGCCGGCGCCGGCGATGTAGAAGCCCACCGACACCATCAGGCGCTCGAAGAAGCCCACGAAGGCGCCCAGCTTGAAGCCGTAGTCGAAGTTCAGGTTGCGGCTGAGGACGCCGCCGTACTCGGTGGCCGCGGCGTGCCAGCCGTCCTGGCCGACGGAGACCACGTGGCCGGTGACCGGGTCGAACTCCAGCCACATGTGGTAGGGGACGCCGCCCTCGAGCTCGACGGGGGCCTCGGGCAGCAGGACGAACTGGCCGCGGGAGAAGGCGTCGCGGATGAGGGCCACGCTGTCGGCGGGCAGCGCCTCCATGCGGAGCAGCTGCAGGTGGTCGTGGGGGCCGATGAGGCGGAGATCGATGCCCTGCTGGGCGGCCCGCTCGAGGATGGTGGAGGCGTCCACCACGGGGGTGTCGTCGCCGGCGATGGCGCGGAGGGCGTCCCCCTCCAGGCGGGCCAGGATGAGCCCCCGGGCGGCGCGGAAGCGGGCCTCGGCCTCGGCGCTGATGTCCGCGGCGGAGGCCACGCGGATGGGATCGGCGGCCACGTCGATGCGGGACTGGGGGCCCTCGCTGGCGGCCAGGGTCTGGGTGAAGACCACGCGCGGGGCAGCGGGCCAGGCGCTGACCAGGTGCCACTCGGCGAGGGTGGCGCTGAGCAGGTCGCTGCTGGCCAGGTAGTCGAGGCCGGCGGCGGCGCTGGCCAGGCGGAAGCCCTCGGCGACGACCTCCTCCATCTGGTCGAGGCGGGCCTGGAGCTCGAGGCCGGGGAGCTCTTCGGCCTCGGCCAGGGCGCGGGCCTCGGCGAGGACGGGGGCGAAGGTCTCGCGGGCGGCCTCCACCCGGGCCACGCCGGCGCTCAGGCGGCGGGCGGCCCGCTCGGGGATCCGCCAGGCGGCCAGGTTGAGGGTGACCGCGTCGAGGGTGGACAGGGCCAGCGCGTCGCCGCTGATCTCCAGATCGGCCACCACGTCGGTGAGGATGCCCTTGTCGAAGATCACGGCGACGTCGGCGGGCCCCGGGCTGCGGACCGCGCTGCCCAGCCGATCGAGCACCGGGTGGTCATAGCGCCGCTGGGCGCCGCCGGGGGCCGTGACGGTGACCTCCAGGAACAGGCCGGTGAGTATCTGCGTGCCGCCCGGGAAGTTGGTGAGGATCTCCTGGGCCGCGCGGCCCACCATCACCCGCTCGTCGCCCAACCAGAGCTCGGGGGTGTAGGTGCGCTGGGAGGTGCCGAAGACCAGGTGCAGCTGCCGCACCCAGAGGGTCTGGTAGACGAGCGCCGTGCCGCCCGAGAGGAAGAACAGCGGCGCCAGGAGCGAGACGACACGCTGTCGCCGTAGATCCGCGAGCTCTTCCATGAGGCGGGACTATCCCGGCCGTGGCGACGCCCTCAGTTGCAGTCGTCGCATTCCTTGGCGAAGACCGTGTCCGCGCCATCGGCCATCGCCCGCATGCCGCTGATGAAGCCGTTGTCCTCGGAGTTGAACAGGTAGCCGATCGCCACCATCGCCACCGAGAGCACGCTGATGACCAGCATGACCTCCGCCGTGGACTGGCCCTGGCGCCTGCGCAGTCGCTGGATCATGTCAGTTCCCCCCGTCCACGACGCCCTCGTTGACCACCTTGGAGATGACCTGCTGCTGTCCGAGCAGGCCGTCCTTGTAGCCAGGGATGAAGGCATAGGAGATGCCGACCATCGCGATCGCGATGACGCTGATCATCAAGACCATCTCGACGGTGCTCTGGCCGCGACGACGCCGCATCGTCATGGACCCTCCGCCGGTGCCGTGGTTAGAATAGCACGCCTCTCCGGGGCCTTCCCAGGCCCCATGTGACATCCCCGTCGCCCACATCACTGCCCCCCGAACCCCCCCATGTTCCCCCACAAGAAGCTGGACTGGCTGATCGACCGCCTCCAGCACCAGGTCGCCGACAACGGCGAAGACCTCGATCGGCGCCACGAGCTCGCTCGCGCGTGCCTCTCCAAGGGCCTCTACCACGGCGGCGGCGAGGCCTGGACCCACCAGGCCCTGACCCACGCCCGCAAGGCCCTGAGCCTGGAGCCCGGCCACGTGCCGAGCCTGGTCACCGCGGGCATGGCGCTGGTCGGCATGGCCCGCACCGACGGCGCCCGGAAGTACTTCGACGAGGCCGCCCGCACCGAGCCGGACCGCGCGGACCTGCACCTGGGCCTGGGCGCGCTGGCCCGCAGCGAGGGCCAGCCCGACGCCGCGCTGAAGTCCCTGGAGCAGGCCTGCCGCCTGGCCCCCGACGACTGGGAGACCCACCTCTACCTGGGCCGGGCCCTGGCCCAGCGGTCACGCCAGCTCGGCGGTCCCAAGCGCCTGCAGGAGCGGGCCCAGTACCACCTGGTCCAGGCCATGCAGCAGGACCCGAGCCCCCACGTCATGCCTGCCCTGGTGCGGGACCTGGGCATCGGCTGCCTGCACAGCGGCCGCTTCCGCGAGGCCGAGAAGCTCTTCCTGCGGCTGCGCGAGCACGAGCAGCACGCCGCCACCGCCCGCTTCCACCTGGGTCTCGTGGCCTACGAGCTGGGCAAGTACAAGAACGCGATCACCTACTTCCGCCAGTACCTGCAGCACCGCCCCGAGGCCCCCCGGGTCCACGCCCAGATGGCCATGGCCCACCTGCAGCTCGGCGACCACGCCCAGGCCCTCGATGCCTGCGACCGCGCCCTGCTCGCCGATCCCACGGACCTGCTGGCCCGCTACACCAAGGGCTGCGCCCTGCTCGAGCTCGACCGGCCGGGCGACGCCGTGCGCGTGTTCAAGGAGACCCTGCGCGACCACCCCGACCACGTCTCGAGCTACGTCGAGCTCGCCCGCACCCGACGAGCCGCCGGCGACGTGGGCTGGCTGGTCCAGGCGCTGCACACCGAGTGCCGCCGGTTTGACAGCCTGCCCTTCCAGTCCGGCCCGCGCACCCCGCGCACCGTCACCCGCGAGCGCATCGCGGTGCTGCTCGAGGAGCTCCGCGCGGTCGGTCCGTCGTCGGTCCCGGCGCTGCTCCAGGGCATGAGCCTGGTCCAGGACGAAGGCGTGCGCTTCCAGGTCTGGGAGGCCGCCTGCTCCCAGGCCGCGAGCGCGGTGGCCGACGAGGTCGCCTCCCAGCTCCGCCAGCCCGGCGCCCGCTACCACCCCGAGCTGGGCCGCCAGGCCGTCGCCACCTCCCACGCCATTCCCGAGCCTGTGCTCACCAAGGGCCTGGGCGTCGAGGAGGACGACCTCAAGAAGGCCGCGGTCGCCCGCTACGCCGCCGCGAGCAACGTCGAGGAGCACCGCCGCCGGGTCGAGCAGGAGCGCAACCGCGCACGGGCCTACCAGAGCCTCGTGCTGCTGGCCGTGGCCGCCCGCCGCTCCCGGTCCGGGCGCCGGCTGCTCGACCGGTGGTCCACCGCCGCCGATCCCGAGCTCGCCGTGGCCGCCCAGACCGGCCTGGCCATGTACGGCGACCCCAAGGCCATCGCCCAGCTGGTCAACCGCGCCGATCAGCGCGGCGCCTCCGCCCGCGTGCGGGCGCTGCTGGGCCACGTCATCCCCAAGCAGACCCCGGTGGGGCCCCGCCCGGCCCCCTCCGACGACGCGGTGCACTGCTCCACCTGCGGCCGCACAGCCACCGAGGCCGCCCACCTGATGGCCGGCAGCAACGCCGTGATCTGCGACCACTGCGTGGTCAAGGTCTCCCGGAACCGGGGCGAGCTCCTCGCCGCCGACGACGCCCGCTGCTCCTTCTGCAACCGCAGCCACCTCGAAGCCCCCGGTGTCTTCGGCGTGGGGGTGGTCCGGATCTGTGGTCACTGTCTCGAGCGCAGCCTCGGCCTGATGGAGCGGGAAGAGGTCGACCGCTTTCTCAATTCCTGCTGACGGGGGTCGAACCCAGCAAGGAGGTCCCTCATGACCCTCACCGCCCTCGCACTGCTCGCCTGCACGCCCAAGGAGCTGGACCTCGGCGACACCGCCACGGTGGACCCCGTCGACGCCGACGCGGACACGGACACCGACTCGGACACCGACTCGGACACGGACACCGACACGGACAGCGACACCGACTCGGACACCGACTCCGACACCGACACCGACGTGCCCACCACCGCCCTCCCCATCGCCTGGGTCGGGGGTGCGCCAGACGGCCACCGCATCGGCCTGTTCGAAGTCGATGCGACCGGAGAGGCCTTCTGGATCGGCGACGAACTCGACAGCTGGTCGGCTGGCGGGGACCTGGCCCTGAAGGACCCCTCGGAGGACGAGCTGATCGAGCTCGACCCGGTCGACGCCCCGGGCCTCTTCGTCGGCATTCGGCAGCTCGCGGTGTACGCCGACGAGGGCGACGGCTCCCACGACGCCGGCACCGACGACATCCTCGGCTGGACCGGGCTGTTGCCCACCTGGTTGGAGGGGCCCATCCCCCCGGAGTTCTCCGCCATCGGCGGCGAGACCGGCTGGAACCTGCTCCAGCTCGACTTCGAGGACGGCAACGGCACCGCCTTCCTCGACGTCGAAGGAGGCGCCACGGTGACGGTCCTGGATCCCTCGCCGGACCTGGGGTTGAGCGGCACCAGCACAGGCCTGCCCGGCAACAGCCCCCTGGTGGCCCTGCTGCCCGTGGTGATGTTCGAAGGCGTGGCCGCCACACCGCTGGGCGACGGCGAGCCCCCAGACGCCTGGTCGTTCTCCATCGACGCCGCGCCAGCGGACAACCACCTGGTCACCGACATCGACGAGGACGGCAGCTCGGTGACCTATGCCCAGGAGATCGTGCTGGCCTATGGCGACGCCGACGACTCGGGCAGCGTCACTGACGGCGACGTCCCCCTGGGCACCGCCTGCGATGGCAGCGACGTGGTGCTGGCCTTCTACCTGGCGCCCTTCACCCGCTTCCCGACCGAGTTCGTCGCGTACGCCAGCTTCTTCATCCCGGGCTGGCAGATCATGGCCGCGTCCCCGGACGGTGGCTTCACGCAGGCCGAGCACACCGAGGACCTGGTGATCGACCCCGAGGCCTGCGCGCTCGGGGGGTGATCAGGGCGGGCTCGCCTCGTCGCCGATGGGGCAGTGCACGCTGCGGAGGTACACGTCGTAGGTGAACTCCGGAGAGTTCGCCGGGTCGTGGCACTTCAGGCAGGTCTGCGGCCCCACCGGCGTCGGCCGCACCTCGGTCTCCTCCGGGTGGCCCGCGAGCATGCCGTGGCAGGCCTCGCACTGCACTCCGCCGTACTGGCTCAGCCGGAAGGGCGTCAGCTCGCCGAAGCCGCCCTCCTCGCCGAAGCCCAGGGTGTGGCAGCCCAGGCACTCCGGGTTCGACGCCTCGCCGCGGGTCCGCAGGGTGTCCAGCGCCTTGGCGTGATGGGTGAAGGTCCACCGGGCGAACTGCGGGCGGTGGCAGGACACGCACACCGAAGCGGTCGCGTAGTGGGGGCCCCTCTCCTCGGTCTCGGCGACCTCGACCTTGCGGGCCTCCCGCAGCACGTCCTGCTTGTAGCGACTCACCCGGCGGGCCACCGGCACCTCCCGATCGAGGGCTGCGCCGAGAGGCCGCAGATCGACCAGGGCGACGTTGCGGCCGGCGCTGGCTTCGGCCAGGGCCGACTTCGCCTCGGCGACTCGGTCCTGGAGGGCGGCCACCGCGGCGGGCTCCGCCTGCTGCGCCTGGGTCATGCGCGCCAGCGCGAGCCGGCCCTGGTCGTAGCGGGCCAGCTTCTCCGCGGCCGGGGTCTCCAGGGTGAGGGCCTGGCCCGGGGTCGAGCCCAGCCAGGTGCGCACCAGGGTCACGTAGCGGCCCCGCCCGGGGACCTCGATCAGCGGGGCCCCCCCCGTGACCTGCGGCTTGTCGTGCTCCCCGCCCGCGGTGGACAGCACCACCGCCAGCCCGGGCACCTCCTGGGCCACCCGCTGCTCGTCCTCGTCTTCGAGGTTCGAGAGCGCCACCACCAGGTCCAGGTCCGGCGGCAGGCCCTCGACGGCCTGCGCCGCCGCGGCCACCGGATCGAGCCAGCCCACGATGGCCTGGTCCTCGGGGCTGGTCGGCCGCCGGGAGAGCCCGACCACGCCCAGCCGGATCCCCTGCCGCGCCACCACGACGCTCGGCGGGAAGTGCGGCCGCCCGTCCGGGTCGATCCAGGTCGCGCTGATCAGCGGCGTGCGGGACTGCTGGAAGAGCCGCCGCAGGCCGTCCAGACCCGCCGGCGCGAGATCGGACGGCCCGGGCACCAGCGCGTCCACCCCCACCTCATCGATCAACTCCGCCAGCAGCTCGGCCCGCTCCTTGAGCTCGCCCTCCTCGGCCATGATCAGGCCCTTGACCAGCGTCTCTCCGGCGTCCAGGTGAAAGGTCGGCACCCCGTGGTTCGCCACCTGAAGCCACAGGGACTGCCGGCGCACGAACCCCCCGTAGGGGAGCGTGGGGCAGCCGCAGGGCTCGATCTCTCCCCGCACCTCGCCCACCAGGAACAGCTGCAACTCCCGGGGATCCCGGACATCCCCCACCTGGTCCAGCGGGGCATCGACCAGCGCGGGGAGCGGTGGCAGCCCGGTGTCGGGAGGCGGTGGAGGCGGGTCGGACGAGCAGCCCTGCAGCAGCAGGAGCCCGAGTGCTGCGCGCACCAGCTTCCACCGGCGGTTGTCTAGACCCTGTTCACGCACTGCAAGATTCGTGTTGATTGAAGTCTGACCGGTTGCCAAATCATCTCTGCCGAACGAACCTCTTCATCGACGGAGGGTGTCCATGTCCTTTCTCTTCGCCGTGGGTCTACTCCCTGCCCCGGCCTTCGCGCTTGCTCCTGCTGACGACATCACCATCGGGACCGAGCCGGCCCGACTGCCGATCTACCACTCGCGGACCCAGCGCCTCCTCCAGGACGGCGAAGGCTGGCGGAAGTTCCTCGACAGCGAGGGCGCCGGCTGGGAGGCGCGCTTCGACGAGTGGACGGGCACGCCACACCGCGCGTGGGGCCCCGGCATCCCCCTGGGCACCCTGAAGGATCCCGACGACGTCGAGGACGCCCTGCGGGCCTTCTTCGCTCGCCAGCCGGAGCTGGTCGAGGTCGGCGCGGAGCAGCTGGTCCTGAAGGGCGCGAACCACATCGCTCGGACCGACACCTGGTACGTGGACTTCGAGCGCGTGGTCGACGGAGTGCCGATCTACCGCTCCGGCGTCACGGCGCGGATCAAGCACGGCAACCTGATCCTGCTGGGCATCGACACCCACCCGAGCGCGGACTGGGTCAGCACCAGCCCCGAGATCGGCGAGGACCTGGCGATCGCCCAGGCCATCGCCCAGGGCCCGGCCGCCGAGGCCGACCACGAGCTCGAAGGCGCCCGCCTGGTCCTGCTCCCCACGGAGCTCGAAGGCGGCCTGCACTACGACCTGACCTGGGAGGTCCGCACCCGGACCGAGACGCCCGTTGGCATCTGGGTCAGCTACATCGACGCGCACAACGCCGAGCTGATCAACGTGCACAACGAGGTGCGCTTCCTCGAGGGCCACGTCTCCGCCATCCACGACGTGCGCACCATCGACGGCAACCAGACCACCTCGGACGTGCCCCTGGCCCGCGTCTCCAACGGCGACGACACCACCTACACCGACGCCTGGGGCGTGTTCAACCTGGACCCGGCCGACGACGGCACCTTCATCACCGAGCTGCGGGGCGACTGGCTCCGGGTGGACAACCGGGCCGGCAGCGACCTGGAGGACGTGTTCTCCGACGGCGTGCACACCTGGGACCGCTCCGGCGACGAGGCCCTGGCGCAGATCGACAGCTACATCTTCCTGCACCAGGTCCGGGACTGGGGCATGCAGACCGCGCCCGAGGTGGGCATGGTCACCGAAGACCTGCGCAGCAACGTCAACCTGAACAGCAGCTGCAACGCCTACTACGACGGCAACGTCAACTTCTACACGGCGGGCAGCGGCTGCAACAACACCGGGCGCATCGCAGACGTGAACTACCACGAGTGGGGCCACGGCTTTCACTACTACAGCCTGCAGGCCGGCGTGTTCGACGGGTCCATCTCCGAGGGCATCGGGGACATCATCTCGTCCCTTCAGACCGACGACCCGGTCATCGCGCCCTACTTCTCCACCAGCGGCTCCGGCATCCGGGAGCTCTCCAGCAACCGGGTCTACCCGGACGACTGGGTCGGAGAGGTCCACTACGACGGCCTGATCTTCGCTGGCGCTGTCTGGGACCTGTGGGACGAGCTCACCGAGGTGCTCGGCGACCGGGCCGAGGCCCAGCGCATCACGAGCCAGCTGCTGGCCGACGGCATCAAGGGCGGCCCGACCATCCCCGACGCCTACGACGAGTTCCTCGTGGCCGACGACGACGACGGCGACCTGGGCAACGGCACCCCGCACCAGTGCCAGATCCTCGAGGCCTTCCAGCAGCACGGGCTCGGCCCGGGCGGCAACCAGAGCCTCACCAGCGTCCTGCACAACACCGTCGACAACCACCTGCCCTACCAGGACATCTGGGTCGACGCCGAGATGCTGAACCTGGCCCCGGACTGCAACGAGTTCGACATCACCGCCGGCGCGGTGCACTTCTCCACCGACGGTGGCGACTCCTGGCACCTGTCGACCTTGGCCATCGACAGCACCACGACGCTGTCCGGCCTCATCCCTGCCCAGCCCGACGGCACGATCGTCCAGTACTACCTGGAGATCGAAGACGCCGAGGGCGACGTGCAGTTCGCGCCGGCCGGTGGCGAGATCAACCCCCACACCTTCTACGTCGGCGAGCTCATCGAGCTCTACTGCACCGACTTCGAAGACGAGCTCGGCAGCGACTTCAAGCACGAGCTGGTGGGTGGCGTGGACGAGCTCGGCGCCGACGACTGGCAGCTCGGGCTGCCCGGCGGCAACGGCGGTGACCCCGACGACGCCTACTCCGGCGACCAGGTCTGGGGCAACGACCTCGGCTACGGCAACTACAACGGCGAGTACCAGCACGAGAAGCACAACCGGCTCTTCAGCCCGGGCATCGACGTGAGCGGCGCCAACGGCGCGCCCCTGCTGCTCCAGTTCCGTCGCTGGCTGACCGTCGAGGACGGCTACTACGACAACGCCTGGGTCGAGGTCGACGGCGACGAGGTCTGGGAGAACTGGGAGACCAGCTTCGAGAGCGGCGACGAGCACCACCTGGACGAGGCCTGGTCCCTGGCCACCTACAGCATCACCGACCCGGACGGCGACGGCCTGGTGGAGCTCAGCTGGCACCTCGAGAGCGACCAGGGCCTGGCCTTCGGTGGCTGGAACGTGGACGACGTGTGCATCTACGCGCTGTCCTCCGAGGTCGGCGAAGGGGACCCCGAGGGCACGACCACGGATCCGGGCACCGACCCCGGGACCGGCACCGACCCGGGCGCCGACCCCGAGGGTGAGGGCGGACCCGGCCTGGCCGCGGGCGGCTGTGGGTGCACCAGCACCCCCGCCCCCGCCACCGGCTGGCTGGTGGTCCTGGTGGGGCTGATCGCCAACGGACTCCGGCGGCGCCGCTGACGGCGCTGTGGTGGGCGGCGGCCTGGTCCGCCGCCCACGCCGAGCTGCCGCCGCCGGACTACCGGGCGGCGCTCGTCGCTTCGGTGGAGGCCGAGGCCGACGTGCTGCTGGACCAGGGCCGCTTCGACGAGGGGCTGGCACTGGTCGGCGACTTCCGCACGCGGGTCTCCGATCACCCCCGCCTGGTCTACGAGGAGGGGCTGCTGCTGCGGCACCAGGGTGAGCTGACCGCGAGTCGCGAACGCCTGGCGCTCGCGGTGGCCCAGGACCCCAGCCTGGGGTTCGCCTGGTATGACCTGGGCGAGGTGACGCTCCTGCTGGGTGAGCGCGAGCCCGCCCGGGAGGCCTTCACCCGCGCCCTCGTCGGCACGGAGGAGCACCCGAGCGGCTGGGTGGTGCCCCTGAAGCTGGCTGAGATGGCCGCCCAGGAACAGGACACCGACGACTGGGACCGCTGGCTGCGGGAGTGCTTCCGCCGCGGCTTCTCCCTGGCCCTGGTCCCCGACAACCCCGCCTGGGCCGACCAGTGGCGCGCCCACCTGGCCCACCCCAGGCTCGGCGACGTGCTGCGCAGGCTCGCCACGGTGTACGGCGAGGAGTCCGCGCTCGAGCGCCTGGCGGCGCCCGACTGACCGCGGCGGGCGCCTTCAGCTCGGCCCGCGCCACCCCACGGACAGCCCCACCTCGACCCGCCCGCTGTCGTAGACCAGGTTGCCGGTGCTGTAGAGCTCGAGCACGTCGCGGAAGAACAGGTAGCCGACCCGGCCCTCGACCATCAGCGAGCCCCAGTGCCCGGTCACCCCCACGGACACGCGGGGGGTCACCATCACCGCCACGTCCCCCGGCACCTGGAGCCAGGTGAACGGGACGCCCACCTGGGCGAACGGGGCCAGGGGAAGGGTCCACAGCTGGGCCCGAAGCGCCGGGGTGATCCGGGAGACCCGCACCTCCGTGCCCTCCACCTCCCCCAGAGCCGAGGTGGCTCCGGCGACGCCCAGGCCGACACCCAGGCGATCCTGGACGAACAGATCGAGGGCCGCCTCCAGTCCGAAGCGGGGTCCGGGGCCCTCGGCGCCGAGCAGAGCCACCTCCCCCACCGCTGTGACGCGAGCGCCCAGCAGTCGGGGGTCCGTCGAGGCCACGACCGGCGCAGGCTCGGCGCTCGGAGCCGGTGGAGCGACCGCCAGCTCGGCGGGGGGCGGGCCCAGCGCCGACCACAGGATCTCGCGGGCGGCCAGCGCCAGCTCCGCCTCCGCCTCGCCGGGTCCCGTGACCTCCGCCTGCACCAGGCGCACGACCGCCCGGTCGTCGGTCACGAACACCACGGCCAGCCCGAGCTGGCTCGGCCCAAGCTGGTCCAGCCAGGCCACCGCCACGGAGCGGCCGTCGCCGAGCAGCGGGCGCACCCGCGCCACCTGGGCCGTCAGGGGCGCCCGGACGAAGCCGGGCGCATCCAGGGGTCGGGGCGCCACGCTCAGCTCGTCCAGGGCGAGGCTCAGCTCCTCCACGAAGCGCTGCTCGCTGGCCTGTGCCTCTGGCGCCCCGGCGAGCTCGAGCACGAGCACGTCGCCCCCCAGCGCAGTGCGAGCCAGCAGCAGGATCAGGCCCAGGTGCCCCACCCGGCGAGGATACCCCCGAAGCAGGAGCGGCCCGCCGGGAGGTCCCGGCGGGCCGCTCTTCAGCGCTCAGAGGCTCAGTGGTGGTGGCCCATGTCGCCGCCGTCGTCGTCGGCCTCCTCGGCCACCATGGCCTCGGTGGTCAGCAGCAGGCCGGCCACGGAGGCGGCGTTCTGCAGGGCGGAGCGGGTGACCTTGGTCGGGTCGATGACACCGGCCGCGACCAGGTCCTCGAACCTGTCCTCGCGGGCGTTGTAGCCGTAGGTGCCCTCGCCGTCCAGGACGTTGGCCAGCACGATGCTCGGCTCGCCGCCAGCGTTGCTGACGATCTGCCGCAGGGGCTCCTCGATGGCGCGGCGCACGATGTCGACGCCGAACTTGCGCTCACCCTCGAGGCCCAGGCTGTCCAGGGCGTTCTGGGCACGGAGGTAGGCCACGCCACCGCCGGGCAGCACGCCCTCTTCCACCGCGGCCTTGGTCGCGTGCAGCGCGTCCTCGACCCGGGCCTTCTTCTCCTTCATCTCGATCTC
>CAYFPX010000208.1:14366-15172 GCA_964344945.1 uncultured Enterobacterales bacterium
GCGCCTACCTTCACGATGGCCACGCCACCGGACAGCTTGGCGAGGCGCTCCTGGAGCTTCTCGCGGTCGTAGTCCGAGGTGGTGTTGTCGATCTGGGTCCGGATCTGGCCCATGCGGGACATCAGGTCGTCGTTCTCGCCGCCACCGTCGACGATGGTGGTGTTGTCCTTGGTGATGACGATGCGCTTGGCGGTGCCCAGGTCGTTGAGGTCGAGGTTCTCCAGCTTCAGGCCGAGCTCCTCGGCGATGAGCTTGCCGCCGGTCAGGACGGCGATGTCCTCGAGCATCTGCTTGCGGCGGTCACCGAAGCCGGGGGCCTTGACCGCGGCGCAGTTCAGGGTGCCGCGCAGCTTGTTGACGACCAGGGTGGCCAGGGCCTCGCCCTCGATGTCCTCGGCGATGAGGAGGATGGGCTTGCCGGTGCCGTGGACCTTCTCCAGCAGGCGGAGCAGGTCGCGCATGTTCGAGATCTTCTTCTCGTGCAGCAGGATGTACGGATCCTCGAGCACGGTCTCCATGCGCTCGGCGTCGGTCACGAAGTACGGGCTGAGGTAGCCACGGTCGAACTGCATGCCGTCGACGGTGACCAGCTCGGTCGCCAGGCTCTTGGCCTCCTCGACCGTGATGACGCCTTCCTTGCCGACCTTGTCCATGGCCTCGGCGATGATGTCGCCGATGGTGGTGTCGCCGTTGGCGGAGACAGTGCCCACCTGGGCGATCTCCTTGGTGTCGGCGATGGGCCGGGAGAGCTTGGCGAGGTCGGCGACGATGGCCTTGACCGCCAGGTCGATGCCCCGCCTGAGCTC
>CAYFPX010000209.1:0-13484 GCA_964344945.1 uncultured Enterobacterales bacterium
TGTTCACCAGCATCGCGCCGACGAAGGTCCAGACCAGCTCAGCGCCCACGGGCCACCGCCTTCGGGGAGTGGGTCCGGGCCCGGCGCTCGGCCAGGACGGCGAACACCCACAGGATCAGGCCCAGCATCAGGAAGCCGCCGGGGGGCAGGATCATCACGACCCAAGGCTCGAAGTCCGGGCCGAAGAGCGACACCCCGAAGAGCGACCCGCTGCCCAGCACCTCGCGCACGCTGCCCAGGCACAAGAGCGCGAAGGTGAAGCCCGCCCCCATGCCCAGCGCGTCGGCCACGGCCATGCGCAGGGTGTTCTTCGCCGCGAAGGCCTCCTGGCGGCCCAGGATGAGGCAGTTCGCCACGATCAGCGAGATGAAGGCCCCCAGCTCCTTGTGCACGCCCGGGAGCAGGGCCAGCAGCGTGTAGTCGGCGACGGTCACGAAGGTCGCGATGATCACGATGTAGGTCGAGATCCGGACCTGCTTGGGGATGACGTTGCGCACCAGGGACACCAGGGTCGACGAGCCCACCAGCACGAAGAGCGTGGCCGCGCCCATCGCCAGGGCGTTGACCGCGGAGTTGGTGACCGCCAGCATCGGGCACATGCCCAGCACGTGCACGAAGACCGGGTTGTCCCGCCAGATGCCCTTGGCGAACTCCTCGTAGAGCTGCTCGGTGGTGTGCTCGGCCGTCACGGCGCGCTCCCGGCGTGCTCGGGCAGCACGGGCAGCCACACCTCGTTGCCCTCGTTGAGGATCTTGACGATGGCCCGGGCGCTGATGGTCGCCCCCGTGATGCTGTCGACGTGGTGGGGCTCGGCGCTCTTGCCGTTGGGCACCAGGGTGATGACCGGCGAGACCGCCAGGTCCTCGAAGGCCCCGACGAAGGCCTGATCCTTGATGATCTTGTCGCCGAGGCCCGGGGTCTCCCGGCTCTCGAGCACCCGCATCCCGGTGACCCGCTCCAGGCCGCGGTCGACCCCGTAGATCAACCGGATGGTGTCCTGGAAGCCGGCGCCCTCGGCGGGGATGGCGTAGCCCACCAGCCGGCCCTGCTCGTCCTGGGCGGCGAAGACCGCCGGCTCCGGGCCCTCCTCCTGGGCCGCCAAGGCGCCGTCCACCAGGGCCAGCCGCTCCAGCGACGCGCTGCCAGGCACCACCTGGAAGACCGCCTCCCGCAGCTCCCGGGCCTTGTTCTCGGTGATGGTGGGCAAGGTGAGCTCGTAGATGCCCACGATGGTCAGCCCGCTCACCAGCCCGGCCACCCCCAGGGTGAGGATCATGCTCGCCACGCTGGCTTCGCCCGTCACGGCGCCACCTCCCGCCCGAAGGGCCGGGGCTGGGTGTGGCGGTCGATGAGCGGCGTGGCGGCGTTCATCAGCAGGATGGCGTACATCACGCCCTCGGGCAGACCACCCCAGGCGCGGATGAGCACCACGAGCAGGCCGATGCCGATCCCGAAGACCCAGGCGCCCTTCGGCGTGGTCGGGCTGGTCACCGGATCGGTGGCCATGAAGACGGCGCCGTAGAGCAGGCCGCCGCTGGCGAGCATGTGGTGGGCCGGCGCCACGGTCTCCGGCCAGGCCAGGTGCAGCAGCCCGCTGACCACCACCACGCTCAGCAGCATCGACACCGGGACGCGCCAGTCGAAGGCCCGGCGCCAGGCGAGCCACAGGCCGCAGAGCACGAGCAGGCCGGCGCTGGTCTCCCCGAGGGAGCCCCCGGTGTGGCCGATCACCAGGGCCCCCAGCTCGGTGAGCTCCCCTTCGAACTTGTGCGCCCCCAGCGGGGTCGCCGAGGTGATGACGTCGACGCTGGGGGTCATCAGCGGCGCGGCGAAGGTGGAGGCCGGAATGGACCAGCCCTGGCCGACCGTGGGCCAGGTGGTCAGGGCGATGGGGAAGGCGGCCTGGAGGAAGGCGCGGCCGACCAGGGCGGGGTTGAACAGGTTCTGGCCCAGGCCGCCGAAGGCCAGCTTTCCCAGGCCGATGCCGGCGCTGCCGCCGACGAACGCCATCCAGACGGGCAGGCCCGGGGGCAGGGTGAGGCCGAGCACCACCCCGGTGAGCACCGCCGACCAGTCCCCCAGGGTGCTCCGGCCCCCCGGGGCGAAGACCCGCTCGGTGACGACCGCGCCCGCGGTCGCGGCGCCGACGACCAGGAGCGCGGCGAGGCCGAAGAACCAGCAGGACGCCAGCAGCACCGGCACCAGGGCCCACACCACGTCCCGCATGAGGTCCGGCACCCCGGTGGCGGTGCGCACGTGAGGCGGGGTCTGGACGGCCAGCCGCCGGCTCACCCGGTCCTCCGCGCCTGGGCGCGCAGCCAGGCCTTGGCGGCGCGGAACTGCTGGACCAGCGGGATCCGGGCCGGGCAGGCGTAGCTGCAGGCGCCGCACTCCATGCAGTCCAGGACGTTGAGGCGGGCCATCTCGTCGAAGCGCTGGACCTTGGCCAGTCGCCCCAGTCGGGAGGGGTTCAGGGCGTAGGCGCAGGCCTCGAGACAGCGGCCACAGCGGATGCAGGGGCCCGGGTCGCCGACCACGGCCTCTGCGGCGGTGAAGGCCAGGATGCCGCTGGTGCCCTTGAGCACCGGGGCGTCGAGGGTGCCGGCCGGGGCGCCCATCATCGGTCCACCCAGCACGATGAGCTCGGTGTCGTCGGTGGGGCCGCCGCAGGCCGCGAGCACCTCTCGCAGGGACGTGCCCAGCGGCACCAGCAGGTTCGCGGGTCGGGGAACGCCGGGGCCGGCGACGGTCACCACCCGCTCCACCAGGGGCTCGCCGTGGTCGATCCAGCGGGCCAGGGCGGCCATGGTGCCCACGTTGTTGACCATCATGCCCACGTCGATGGGCAGCGCCCCGGCGGGCACCTCCAGGTCGAAGAGGGCCTTGATGAGGACCTTCTCGGCGCCCTGGGGGTAGCGGGTCTCCAGGGCCCCGACGGTGATCGGCGGGGTGCGCTCGGGGCCGTCGGCCAGGGCTCGCTCCAGGGCCGCGATGGCGGTGGGCTTGTTGCGCTCCACGCCGATGACCACCCGCTCGACCTGGAGGAAGCGGCCCAGGATCTCGCAGCCCCGCAGCACGTCGTCGGGCTGCTCGACCATCACCCGCTGGTCGCAGCAGAGGTAGGGCTCGCACTCGCAGCCGTTCACCACCAGGGTGTGGCAGCGCTGGTCGTCCTTGAGGGCGTACTTGACGTGACTGGGGAAGGCGGCGCCGCCCAGGCCCACCAGGCCGCCTTCCTGGACCCGGGCGACGAAGTCCGACCGGCTGAGCTGTGCCCATGGCGTGGGCTCCTCGGCCTGGAGCTGCTGGGTGCTGTAGGGGTCGGTCTCCAGCTCGATGGCGTCGACCAGGCCGCCGCTCGGGTGGCGCCGGGGCCCCAGGTCCACCACGGTCCCGGTGACGGGGCTGTGCAGGGCGGTGGAGACGAAGCCGCCGGCCCGGGCCAGGCGCTGGCCGCGCACCACCCGCTCGCCCCGCCTCACCTCGGCCACCGAGGGGGCGCCGATGTGCTGGCCCAGGGGCAGGACCAGGCGCTCCGGGAAGGGCAGGCGCTGGATCGCCAGGCCTGCGGCGGGCAGCTTGGCGTCGTCGGGGTGGACCCCGCCGGGGAAGGTGCGCGCGGTGCTGGCCGAAGCCACGCTCAGGCCCTCGGGTCCGCGGGCGCGTAGCCGGCCAGGGCGAGCAGCCGCTGCTCCAGGCGGCCGACCAGGCCGGCCTCCAGGTCCTGGCGCTGGCGCTCCAGGGCGGCGTCGTGGGCCTGCTCCAGGGCGGCCCGCTCGGCGGCGTGGGCGCGGTCCCGCTCGGCGAGCTGCTCTTCGACGGAGGGGCCCTGCCGCCCGAAGAGGGCCTGGAGCACCGCCGGCCCGCCGTCGGAGAGGAGCTCGACCCGCTCGGACAGCAGACCTTCCCGAAGGGGCTCCACCCGCAGGCGGGCCCAGCCACCGTCGTCCAGGGCCGCCCGGGCAGCGGCCAGGGCGCCCTCGGTGGGCAGGCCGTCCGCGGCGGGGCTGGGGGCGTGCACCCGGTGGAGGCTCGGCCCCGGGTGAGCCCAGGCACTCAGCCAGCTGGTGGCCAGGGCGTCTCCGCAGGCGAGGGACTCCTGGGCCACCAGCGCGCCGGCGGCACCGGCTGCGATGGCCTGGAGCTCGGCGGCGCCGTCGCCGTCGGGCTCGGCCAGGGCCAGGACCCGCAGGGGCAGGCCGTTGGTCCAGACCGGGGTGAGGGGCGGGGCCTCGCCGGCCACCACCAGCAGGAGCGGCGGGCAGAGGGCCCGCTCGTCGTCGCTCAGCTCGGACCAGGGCGGCGGCGGGACCGGCGCGGAGCGCGCGGCCAGGGCCGGATCGTCCAGCTCCCGCCGGGCCTGGCGCACCAGGGCCAGGTCCTCTGCGGCCTGGCGGAGCTGGCCCGCCATCAGCCCCTGGACCAGGGCGGTCAGGCCGCTGCGTGGCGCCACCAGGGCCGGGGCCTGCAGGGGGTTGAAGGGGAAGCGCACGCCGAGGGCCGCGGCCGCCCCGGTCCCCAGGACCACGCCCAGGCGGGCGCGCCCCAGGCCGCCGCCGGCCTCGACCAGCCGGGTCGACAGCGCCTCGCAGCGGCCCTGCAGCGCGGTCAGCCGCCGCAGGCGGGACATGCGGCCCGCGCCCAGGCGCTGGGCGCCGCCCGCGTGCTCGACCCGGGCCAGGACCTCGGCCACCGAGCCGTCCCCGCCGGCCAGGGCACCGCCCAGGGCCACCAGATCGCCGGTGGGCAGGGCCTCGATCAGCTCGCTGGTCAGGGCGCGACCGAGGGCTTCGGCCAGGCTCTGGACCTCCGCCAGCCGGGGCTGGAGCACGTGCTCGGCCGCGGCCAGGGCGATGCGCAGGGCCAGGCGGGGGCCGGATCCGGGGTCGAAGCCGGCGCCGCCGCCCCAGACCGCCGAGGCCCGCTGGCTGAGCAGCAGGGCGCCCAGGGGTCCGACGTCGGGGTGGCCCGCCAGGCCGCCGAGGGTGGCGGCCGGCGCCTCCGGCAGGGTCTCCAGGGCGGCCCGGGCCTGGCGCGCGGCGGCCAGGAGGTCCGGGGTCTGGGGGACGAGGCCCAGGGCGTCGGGCTCGCAGGCGGCGCCGCAGGCGCCGCAGCCGGTGCAGAGCTCCGGGTCCACGGCGAAGGTGAGCAGCTCGCCGGTGCCGGCCTTGCGCTGCTCGGGCTCGTCGAAGAGCGGGGCGGTGGCGACCAGGGGCAGGCCGGCCAGGGGGGTGCCGACGGCCTCGGCCGCTCGGGCGCTCGCCGCGGCGAGCTGGGGCGCCAGGCCGGCTCGCAGCGCGGCGCCGGCGAGCAGCTCGCCGACCAGCGCTCCGGCGCTGGGCAGCGCGTGGTCGGTGGTGCGGCCGCGCACGGCGCGCCCGAGGGCCCGGGCGGTGGTGCCGGCCAGGCGCCGCAGGGCGCCGAGCTCGGTGCCGGCGGCGATCGCTCGGGCCAGGGCCGTGTCGACCAGGACCCGGGGGGTGGCGGTGGTGGCGCTGATGGCGCCCTCGGGACAGGCCGACCAGCAGGCGCCGCAGCCGGTGCAGGCCTCGGGGGCCAGGCTGGGCAGGGCGTCCCTGGCGCCCGCCATGCGGGCGAAGGTCGCGGTCAGGGGCGGCACCGCTGCCACGGCCAGGGCCGGATCCACCGGGGCGTCGTCGGGGTCCTGGAGGGAGCCCACCCGGGCGTGGAAGGCGGGCAGGGCGTCGGCCGTGGTGTCGGCGCCGGTCAGCAGGCGGACCGCGAGGGGTGTGGGGCCGTCGGGGGCGGCCGCGGGGGTGCCGCCGCCATCGGCCCGCACGCCCAGGTCCTGGACCTGGGGGCAGGCCCGGGAGACGGCGTCCAGCCAGGCCTGCTGGCGGGGGTGGGCGGCGCGGGGCTCTCCCAGGCCGAGCCAGCCGCCGGTGGTGATCCCGGACAGCTGCTGGCGGCAGGCGAGCACCAGGTCCTCGGCCCGCAGGGCGCCGACCGGTCGCAGGCCGCGCACGGGTCGCTCGGCGCCCAGCACGGCCCGGGTCGCGGCGAGCAGGGGCGGGGCTCCGAGCCCCGGGCCTTCGGCCCGGTCCAGGACCACCACCCGCGCGCCAGGGGGCACCGCGCTGGCCAGGGCGACGCCGGGCCAGGGAGAGAGCGCTCGGAGGGTCACGGTCCCGACCGCGCGGCCCTCCGCCTGCAAGAGGTCGGCGGCCTCGCGGGCGACACCGGCGGCCGCACCAGCGGCCACGATGACCAGGGTGGCGCCGGCGGTGGTCACCGCCTCGACAGCCCCGGGCCCACGGCCGCTGAGGGCACGCCAGCCCTCGGCCAGCTCTTCGAACAGCTCCGGCAGCTCCCGGAGCCACAGGGCCTCCCGGGCGGCGAGGCGCCGGGCCCGGACAGCCGGGGACAGTGCTGTGCCCAGGAGCCGTGGCCGCTCCAGGTCGTGCCAGCGGACCAGGCGGCGGCGCACGGGGCCGAACAGGAGCCGCTGGGCCTCGGTGGGGCAGGGCACGGCGTCGCCGGGCGCGCCGCACCAGGCGCGCATGCCCTCCGGCACCGAGAGCGCTTCGGCCTCTCGCGGCTCGGGCTCCAGCCCCACGATCACGGGCACCAGGGCCGTCTCTGCCAGGCGGAGCCCGAGGGCGACCAGGTCAAGGGCCTCCTGGGCCGTGCCCGCCAGGAGTCGGACGCAGCCGGTGTCGCCCGCACGCTGCCAGCCCTCGCCGCCGGCCTGGGCGACGACCACCAGGGGAGCGGAGCGGTCCGCGGCCAGGCGCAGCAGGCCGAGCCCTTCGGTCAGCGACAGGTCCGAGGCCCAGGCGACGGTGCGCGTGCCCGCCAGCGCGGCGCCCAGGGCGGCGCCCAGGTCCTCGCGGACCGTGGCGCCGGCCTGCTCGGCGGCGAGGCGGGCCGCCTCGGGCGCGGTCAGGGTGACCCGGTCTCCCTCGGGGGGGGCGGGGGCACGGGCGAAGCGGGCGCCGAGCCAGCGGGCGGCGCGATCGAAGAGCTCAGCCATGCGTGCTCCAGGTCCGGGGCTGGGCCTCGGGGAACTGCCGCTCGGGGACCCACGCGATGGCGCCGGTCGGGCAGCGGGCGACGGCCGCGACGGCCTGGCCCGGTGCGTCGAGATCGACCCGGGGCAGGCCGTCGACCATGGTGATGACGCCCTCGGCGGCGTCCTGGGCACAGCGGCCGCAGGCGTCGCAGGCGGCGCTGCAGACGGCGCGGGCGTCGTCGCCGGTCAGCGGCGAGCTGCACTGGACCCAGAGGGGGCGCGTGACGGGCACCAGGTGGAAGAGCCCTCGGGGACAGGCATCGACACAGTCGCCGCAGGCGGTGCAGAGGTCCGGGCGGACCACCGGCAGGCCGTTGTCGTTCAGGGCGATGGCGTGGAAGTCGCAAGCGACGACGCAGTCCCCGTGCCACAGGCAGCCCCAGGGGCAGGCCTTGCCGCCCTCGGCGACCACGTCGGCCTCCCGGCAGGTCCGGGCGCCGCGGTAGTCGGCCAGGTCCGGCGCTTCGGCCCGGCCGCCGCCGCAAGCCACCCGGGCGACCCGCTTCCGCTGCTCCCCCGCGTCGACCCCGAGCAGGGCCGCGATCTGCGTGATGGCGTCCACAGACGAGACCGTGCAGGCGGCCGGCTGGAGCGAACCTTCGAGCAGGGCCTCGGCGAAGGCGTGGCAGCCCGGGGCGCCGCAGGCCCCGCAGTTGGTGCCCGGCAGCGCCTCGTCCACGGCCTCGAGGCGCGGGTCCTCGGGCACCCGCAGCAGGGTCCAGGCCACCGCCAGCAGGGTGGCGAAGCCGACCCCGAGGCCGGTCATGATCAGGGTGGCGGTGACCGTGGAGGACATCTACCGGTAGGGCGCGGCCCGCTCGAGCAGGGCGTCGAGGCCTGGCTCGGAGGGGTCCAGGGGGGCCCCCGGGTGGATGCAGTTCGAGGGGCACTTCTCGGCGGCCCGGACCAGGTCCTCGAAGGTGCCCGCCTCCGGGTCGACGATCTCCGCCTGCTTGTTGGCGTCGTAGGCGAAGAGCTGCGGGTTGATGTCGATGCAGTCGTTGCAGCTGGTGCAGAGGGGGCTGTCGATCCACGGCTCGGCGGGCTCGGTGTCTTCCTCCTCGGGCGGGGCCGGCGCGGGCTCGGCTTCGGCCTCGACGGGCGCAGAGACCGCTTCGACCACCGGGGCCGGCGCGTCGGCTGCGACGGGCCGCGCCACCGCCGTGAAGTCCGTCTCCAGCAGGCTCGCAGCCAGGCGGCTCATCGCCTCGCTGGCGCCCGCGGCCCGGGCCTCGGCCACCGCGGCCTCCTGGGCCTGGGCGGCCTGCTCCTGGAGCGCGTGCAGCTCGGCCTCGGCCTCGGCCCGCACCCGGGCCTCCGCCGCCGCGGCGTGGCTGTTGGCCACCCCGCCCAGCTCTCGCAGCAGCCACCAGTCCAGCCGCGCGGCGAGCACCCGGGCCCGCAGGTCCGTGCGCACCACCCGGGGCTCCGGGCCGCCGGGGCCCTGGAGCTGTACCACCGGGCGCTGCTCGGGCGACGGCTGGTCGAGCCAGGCCGCCAGGGGCACCAGCCGATCCTGCTCGACCTCGGTGGGGGGTCGGAGCTGGTCCTGCAGGGCCGGGTCCAGCCACGCGGCGTCGGCCAGGGTGAAGGGCTCGCCGTCGTCGCTGGAGGCCCAGTCCCGCTCGGGCTCCGGGTTGCTGCCGATGGCCATCACCCCGGTCCACGCCGCGCCCGCGGTGGGATCGAAGCAGAACAGGGTGTGGGCCCGGGCGCTCACAGCGGCCTGGGCCACCAGCCAGGGGGCCACCGGGGCGCCGGTCACGTGGCCGTCGAATGTCTGGAGCACCCCGGGCAGGCCGCTCTCCAGCGCGCCGCCCACCGCCGCGAGCAGGTGGTCGGGCACGGCGGGGGTGGTGCGGGCGACCACGGCCTGGCGGGTGGCCAGGGCGACCATCGCCGGGTCGGCGACCGGGAAGGCCGCCAGGCTGCGCCGCTCCAGCACCAGCTGGACCGGGGCGCCAGACGCGACCAGCGCCGTCAGCGACGCCAGGCCGTCGGCCCCGACCCGGGCGGCGTCGTCCACGCCGATCACCACGGGCAGCCAGCGCCGCTCCTCGTCGGTGAGGTCCTGCCAGGTGAGCGCCCGGACCCAGGCGTCGTGCCGGGCGGGCTCATAGGCGTCCGCCAGCTCCAGGCGAGCGGCTCGCGCCGCGGCCAGGACCTGGACCACCGCTGCGGCTCGCTCCTCGAAGACACGGGCCACCTCGGCCACGGGCGCCTCGTGGGCCTGGGCGCGGCCCACGGCGGACCAGGGGCCCTCGGCGTCGTCGCAGATCACCGTCGCGGCCAGCAGGGCGTCGTCGCCGCAGGCGGTGCCCAGCGCGTCGCGCAGGCGCTGGAGCCGGGCCACCCGGTCCTCCGACGCCGCCGCGGAGCCCCGGGTCCGACCGACCACCGCGGACAGGGCGGTCGGGTCCAGGAAGCGAGCCCCCACGTCGCCGACGGCGTGCTCCAGGGCGTCCGGCGCCCGGGCGGCGGGGTCCAGGGCCCGCTCCACGGCCAGGCGGTCCGTGAGGGCGTGGACCAGGGGGCCCAGGACCTCGACCAGGCTCGCCCGGGACCGGGCCGTGCGCTCCGCCACGGCGTGGGCCACCAGGGTCGGCGCGGTGTCGGGGCCGTAGTCCAGCCAGCGGGCGTCGGCGGGCACCTGGGAGACCAGCTCCGCCAGGCCCCGGCGCAGCGCCTGGTCGGGCTCCTCGGCCAGGGAGAGCTCTCCGGCCAGGGCGTCGGCGGCCAGTCGGAGCCGCTCGATTGCGTCGGCGGACGGCACCCCGTTGGCGCCCACGCGGGCTTCGAGGCGGCGCAGGTTGTCTGCGACCAGGCCCCGGGCGACCCCGTCGGTGACGGCCGCCTGCCAGCGCGCCAGGAGCGTCGGCAGGCCGGCGAGGGCCTGGTCCGGCGCCAGCAGCAGCGGGAAGCCGGTGCGCAGCGCGGGAGCGGCGGCGTAGCCAGCGAGGGCGGCGGGGAGCAGGGCGGGCGCGGGGTCCACCGGGGCCTCAGACGGCGAAGCGGCCGATGGCCGCGTCGATGGCCGCCAGCTTCTCGGCGTCGGTCTTCTCCAAGCCCTCGGCGCTGTAGCGGTCGTACCGGGGACAGGAGCGGTCCTGGTAGAGCAGGCCGATGGGCAGGGCCCCCGGTGCTCCCGCGATGGCCCGGGCGCCGTTGAGATCGCTGGGGTCGTGGGCCTGGGTGGTCGGGAAGACCTTGGCCGAGCGCTCGTCCAGGGTGATGCCGTCCGGGTGGAGCAGCATGGTCAGGCGGCTCGGGTCCTTCTGCAGGTTCTCGAAGACGTGCCCCGAGTAGGTGGGGCAGCGCTGGAGGATGCGCACGAAGCTCGTGCCCTTGTGGTGGTAGGCGGCCTTGAGCGTGGCGTAGAGGTGGGGTGGGTTCCAGTCCACGGTCTGGGCCACGAACGAGGCGTTGGTCATGCCCAGGGTGGTGGACAGCGGGTCCAGGGCCGGCAGCCAGGACCCGCGGGGGTGGGTGTTGGTGGACTCGCCGGGCTGGGTGGTGGGCGAGGTCTGCTTCTTGGTCAGGCCGTAGATGTTGTTGTCGAACAACATCACGACCATGTCCATGTTGTACCGGATGGCGTGCAGCCAGTGGCCGGCGCCGATGGAGCAGCAGTCGCCGTCGCCGGTGGCGACCCAGACGGTCAGGTCCGGGCGCCGGGCGCGGATGCCGCAGGCCACGGGCAGGGCCCGGCCGTGCAGGCCGTGGAAGCCGTAGGTGCCCATGTAGTGGGGGAAGCGCCCGGCACAGCCGATGCCGCTGACCGCGACCACCTTCTCCGGGGCCAGCTGCTCCTCCCGGCAGATGCGCTGGACCGCGGTGAGCACGGCCAGGTCGCCGCAGCCCGGACACCAGCGGGCCACGCCGCCCTCGTAGTCCTCGAGGGTGAAGTAGCGAGGGGGGACTTCGAGGGACCAGTCCGGCTTGAGTCCGAACATCAGGCACTCCTGGAGGGCAGGTGGTCGAGGACGGCCTGGTAGACGACGCTCGGGGCCAGGGGCTGACCGGGCACGGTGGCCCAGCTGTCGATGTCGAGCAGGGTGGTGGACCGGAGGACCTGGGCCAGCTGGCCGAGGCGGCGGCCGGGGCCCTGCAGGTCTTCGGCGCCCTTGGGGTCGCCGTAGTTGATCTCGACGGTCATCACCTTGTCGAAGCGGGCGAAGATCTCGGCCAGGCCGGGCTCGAGAGGGGACAGGAAGCGCAGGTGCACCGTGGAGACCCGGTGGCCCTCGGCCCGGGCGCGGTCCACCGCCTCCTGCAGGGAGCCCAGGGTCGAGCCCCAGCCCACCAGCAGCAGCTCGCCGTCGTCGCCGCCGTAGACCTCGGGAGGGCGCAGGGAGCGCTGCAGCGCCGCGAGCTTGCGGCTGCGCATCTCGCAGCCGATCTGGTTCGACTCCGGGTCGTAGGCGACCTTGCTCTCGCGGGTGTGGGCGAGGCCGGTGAGCACGTACTCGCCGCCGGCCTGGCCGGGCACGGGGCGCGGGGAGATGCCCGTCGCGGGATCCCAGGCATAGGCGGGCACGCCCGCCCGCCAGGGGGACTGGTCCGGCGGTGCGCTCAGCCAGGCCTGCTGGGCCGTGGGCCGGTCGAAGGGCGCCACGCCGGTGGCCAGGTTGGCGTCGGTCAGCAGGATGACCGGGGTGCGGAACTCCTCGGCCAGCTTGCGGCTGGTGATGGTGAGGTGGAAGCACTCCTCGATGGTGGCGGCGGCCAGCACGACCTTGGGGGCGTCGCCGGGTGCTCCGAAGAGCGCCGAGAGCAGGTCGCCCTGCTCGACCTTGGTCGGCAGCCCGGTGGAGGGCCCGCCCCGCTGGACCAGCACGATGACCAGGGGGATCTCGGCCATCACGGCCAGGCCCAGGAACTCCATCTTCAGGGCCAGGCCGGGGCCGGAGGTGATCGTGCAGGCCGTGCGGCCGGCGTAGGAGGCCCCGATGGCGAAGCCGATGGCGGCGATCTCGTCTTCGGCCTGGTGCACGAAGCCGCCGACGTGGTGGTAGACGCTGGCCAGGTAGTGGCTGGCGCTGGTCGCTGGCGTGATCGGGTACATCGAGACCAGGTCCATGCCCGAGGCCATCACGCCCAGGCCCACGGCCTGGTTGCCGTTCATGACCACCTGGGGGACCAGGTCCGCCTGGGCGGGCACCTGGAAGCGCAGGTCCAGGTGCTCCAGGGCGAAGGCGTAGCCCTCCTGCAGCAGGCGGTGGTTCTGGTCGATGACGTTGCGCCCCTTGCGGCCGAAGATGGCCTCGATCTCCCGCCGGGCCACCGCCAGGTCCCGGCCGTAGACCGCGCAGAGCAGCCCCAGCACGAACATGTTCTTGCCGACTCGGGAGCCGCCGGTGATCGCCTTGCACGCCTGGTCCAGGGCGACCTCCCGGACGTCCAGGCCCAGCTCGGCGAATTCGGCCAGGGCCTCGGCGTAGAGCATGCGGATCCGCTCCGAGCGGTCCTCGGCCCACTTGTTCTCCAGCAGCACGACCGTGCCGGGGCGGTAGGCGCCCTGCTGGATGCGGCCGTAGAGCACCTGCTCGTTGAAGGCCACGACCAGGTCGGCCTGGTCGCCCATGTTGGTGATCCGCTCGGCGCCGATGCGGATGCGGATGCCGCTGGCCCCGGCCCGGGAGCGGGCGGGGGGCTTGATCTCCGCCGGGATGATCTCGACGGTCCAGACGCCGTTGCCCATCTTGGCGCTGATGGCGCCCAGGGCCTGGCCGGCCTTCTGCGCGCCTTCGCCGGAGTCGCTGACGATCTCGATGATGTGCTGGGAGACGACGACGGGCTCGGGGCCCTGGTGAGCGGGCGCGGGCTGGGACTCGCTGGGCATGGTCAGTCTCCGACGCCGAGGTCCTGGTAGAGCGCGTCGGCGACGATGCTGCCTTCGCTCTCCTCGTGGGCTCGCAGGCGGGCCTGCAGGGTGCGGGCCCGGGTGATCGCCTCGGCCACCGGCCCGGCCAGGCAGAGCTGGATCTGTTCGATCAGGCCCTCGAGCTCGACCAGCAGCTCCCGGTGCTCGGCGAGCAGCCGGTCGAGCTGGCCGGCGTTCCGGGGGGCGCCCGTGAGCACGGTCTCGTAGAGCCCGCCGGGGCGCTCCTCTTCGGCGAAGTGCGGGATCAGCACCTCCTTGAGCTCTCGGAGGAGGACCAGGACGTCGCTGAGCTGGGACGTCTGGTCCAGGGTGGTCAGGACGTCCCGGATGTCCTTGTGCTGGTCCGAGATCGCCTGGGTCGCGTCCTGCGGGGGAGTCGCCTGTTGGGGGGTCATGCCGTGCTCCTGGAGCCCACCGAGGGGGTGGGGGCCTGCAGACACGGTCATCCGTTTGGGGGGTGGGGACCCATCGGTCGAATGACCGACAGGGGCCAGCTACGGGCCCGGGGGCTGTTCCGGGGCAGGCTTCATGGACCTTGAGGTCCGGTGAGGAAGGGGGGGGGGACAG
>CAYFPX010000209.1:13500-14982 GCA_964344945.1 uncultured Enterobacterales bacterium
CCGCCACCGCGATCACGCTCTACAGCCTGAACAGCACGGCGATCGAGGGCGTGACGCCCGCCGCCGTGCAGAGCCTGGCCAAGGCCGTCGCCGACGGCGCCGACACCTCTGCGATCCCGGACTACCAGAGCCTGTTCGGGTCCCTGAACCAGTGCACCTGCGAGTCCTGCTCGTCGGTCCTCAGTCCCACCTCCTACATGGTGCAGCTGCTGGGGTACCTCCAGGACATCGGCATGTACACGGAGCTGGGCGTGCGTCGGCCGGACATCCCGGCCACGCTGATGACCTGCGCCAACGCCGACCGGGCGCTGCCGACCATCGACCTGGTCAACGAGGTCCTGGAGGAGGCGGTGAGCGGGTCGGGCGCTCCGCCCACCGAGACGACCCTGACTGGAGTCCCACTGTGCCACCGCCGGGGTGGGTGTCGTGGCCGGCAGCGACAGCCTGAGCGCCCTGGGCTCGGTCGCCTACTTCTGCGTGCCGCCCAACCCCAAGCTGCTGGCGTACTGGGACACGGTCGAGGACCGCCTGTACAAGCTGCGCAACTGCCTGACCCTGGACGGCGAGTACAGCCCCCTCGCGCTCTACGACCCGCCCCTCGACGCGGGGGCCCTGGTGGCGGCCGCAGCCGCGGGCGCGTCCGGCGCGGAGCTGGCCTTCTCGGCCGCCCGTCCGCACTACCGCTTCCGCGTGATGGTGCAGAAGGCCCTGGGCATCACGGCCTCCGTCCGGGCCCTGGGGGGCGCCCTGCTGAGTGCGCTCGAGAAGCGAGACGCCGAGCAGCTCGCGCTGCTGCGCTCGACCCACGAGCAGTCCCTGCTCGGCGTGCTGCGCGCCACCAAGGAGCGCGCCATCACCGAGGCGACCGAGGCGCTGCAGGCGCTGCGGGGGCAGCGGGACAACGCCGAGGCGCGGCGCGTCTTCTACGAGGAGCTGATCGAGGTCGACCGGCTGCCCAAGGAGCAGGCCCAGGAGAAGCTGCTCCAGGCGTCCCAGGTCTTCTCGGCGCTGGCGCTGGCCGGCGTGCCGCTCCAGGCCCTCACCAGCATCATCCCGACCCTGAATGCAGGCGGCACCGGTGGCACGGCGTGGGTCAACATCACCGGGAGCTTCGGCGGCCCGCAGATCAGCGGGCTGGTGGGCCTGCTCAACTCGTCCCTGAGCCAGGCCGGCGGCATCGCGGCCGCCCAGGCCGGCCTGAAGGGGCTGCAGGCGAGCTGGGAGCGTCGCAAGGAGCAGTGGGAGCACCAGCTCTCCCAGACCGAGGGGGAGCTCCAGGTCCTGGACTTCCAGATCCTGGCCGCAGAGGCCCGCCTGGCCGCGGCCGAGACCGCGCTGAGTGCCCACGACCAGCAGCTCACCCAGGCCCAGGAGATCGAGGCCTTCTACACCAGCAAGTTCGGCAGCGAGCAGCTGCACGACTGGATGGTCACCCAGGTCACCACGCTGTACTTCCAGGCCTACCAGCTCGCCTACACCGCG
>CAYFPX010000210.1:0-14939 GCA_964344945.1 uncultured Enterobacterales bacterium
TCGACAGCGACAGCGACAGCGACAGCGACAGCGACGCCGACAGCGACAGCGACAGCGACACCGACACCGACACCGACACCGACACCGACACCGACACCGACACGGGCGGCACGCCGTCGGACTGCACCAGCGACGACCTCACCTGGTGGGCCGAAGCGCGGAATCCCGCCGGCACGGCCTCGAAGAAATTCAGCCCCACCACACCGGTCACGCTGGTCTGCTCGGCGAAGAACGACTGCGCCAACCCCATCTCCTTCGAGACCAACGACGGCTGCCTGGTGAGCAGCTACACGCTGACCGGCGACGCCAGCGGCCAGACCGAGATGCAGTACGACTGCATCCAGGTCATCACCACCTGGACCGTGGACCCGGGCACCACCCTCGACTCCGAGAGCGCCCTGGGCACCCTGGCGGCCGACGCCTGGACCGCCGACTGCCACTTCAACTTCGGCGGGCACCAGGCCCACACCGCCTTCACGGTGCAGTAGCACCCGCTCGAGAGAGCCCACGATGACCCGGGTCCAGCCGGGACAGGCCGCGTCCTGGCCGTCGGCGCCCTCGTCCACCGCGCCGTCGCAGTCGCTGTCGGAGCCGGTGCAGGTCTCCGTCGCGGGGTTGGTCGCGGCGTAGGAGGTGTCGCCGTCGGTGCCCGGCTCGTCGATGTCGCCGTCGCAGTCACGAGGCCTCCAGGGAACCGGGCGGACCGCTGAGTGTCCCAGGGGACATGTGGTGGTGGCTCCCCTTCCATTCCTTCGCGTCTCCCCCCGCCCCACCAGCCGTGTGGGCCACGGCCGACTCGGTGCCGCTGACCGAGGTCTTCCCGGTCCCGGACGGCTTCACCCGGGTCCCGACCGACGCCTTCGGCACGTGGCTGGGCGGGCTGCCGGTCGAGCCGGCCGACCGACCGGTCCGCACCCACGATGGCCGCGTCGTGCGCCACCCCGCCCGAGTGGTCCCCCTGCCGATGGTCCGGGGGGATCTCCAGCAGTGCGCCGACAGCGCCCTGCGCCTGCGGGCCGAGTACCAGCGCCAGCACGGCCAGCCGGTGAGCTTCCACGCCACCAGCGGCGACGAGATGGCCTGGGCCACCTGGGCCGCTGGCCAGCGCCCCGTCGTCCAGGGCAACTCCCTGTCCTGGGTCCCCGGTGGCGATCGCTCCTGGGAGGGCTACCTCCGGGCGCTCTTCACCTACGCCGGCACGGCCAGCCTTGCGGTCCACGACACCCTCCAGGTGAACCGGCCCCGGGCCGGAGACGTGCTGGTGGAGGGCGGCTTCCCCGGCCACGCCGTGGTGCTCCTCGACGTCGTCGAGCGCGACGGGGAGCTCCGGGTGCTGATCGGCGAGGGCTTCATGCCCGCCCAGGACTTCCACGTGGAGCTGGGGCCCCTGGACGGCTGGTGGGCCTGGGACGATGGCATCGATCTGCCCCACTGGCCCCTGGAGCAAGAACACCTGCGCCGCTGGAGGCGGTGACTACAGTAGAATCCCCGTCGTGGCCCAGGTCCCTCCTCCCCGGGAGCCCGGCTGGACGCCACTCTCCCGGGTCGCCGCCGTCTTCACCTCGATGGATCGCACCATCAAGGGCATGCGTCTGTACGCCGGCCAGGGGGAGATGGCCGACCGGCTCTTCGGCAAGCTGCTGCACGCCGCCAACGAGGCCACGGCCGAAGGGCCCATGACCGTGGGCCTGACCAGCTTCGGCCCGATCTACGGCGGCAAGCCGGTGCTGGCCGTCGACGAGCGCATCCCCTACCTGTTCCGGCTCTACCTCGACGGCGTGCGGGAGCTGACCTTGCTCAAGGACCTCGACGCCACCGAGCTGCGGGGCCTGGTCGACGTGCTCGGCACCGACCCCAAGGGCTCCGAGGACGACCTGGTGACCCTGCTCTGGGGCAAGAACTTCAAGACCATCCGCCACTACGCGGTGGACGCCATCGCCACCGGGGCCGAGGCCGACATCGCCGACGGCAAGCTGGCCCAGGCCCGGGCCGGCCAGGGCATCGACTCCCGCCAACAAGCCGGCGACGTGAAGCTCGCGCTGTCGGCGTCGGACCTGCGGGTGCTGCAGACCGGCGGAGAGCTGGGCTGGGTGGCCGGGGCCCGGGGGCCGGTCGCGGGCGGCGAGAGCGTGCAGCACATCTCCGCGCGGGTCGCCGAGGCGATCGAGTGCCGCCCGGACTTCACCGCCTTCATGGCCATCGCCCGGCGGGTGGGCGGCGAGCAGGAGGGCGCCAGCCCCCTGGTCGTCGACATGTACGACAGCCTGCTGGCGACCGGCGATGCCGAGGGTGTCGGCGCGATGCTCCAGTGCCTCACCGGGGCCCCGGCGGACCGCACGGCGATCCTGGAGTCCGCGCGCATGGAGAAGCTCGCGCCGCTCTACGCCGCACACCCCGACGCCCTCAAGCCCGCGCTGGTGCCCCTGGTCCAGGCGGAGCCCGACGGCATGGTCGCCCTGCTCACGGCGCTGCCGCCGGGCCCGAACGCCGAGGGCCTGCGGGACGTGCTGCTCGACGCCGGCGTCGACCTGACCCGCTTCTACGAGCGTCGGATCGAGGACCCCGACGAGGCGGTGGCCCTGGACGCCCTGGCGGCCCTGGGGCGCATCGGCAGCCCCGCCGCCCTCGAGACCCTGGCCAAGGCCCTGTCCAGCACCCTGACCACCCGCCGGCGCGCGGCGCTCCAGGCCATGCAGGGCCGCTACCACGAGTCCGCCCGCATCGGCCTGGGCCGGGCCCTGAACGACCCGGACAAGGAGAACCGCCTGTTGGCGATGTCCGTGCTGGGCGGCAGCGGGGACCCCCGAGTCGGCTACGCCCTGGTCCAGGGCCTGCAGAGCCCGAACTTCTCCAAGTGGGACGCCGACGAGCAGGAGGGGCTCTACGCCGCTGTCGCAGCCCTTCGCGACTCCCGCACCCTGGAGCACTTCCGCAAGACCCTGGGCCGCAAGACCATGGGCCTGGACAAGTCCGGCGTGCGCCACCAGCTGCTCGCGGCCAAGGCCCTGGGCGACATGGGCATCCCCCAGGCCAAGGACCTGCTGGGGGAGTTCCGGAGCAAGTGGTTCCACCCGGCCGAGGTCAAGCAGGCGATCGACAAGGCCTTCCGGGGGACGACCTGATGGACGAGCAGGCCCTCCAGACCACCGCGACCGAGATCGTGGCGCTCATCCAGGGCGTCACCCGAGCGCTCACGCTCTACGCGCCCAACAACGACACCGTCACCCGGCTGATCGACGACCTGGTCGGCGCCCTGGAGGGCCACTTCAAGGGCGGCGGGGAGCCCCTCCACCTGCAGCTGCTCCAGCACGAGTTCTTCCTGAACGGCGGGCTGCTCAAGCTCGACCCCGCGACCTGGGAGCGGGCGACGATGCTCAGCGAGAAGCTCATCCCGCTCAAGGCCAACGACCTGCGCTTCGACCCCAGCCTCAAGCGCGAGGCGATCGAGGCCTGGATCCGGGACCTGTCCGAGTCCCTGCCGACCATGACCTCGAAGTTCCAGTCCGACTACGGCGGTCTCGAGGTCGGCGAGGCGGCCGGTGCGGCCACCGGGACCTTCCGCTTCGAGCCTGACAAGCTCGCTGTCTGGCTCTACACCAGCCTCGTCGAGCTGGTGGAGACCCTCTACGCCGAGCACGCCGAGGGCCGAGCGCCCAGCCTGGTGCCCCTGAAGCGCACTCTCCAGCTCGCCATCGACAACATGGCGACCCACGGGGCCATCTACCAGCTGCTCACCACCCTGCACCGCCCCGGCAGGCCGCCGCCCCACCCGATGATCCGCGCTGCCGTGGCCATCGAGGCCATCGGCTTCGGCCTGTGGCTGCGGCTGCCGCGGACCCACCTGCTCAACCTGGGCCTGGCGGGCATCCTGGGCGGCATCGTGGAGTCCAAGGACCCGGACCAGGCGGTCAAGCCCATCTTCCGCTACCCGGGCCTGGGGGCCAGCGCGATCGCCCAGGCGATGGTGGTGCACGACTGCCGATCCCTGCGCGCTGGCGGCGACGGGGGCGTGCTCGGGCGGCTGCTGGGCATGGTCGAGACCTACATCGAGGTCACCCTGCCCCGGGAGCAGAAGAAGCGGGTCCCGCCCTTCAAGGCCCTCAAGGTGATGCGCCAGGGCAAGCTGAAGTGGATCGAGCCGGCGCTGATCGAGGCCTTCTGCGACTACAAGGGCCCACTCCCCCTGGGCTCGATGGTCCAGCTGAGCAACAAGCAGCTGGGACTGGTGCTGGGGCGTCCCAAGCCCCCGGCCAAGGGCGACCGGCCCCGGGTGGGCATCGTGCGGGCCGGCAAGGTGGCCGGGGTGGTGGACCTGCGCAAGCAGGCCGACACCAAGGTCTCGAAGGTCTTGACCGCCGAGGAAGCCGGGGTGGACCTGTTCGCCGACGGGTGAGCCGGCTGCGCTGAACAGTGACGAACGTCCGTACTTCGGACCTTGCCCCCCTCTCAGTCACTGAAGACGGACGAAGGTCCGAAGTACGGACCTTCGTCACCGCTTGGAGCACCGCCGGAGACCCAGGAGCGACAAACGTCCGTACTTCGGACCTTGCCCCCCTCTCAGTCACTGAAGACGGACGAAGGTCCGAAGTACGGACCTTCGTCACCCCTCAGAGCGCCCCTCGCCGCCTCTACACTCCCCCCATGGCCGAGCAGCTCCTGAAGCAAGCCACCGTCTTTCCCACCACCGGCGAAGCCGAGGCCCGGGCCCGGGTCGCCGAGATGCTGGCGGACCTGGAGGCCGGCGGCGAGCAGGCCGCCCTGCGCTACGCCCGGGAGCTCGACGGCTTCGAGGGCCCGGCCCTGGTGCCGCCCGCCGCCTTCCGCGCCGCCGAGGCCGCCTTGTCCACGCGGGTCAAGGACGACATCGCCTACGCCCACGACCAGGTGAAGCGGTTCGCCGAGGCCCAGCTCGAGCTCTCCCCGGGCCGCACCGTCGGCCACCGGTTGATCCCCCTGCAGACCGCCGGCTGCTACGTGCCCGGCGGCCGCTACGCCCACGTCGCCAGCGCCCTGATGAGCGTGACCCCGGCCCGGGTCGCCGGCGTGGACCAGGTCATCGCCACCAGCCCGCCCCGGGGCGAGACCGTGCACCCGGCGGTGCTCTACGCCCTCCAGCTCGCCGGCGCCGACCAGGTGCTGTGCCTGGGCGGGGTCCAGGGCATCGCGGCCCTGGCATACGGGCTGTTCACCGGCCACCCAGCGGACATCCTCTGCGGGCCCGGCAACCGCTGGGTCGCCGAAGCCAAGCAGCAGCTGGCGGGCCGCTGCGGCATCGATCTCTACGCCGGCCCCAGCGAGATCCTGGTCCTGGCCGACCACACCGCCGACCCCGAGCTGGTGGCCAGCGACCTGGTCGGCCAGGCCGAGCACGGGGTGACCACGCCCGCGATCCTGGTCACCACCAGCGAGGCCCTGGCGCGGACCGTGCTCGCCCGGGTCCCCGAGCTCTGCGCCAGCCTGCCACCGGGCAACGCCGCCGCCGAGGCCTGGGACCGGTGCGGCGAGGTGGTGGTCTGCGACTCTCGGGAGGCCGCCGCCGCGTGCAGCGATCGCTATGCCCCGGAGCACCTCGAGGTCCACGCGGCCGACCTGGACTGGTGGCTCGCTCGGCTGCGCAACTATGGCTCGCTCTTTCTCGGCGAGGAGACCACCGTGGCCTACGGCGACAAGGCCAGCGGGCCGAACCACATCCTGCCCACCAAGGGCGCCGCCCGGTACACCGGCGGGCTGGGGGTGCACAAGTTCATCAAGACCCTGACCTGGCAGCGCATGACCCCCGCCGCGACCCGCGAGCTGGGCCCCGTGACGGCGCGGATCTCGCGACTGGAGGGCATGGAGGCCCACGCGCGGACCGCCGACGACCGGGTGCGCAGGTACCTGCCGGGCGAGCACCACGAGCTGGAGGTCTGATGGGGGTGCTCGACGGCCGCGTGGCCCTGGTGACCGGCGCCTCGAGCGGCATCGGCGCCACGCTGGCCCTGGGCTTCTCCGGCGCGGGCGCCCGGTTGGTCCTGCTGGCCCGTCGCCAGGACCGCCTGGAGAAGCTCGCCCGCAAGCTCGACGCCCACCCCCTGCCTTGTGACCTCGCGGACCGCGACGCCCTCCTCAGGGCCGCCGAAGACGCCGCCGAGCCCTATGGACCGCCGGACATCGTGGTGCACGCCGCGGGCCTGAACCCCCGCCAGCACGCCCTGGACCTGTCCACCGACGACTGGGACCGGACCCTGGCCGTCAACCTGACCGCCCCCTTCCTGCTGACCCGGGCCCTCGTGCCGGCCATGCTCGGCAAGGGCTGGGGGCGCATCCTGAACATCGCCTCGCTCCAGTCCAGACGCGCCTTCGCCCGCGGCATGCCCTACGGCGCCTCCAAGGGGTGCCTCGCACAGCTCACCCGCGCCATGGCCCGCGAGTGGGGTCGCGGCGGGGTCACCTGCAACGCCATCGCCCCGGGCTTCTTCCCCACCCCCCTCACCCGGTCCCTGACCGAAGACGAAGAGGCCTGGCAGGCCCTGGCGGACCAGACCTGCGTCGGCCGCAACGGGCGGCTGATCGACCTGGTCGGCCCGGCCCTGTTCCTCTGCAGCGACAGCGCCGCCTTCGTCACCGGCCAGGTGCTCTACGTCGACGGAGGCTTCAGCGCGCGATGAAGGCCCTGGTCTACACCGCCCCCGAGACCCTGGCGCTCCAGGACCTGCCGGAGCCCCCGGCCCTGGACGACGAGCCCCTGGTGCAGATCGACGCCGTGGGCATCTGCGGCTCCGACATGCACGGCTACCTGGGCCACGACCCGCGCCGGGTGGCCCCGCTCGTCCTGGGCCACGAGGCCTGCGGCACGGTGCTGGAAGGCGACCGCGCCGGCGAGCGGGTGGTGCTCAACCCCCTGGTGACCTGCGGCCGCTGCACCCCGTGCCGCCAGGGCCGGACCAACCTGTGCCCCCACCGAGAGCTCATCGGCATGGCCCGGCCGGGCGCCTTCGCCGAGCGCATCCGCATGCCCTCCCGCAACCTGATCGGCGTGCCCGCCTTGCTCGACCCGGCCCACGCCGCCCTGACCGAGCCCTGCGCCACCAGCGTGCACGCCCTCGGCCTGGCGGACCGCAGCCTGCACCGCCCCATCCACGAGGGCCGCGCCCTGGTCATCGGCGGGGGCTCCGTGGGCCTGCTGGCGGCCCTGCTGCTCCAGGCCCGGGGCTGCCGCGACGTGACCCTGGCGGAGACCAACCCGGCCCGCCGGGACTCCGCCGCCACCCAGCCCGGGCTGCAGGTCCGCGACCCGGCCGAGGACCGGACCGACCCCGAGCACTACGACCTGGTCGTCGACGCCGTCGGCGGCACCATGACCCGCGCCGCCGCCTGTGCCGCCGTGAAGGCCGGCGGCACGATCGTGCACATCGGCCTGATGCACGACACCGGCGGCCTGGACGTGCGCCGCCTGACCCTCGCCGAGATCACCTTCGTCGGCTGCTACACCTACACCCAGCTCGACCTCGTGGCCGCCGTGCAGGCCCTGGCGGCAGGCGCCCTGGGGGACCTCGGCTGGATCGAGGAGCGGGCCCTGGCCGATGGCCCGGGGGCCTTCGCCGACCTGCACGCGGGTACCGTCGCCGCCGCGAAGGTCGTCCTGAGACCCTGACCCCGGAGCCCCCGATGACCCACTTCCTGGTCCACGACCACAGCGACACCGTGGGTGTCGTGGTGGTGGAGGGCGTCGCCGCCGGTGCCACCCTCACCGGCTGGGTGATGGACACCGACGAGACCCTGACCATCACCGTGCTCCACGACATCCCCATCGGCCACAAGCTGGCCCTGGGCCCCATCGCCGACGGCGACACCATCGTGAAGTACGGCCACGACATCGGCCGGGCGGTCGCGGACATCGCTGCTGGCGGCCACGTGCACGTGCACAACATCAAGACCAAGAGGTGGTGAGATGAGCGCAGGCACCTTCTGGGGCTACCGGCGGGACAACGGCCGGGTCGGGATCCGCAACCACGTCGTGATCCTGCCCCTGGACGACATCTCCAACGCCAGCGTCGAGGCCGTCGCCGCCCACATCAAGGGCACCCTCGCCATCCCCCACCCCTACGGGCGGCTGCAGTTCGGCGCCGACCTGGAGCTCTTCTTCCGCACCCTGATCGGCACCGGGGCCAACCCCAACGTGGCGGCGGTGGTGGTGATCGGCATCGAGCCCGGCTGGACCCAGCGGGTGGTCGACGGCATCGCCGCCACCGGCAAGCCGGTCCAGGGCCTGTCCATCGAGCGCCACGGTCAGATCGACACGGTCGCCCGGGCCAGCCGGGTGGCCAAGGACTTCGTGCACCGGGCCAGCGAGCTCCGGCGCGAGCAGTGCGATCTCAGCGAGCTCCACATCGCCGTGAAGTGCGGCGAGTCCGACACCACCAGCGGCCTGGCGAGCAACCCCACGGTCGGCGACCTGGTGGACAAGCTCGTGCCCCACGGCGGCACCGTCTGCTTCGGCGAGACCAGCGAGATCACCGGCGCCGAGCAGGTCTGCGCCAGCCGTGCCGCCACCCCCGAGGTCGCCGCGAAGTTCCTGGACACCTGGAGTCGCTACAACGACATGATCCTGCGCCACAAGACCAGCGATCTGTCCGACAGCCAGCCGACCAAGGGCAACATCCTGGGCGGGCTGAGCACCATCGAGGAGAAGGCACACGGCAACCTGCAGAAGATCGGCAAGAAGGCCACCTTCATCGACGTCCTGGAGCCGGCGGAGACCCCGACCGGTGGTCCCGGACTGTACTTCATGGACACCAGCTCGGCGGCGGCGGAGTGCGTCACCCTGCAGGCCGCCGCAGGCTTCGCCGTGCACCTGTTCCCGACCGGCCAGGGCAACGTGGTGGGGCACCCGATCATGCCGGTGATCAAGCTCACGGCGAACCCGAGGACCGCCCGGGAGATGGGCGAACACATCGACCTCGACGTGTCGGGGCTGCTCCAGCGGCAGCTCACCCTGGACCAGGCCGGGGATCAGCTGATCGACCTGACGGTGAAGACGGCGAACGGCCGGCTGACCGCCGCCGAAGTGCTCGGACACCAGGAATTCGTGCTCACGAAGCTCTACCAGTCAGCCTGATTCGGATCAGACTGGGATCTCCCCACGATTACCGAGGCGGCGAGCTCCGACCAGCTGTTACGGTGACAGGGCCGCGCGTCGCCACCTCCCCTTCCAGGCGCTCGGTCACAAGGGTGGACCACGGTGCCGGGATGGCTCCGAGCGGGCTCTCTGGCCGGAGCCCTCTGGCTGGTGGGGTGCAGTGGCGCACCGGCGTCTGGGCTCGCTACGGTCCCAGGGGCAACCCCATGCTCGGACTGCAACGTGCTGTGGATCGTGCTCGACACAGCACGGGCCGACCGCTTCGCGTGGAACGGCGGCGATCCCGACCTGGCCCCGAACCTCAACGCCCTCGCCGCCCGCGGCAGCGCCTGGTCCCAGGCCTGGGCCCAGGCGCCGTCGACCATGCTGTCGGTGACCTCGATGTTCAGCGGCCGCCACCGGAGCAACCACGGCCAGCTCTTCCGCATGGGCAAGCTCGAGGACTTCCAGGCCCTGCACCCGGACATCACCACCGTCGCCGAGGCGTTGGGTACCGTCGGCGTGGTCAGCACGGGCCTGGTGGGCAACAACGTCATCGCCCCACTCACACCCGATCCCAAGCTGCACCTCGCCATCGAGCAGGGCTTCGCCACCTGGGAGCCGATGCGCGACCGCCAGGTGGTGGACGGCGCGGTGCGCTTCCTGCACGAGATCCAGCCCGGGGACGACCCCTTCCTGCTGTACGTGCACCTGCTCGGTCCTCACGTGGACAACGAGCGCCGGCCCGGCTTCGCGGATCGGCACGGGGTGCACGAGCAGCGCCTCGGCCGGGCCACGGCGGACCTCTACCGTCGGATCTCCAGCGGTCAGCAGGCGGCGGACCCAGCCGACGTCTCCTACCTCTCGGCGCTGTACGACGAAGCCCTGTGGCACGCCGACGCTCAGCTGGGCCAGGTCCTCGACACCCTGGACCGGACCGGGCTCGCCGACACCACCCTGGTGGTGTTCACCAGCGACCACGGCGAGCTGCTCGGCGACTACCGGGATCCCTGGCCCGTCTTCGGCCACGGCATGGCCCTCAACGAGACCTTGCTCCGCGTGCCGCTGGTCCTGGCCGGACCGGGCGTGCCCGAGGGCCGCGTCGACGACAGCCACCTGGTGGAGCTCTTGGACCTGCCGCCCACCGTCGCGTCCCACGTGGGGGTCCCGATCGATCCGGCCTGGCGCTGGGAGGGACGGGACCTGCTCGCCGGGGACCTGCCCGCCGGCGGCGTGGCGATGGCCGACATGGGCGGCACCAAGAACCGGGTGAGCGGCATCCGGGATCGGTCGCACGTGGTGCTCTACGAGCACAGCCTGCAGCGGACCCGCTACCTCCTGGCAGAAGACGAGCGCACACCCCTGACGGCCCTGGCGCCCCACCACGACCTCGCCCACCAGATGCGGGTGCACCTGCAGACCGCGGAGCCGCCCCAGGTCACGGAGTACCTCGCCCAGCCCGCCCCTGAAGGCGCCCAGCTCGAGGCCCTGAAGGCCCTCGGCTACATGGACTGAAGTCAACCTCGCTTCAATCGGTCGAAGCCGGCCGGGCAGGTAGAAGACGCCACCGCCCGCCCGGAGGCTCCGATGACCACCCTGCTCGCCCTGCTGCTCGCCGCTCCCGCCGCCGCCTCTCCGTGCGCGTCCGCGTCGGACCTGACCCTGGACCTGCGAGAGCTCGCGGACAGCGGGCCCTCTCCCCTGGAGATCCTGCTGGCCGACGACGCCACGAGCGCCCAGCGGGAGCTCGCCGAGGCCCTCGAGGCCCTGATGGTGGCGGCCGAGGCCGGTGAGATCGACCTGATCGACCGCTGGATCGGCCACGCGCTGGACGCCATGGGCCCCGGGCTCGACGGCCAGCTCCAGGACTTCGTGCGGGACATCCTCGACGACCTGGAGGCCGCGACCGACCACGAGGAGCTCGCCGCGGCGGGGGCGGAGGCCCAGGAGCGGCTGGACATGGAGCCACTGCCCGAGCCGGAGCCCATCGCACCGGTCACCTTCGAGGATCCCGGCGCCACCGTGGTGATGACCCCCACCGAGCACGCCGGCGGCAGCTGGGGCTCGCTGCAGGAGACCCAGGGCCACTGGGAGGCCGGCCGCATGGGGGGCGGCGAGCCGATCCAGCCGTTCTCCAACGACTAGGAAGGGGGCAAGGCACCCCGGGAGGGGGGTGTCCACGCCGAGTCTAGCGCATCAAGCGGCCCAACATGCGATCGGCGACACCAAGTCGCCGGGTCACCGCTCCGATCGCCGCTCGCTTCACCAGCGCCCCCGCCACGGGGTCCGCCAGCGCCGCCCGGTCGAGCTCCAGCACCCAGCTGGCGCGGGTCGTGCGACAGGTAGCTCGGCTGGGGGCGTCGTCGATCAGACTGGCAAAGCCGAAGGCCTCGCCCGGCTGCTGCAGTGTGTCCAGCACCGCCTCCCCCGCGCCAGCCTGCCGGGTCAGCTCGACCTCGCCGCTCGCGAGCACGAAGCCCCGACCGGCCGGGACCCCCTCGTCGACCAGCGGGATGCCCCGTGGCACCCGCCGCACCCGCACCGCGCGCACGAGCCGCCGGCGCTCCTCCAGCTCCAGCCCGGCGAAGGCAGCGGACCGCTCGGCGATCGCCGCGGCGTCGGGCCGCTCCTCACCGCCCAGCAGCTGGCCGTCGAGCCACCGCAGCCAGCGTGGGGACCGCCCCCCTCCGCGGCCTCGCGGCGGGTCGTGGCGCCCGATGGCCGAGGTCGTCGCCCGCAGCCGCTGGCTCAGGGAGCGGGCCACGTGGGCGTCCAGCCGCTCGGCGACCTCGGGCTGGATGCGCCTCAGACGGGCCAGGCCCCACTGATCGAGCACCAGCAGGCGGGTCACCCCGACGGTGCGCACCGTGGCGGTCCTGCGAGCCAGCCCGCCCATCAGGCCCATCTCGCCGATCACCTCGCCGGGCCCCAGCCGCGCGACCTCGACCTCGTCGTCGCCAGCGTGCCCGCGACTCACCGTCACGCCGCCGTCCATGACCAGGGCCATCCAGGTGGCCACCTGGTCCTGGCCCATCAGGACCTCGGCGCTGGCCACCGTCATCGCGTGGAAACAGCTGCGTGCTTCGACCATCGCCGCGCCGCTCAGACCGCGGAAGAGGTCCAGGCGGGCGAGCTCGGCAGGGGTGGGCTGCATGGGACCTCCTGGGGTGGAGGACCATGCAACCTCTGCGACCTGACGGGACTGTGTCCGACCTTGTCAGGTCCTGTCGCTGTCCATCCACTCCTGCAACAGGCCGCCCGCTTCCCGGCCGATGGCCACCAGGTCCTCGGGCTGGAGCTCAGAGCGCCAGCGCTCGAGCGCGTCGGTGTGGACCGCGCGAGCCACCGCTGCGCTGCTGGACTCCAGCGGCGAGACGCGCACGTCGTCGTGGTGGGCGAGCACCCGCTCGTCCCAGGCCTCGCCCAGAAACGCCAGCAGGCGCTGCAGGGTCTGGCGGGGCTGCTGGACCAGGTCCTCGTAGCGCAGCTCCAGGTAGCGACCCGGTACCTGCGAGGCCTGCTCGCGCACCGTGGTCACCACCTGGGACCAGTAGCGGGCACCGCTCGCCGGATCCTTGCAGTACCAGATCGGCTCGCCAGAGGCCGGATCGACCCAGGCCTGGCGCACCAGGCTCGCGGCGACGGCCCGACCGTCGCGCACCACGTGCACGAAGCGAGCGCGGGGGAAGAGCCGGCCCAGCATCGCCATGTGCAGCAGGTTGTGGGGGGTCTTCTCGGCGATCCGCACCGCGCTCGGGTCGGGGACCATGCCCTCGAGCAAGGTCGCGACGAAGCTGCGCACGGCGGCGTCGAGCTTGGACTCATCGAGCCCCGCGGCGAGCAGGTCGTGGCCCATCGCCCCCCACCACTGGTCTCGCAAGCTGCAGATGGCCGGGACCAGCTTGAGCTCCGGGCCGCAGGCCATGCGGGGGTGGGCATCGAGCATCGCTCGCAGGAGCGTGGTGCCGCTGCGGCCGGCGCCGCCGATGAACACGAACTCGGGCTCGCCGTCGTCGGCCACGTCGATCCCCAGTGCCTGGAGCGCGCCCACCACCTGCCGCTTCAGGCCGGGGATCAGGGAGTCGGCCCTGGCCTCCAGCATGGGCTCGAGCAGGTCCGTGCGACCCGTCGCCAGCCAGCGCTCCACGAGGGCCTCGACCTGGCCCTCCGGGGGGACCTGGCCCTTGAGGGCGTGGTCCTCGGCCGGCTGGCGGCCGGCGACGGCCCCGATCAACCCGGCCCAGCCCGGCCCGGCGAGGGGCCGCCCGCTGAGCAGGCCCTGCAGGCAGCGCAGCTCGAGCAGCTGCTGACGGCGGTGGGGCCCCACGAAGCCCTCTGCCGACAGCGCTACTCCCCGCTTCAGCAGCGCCCCGGCGTCGCCTTCGGCGCCCAGCTTGGCCGCAGCGCGGGCGGCCAGGGTCCAGCCGTCGGGCACCGGGTGCTGCAAGGTCGGCTCCAGGGTCTTCAGCGCGGCTTCGGTCTGGTCCAGGTCGAGCAGGGCCTCGCCGACCCCGAGCACCGCCTCCAGGTGATCGGGTGCCTGGGAGACCGCCTCCTCGAAGGCCGCCAGGGCCTGCTCGGCCAGCCCGAGCCGCAGCAGCACCGTGCCCAGGCGGGTCTGCGCCGTCCAGCTCGTGGCGCCGGGCATCAGCTCCTCTGACGAGGCCTGGCCGTCCGCCGCGAGGCAGGCCTCGTAGCTGCAGCGGGCGCTCTCCAGCCGGGTTCGGTCCTGGGGGGTGTCACCCACGGCCCGGGCCTCGCTGGCCCAGCCCTGGAGCAGATCCAGGTTCGGGTGGGCAGCGCCCCAGGCTGCCGCCTGGTTGAGCACGCCGGTGGCCTCGGCGAGCTCGCCGCGGGTGATGTGGGTGTGGGCCAGCAGCGAAGCCAGGGAGACGAAGGCCGGGCGGGGCCCGCCGGCGTCGAGGGCCTCGGCCACCGCCTGCCAGCCCAGGCGGGCTTCGTCGAGCGCACGCTCGACCTGCCCGGCTCGCAGGAGCTCCCGAGCCAGGTAGCCGCGGGCCACCGGGTCGCCGGGCTCGTCGGCGCAGCGCTTCTCCAGCAGCCGCAGGTTGCGCTTGTCCTTGTCCCGGGCCTCGCGGATCTCGGGCACATAGCCGTAGTGCACGATGGCCGCGTCGACCGTGCCGGTCCGTCGCTGGCCGGTGGTCAGCCAGCTGGAGACGGTCTCGTGCACCGCGCCGGTGAAGCGCAGATCCGGGGTCCGCCGGAGCAGGCGGGGCAGGTGCACCGCCTCGCCGTGGCGCGCTGCTCCCGCGACCACGTCGACCGGTCGGGCGTCGAGCGCCGCGGCGTTGTGCAGAGGCAGCATGCCGCAGTCGAAGGGCGCGCCCACCAGGGCGCGCAGCAGGGCCTCGCCAGCGCCGGGCGCCAGCTGCTCGTCGGCGTCGAGCACCAGCACCCAGTCGCTGGTCGCGGCGGCCAGCGAAGCGTTGCGGGCGGCGGAGAAGTCGTCGTCCCAGGCGCGGTGAACCACCGTGGCGCCGGCCTGCTCGGCCAGGGCGACGGTCTGGTCCGTCGACCCGGTGTCGACCACCACGATCTGGTCCACCACCCCGGCCACGCTGGCCAGGCAGGCGGGCAGGAACTGCTCTTCGTCGCGGGCGATGAGACAGAGGGACAGGGTCGGGGCAGCCATGGTGACCTCCGGGCCCCGGTTCGGACAGTGTCCGGAGAAGTTGAGCAATTGCCCCTCCCAGGGCAGTCCTGCGCCTGAAGAACAGGGGGCAAGCAGAGGGGTCAGACCCCACCACTTGACACTTCTTCAAGAAGCAGAGGGGTCAGACCCCACCACTTGACACTTCTTCAACAAGCAGAGGGGTCA
>CAYFPX010000211.1:0-1344 GCA_964344945.1 uncultured Enterobacterales bacterium
GGCCCAGACCCTGGCCAACATCTACCTGGCCCTGGAGCACGACCTGGAGATGATCCCCGTGATCAACAAGGTCGACCTGCCCGGCGCCGACCCGGACAGCGCGCTCCAGGCCCTCGAGGACGGCGTCGGCCTGGACATCGAGCACGCGGTGCTCTGCAGCGCCAAGACCGGCGTGGGCATCGACGACGTGCTCGAGGCGGTCGTGGCCCACGTGCCGCCCCCCGTGGTCGATCGAGCGGCACCCCTGCGAGCGCTGATCGTCGACTCCTGGTTCGACACCTACGTGGGCGTGGTGGTGCTCGTGCGGGTCATGGACGGTGCGCTGCGCAAGGGCGACCACATCGAGCTCATGGCCACCGGCGCCCGCTACGAGGCCACGTCTCTGGGGGTCTTCGCGCCGGAGAGCCTGGCCCGCGACGCCCTGCACGCCGGCGAGGTCGGCTTCGTCATCGCGAGCATCAAGCAGCTCGCCGACGCCAAGGTGGGCGACACGATCACCAGCGCGAAGGAGCCTGCCTCGGAGGCTCTGGAGGGCTTCAAGGAGATCAAGCCGATGGTGTTCAGCGGGCTCTACCCGGTGGACTCCAAGGACTACCGCGAGCTCCGGGACGCGCTGGAGAAGCTCACCCTGAACGACGCCTCGCTCAGCTGGGAGCCCGAGACCTCGGACGCGCTGGGCTTCGGGTTCCGGGTGGGCTTCCTGGGCCTGCTCCACATGGAGATCATCCAGGAGCGGCTGGAGCGGGAGTACGACCTGGACCTGGTCACCACCGCACCCAGCGTCATCTACCGAGTGGACTGCAAGGACGGCTCCGAGGTCGAGATCCACTCGCCGTCGAAGCTGCCTCCGCTGGGAGAGATCGCGGACATCCGCGAGCCCGTGGCCCAGGTCGTCATCCACCTGCCCGACACCTACGTCGGTCCGGTCATCAAGCTCTGCCAGGACCGGCGGGGAACCCAGACCGGCTTCGAGGTGCCCAGCCAGGGGCGGGTCATCCTGACCTACCTGATCCCCTACGCCGAGGTCGTCTACGACTTCTTCGACAAGCTCAAGAGCGTCAGCCGGGGCTATGCCAGCATGGACTACGAGGTCCAGGACTGGGTCGTCGCGGACCTGATCAAGCTCGACGTGTTGCTCAACGGCGAGATCGTCGACGCGCTCTCGACCATCTGCCACCGGGACAACAGCTTCTACAAGGGCCGCGAGATGACGCGGAAGCTCAAGGAGTTCATCCCCCGGCAGATGTACGAGGTCGCCATCCAGGCCGCGATCGGGAACAAGGTCATCGCTCGCACCAACGTCAAGGCCCTGCGCAAGGACGTGACCGCCAAGTGCTACGGCGG
>CAYFPX010000211.1:1354-14768 GCA_964344945.1 uncultured Enterobacterales bacterium
GACATCTCTCGGAAGCGCAAGCTGCTGGAGAAGCAGAAGGAAGGCAAGAAGCGCATGAAGGCCGTCGGGCGGGTCGAGGTGCCCCAGGAGGCCTTCCTGGCGGTGCTCAAGATCGGTGACTGAGCCCCGGCGCTGGCCGGCCGTGCTCGTCGGCGCCGGACTGCTGGTGGCCCTGGGGCTACGCGTCGTCGTGGTGGAGCCGGTCCGGGTCCGCACCGCGTCGATGGCTCCGACGCTCCTTCCCGGCGACGTGGTCCTGGTGTGGAAGCGAGCGGCGGTCGGCGTCGGGGACGTGGTGCTGGTGACCGAGCCGGGAGACCCCGACCGGAGGCACCTCAAGCGCGTGGTGGCCGGTCCGGGGCAGGAGGTCGAGCTGGCGGGCGGACACCTCTACGTGGACGGCGTGAGCATCGCGCGGGACCGGGCTTCGGAGGCGGTCACGTGGCACGACACGGACTGTGGCGAGCACACCAGCGCCCCTCGTGCAGAGGGGTTGGGCCCGCGGTCCTGGTGGGTCCTGACGGGGGGTGAGCATGGGCGGGAGCGCGTGCCCGCGGGGGGTCTGTGGCTGCTCGGGGACAACCGGGGCAATTCCTCGGATTCCCGTCACTGGGGCGCCGTGTCAGACTCCCTTGTCGCCGGGCGCGTGGCCGGCGTGCTGTGGAGTCGATCCAGCTGCGGCGGAACCCGCCTCGACCGGATAGGCGCCTGGCCAGAGGACTCCAGGAGGCCCGGGTGAGCAACCGTCGCGGCGACAGCACCTTCGGCAAGATGTTGTGGGCGGCCATGGTGGTCGGCGGCCTGTATGTCGCCTCCGTGTTCTACCCGATCTATCTCATCAAATTCGAGATGGCCGAGGTGGTCCAGGTCGTGCTGCTCGAGTGGCGCGACAAGAACAAGGAGCGGGCCAAGAGCCGACTGGTCGCCGAGCTCAAGAAGCGGGAGATCCCGGACTACATCTACGCCGAGGACTGCGAGTTCTACACCCAACAGAAGCAGAAGCACCTGGACTGCTGGTGGGAGGTCGAAGTCAAGCTGCCCGGCTACCAGCGCACCCTCGAATTCATCGTGCACAAGTACCTGGACGCCTCGGAGAAGAACGTCTACGACTACGAGGAGTAGCGTCCAGCCGCCTCCCCGGAGCGCCGCCGATCCCAGCAGGGTCCCCGAGCGCCCGGAGGCAAGGAGTTTGCCCATGCAACGCGTTCCCATGACCCCGGAGGGTCACAAGAAGCTCGAAGCCGAGCTCAAGCTCTCCAAGTCCGTCCTGCGCCCCAGGATCGTGAAGGACATCGAAGAGGCCCGTGCCCACGGCGACATCTCCGAGAACAGCGAGTTCGAGGACGCCAAGGAGCGCCAGGCCCACCTCGAGGGTCGCATCAACCGCCTCGAAGGCATGCTGGCGGCGGCGGAGATCATCGACGTCCGCGAGCTCACCCCGTCCGAGCGGGTCGTCTTCGGGACCCGGGTCGAGCTCCTCGACACCGACACCGAGGAAGAGCTGATCTACCGGATCGTCGGGACCGAAGAGGTCGACATCAAGGCCGGACAGATCAGCTTCAGCTCCCCCATCGGCAAGGCCATGATCGGCCGCGAGGTGGGGGACGAGGTCGTCGTCCGGACCCCGAAGGGCGTGCGGACCTTCGAGATCCTCGAAGTCCACTACTCCTAGGACGGCCCATGACCGACCAGTCCCCCGAAGCGGGCCCGGCTGCGACCGACCTGCCTGCGCCCGACGCGCCCCCCGCCGCCGAAGCAGCGCCGCCCCCGGCGGCCCCGTTGCCGCTCGCCGCGCACCTGCAGGCCCTGCGCAACACGCTCGCCTGGGTCGTCCGCGACGACGGCAGCCACCTGTGGCAGGCCCGCTGGATCGGGGCGACCTGCGTGCCCAGGCTGGAGCGGCTCCGCCAGGCCGCAGGCGAGGACCTGCAGGCGCCCCTGGACCAGGCCCTGGGCCTGCTGGAAGGCGTCGATGAGCGGCCCTGGTTCGAGCGCCTCGGGCCGGTCATCGGAGCGCTGGAGGCCCTGGGCGATGCCCAGGACCGAGTCGACCCCGTGGCGCCCGCCCTGCGTCCACGAGCGCTCCTGGTCTCCGGCGCGGCGGTCTCTGGCGGGGCCCAGGAGCCCCAGCCCGAGCCCACCCCGCGCAGGGGAGAGGGTCGGCGCCGCAGGCAGCGGGAGGCCCCCGCGGCCACGGAGCCCCGCCCCCGTCGGCGGCCTTCGCCGCCGAGCCTCTCCCCCCTGGAATTCGGCGACCCCAAGGACACCGGTCGAGCCTTGTCCGTGGTGCCCGGCGCCTCAGCGGCTCTCTGCGAGGCGCTCGCCGCCCAGGGCATCGAGCGCCTGGACACCCTGCTGCGGACGCTGCCGGCCTCGGCGGAGTCCCTGGACCTGGGCGTCCTCGACGGCGATCTGCCCCCGGACGGCACCGAGGTGGCCCTGCGCGGCATGGTCATGGTGCGCTGGCGGACGCTCTCTCCCCAAGGCCCCCGGGCACACCTGCACTTCGGTGTCGGCGCCCACATCGTGCGCTGCAGCTGGCAGGGCGGACACCCTCACGGCGTCGCCTACACCTGCCCCGAAGACGACGTGGTGCTCGCAGGCGTGCTGCGGCACTCCCCGGAAGGCCTGGTGTTGGAGGACGCCCTGCCGTGGAAGGCGAACAGGGACGGCAAGGTCTGGCGCCCGCGCTACGGGCTCGACGGGGTCGAGGACCGTGAGATCTGGGCCCTGCTGCACGACGTGCTCGGCACCAGCCTGCCTCGCCTCATGGACCCGGTGCCCCGGGACCTGCTGGGCACCGCCCGGGTGCCCGGGCTCGCCGAGGCCTACCGCAGCCTGCACCGCCCGCTGGGCCGCCAGGGCCGCGGGCGCAAGCGCCTGGTGTTCGACGAGTTCTTCCGCTACCGGCTCGCGCAGTCTGCGGAGAAGGTCGTCCGCCCCAAGGGCCTCAGCCATCCCCTCGGCCACGATCTGCTCTCCCAGCTGTGCGTGCAGCACGGCATCGCCCTGGACGACCACCAGGAGCAGGCCTTCGACGACATCCGGCGGGATCTGGCTCGCCCGGTGGCGATGGTCCGGCTGCTCCAGGGCGACGTGGGCAGCGGCAAGGCCCTGGTGGCGCTGATGGCCGCGGTGATGGTCGCCGAGAGCCGAAGCCAGGTGCTCTTCCTGGCGCCGGACCCGCTGGCGGCCGAGCACCGCTACATGTTCGCGGAGCCGCTGCTGCGCAGCGTCGGGCTGGTGCCGCACCTGTTGGGGCGGGAGCCCAGCAAGGCGCAGCTCGACGCCCTGCGTCGCGGCGAGGCCCACATCGTCTTCGCCAGCCGCTCCCTGCTGGAGCGGCCCGACGGCCTGCCCGAATTCAAGAAGCTCGGCCTGGTGGTCGCCGAGGAGCGCCAGGCGTTCGGCACCATCACCCAGGGCGATCTCGCCCAGGGCAAGCACCACCCGGACCTGTTGGTGGTCACCTCGGTGCCCATCCCCAGCAGCCTCGTCTTCACGCTGTTCGCCACCTACGACCTCACGGTCCTGCCACCGAGCCCCGACAGCCAGGTCACCACCGAGGTGGTGGCACCCGACGAGCGCCAGAAGGCCTTCGAGGTCATCCAGGACACCGTGGCCGCCGGCCAGCAGGCCTACCTGGTCTTCCCCTTGAGCCGTGGCGCGGACGTGGTCGATCGCGCCCGAGGGGAGAGCCTGGCCGCGGCTCTGGCCAAGGAAGCCCTCGACGGCGCCCGCGTGGCCCTGTACCACGGCACCATGAGCCGGGACGAGCGCTTCCGGGTCTACGAGGACTTCCGGCAGCGACGGGTGGACGTGCTGCTGGCCACCACCAGCATCGAGGACGCCCCCGAGGTGTCCAACGCCACCGCGATGGTCGTCGAGAATGCCGACCGCTTCTCGCTGGTGCGCCTCCACCGCCTCCGTGGACACGTCTCCCAGGGCCGCGCCGCCGGACGGTGTGTGCTGGTCCTCTCCGCCGAGCCGGACCCGGCGGGGCAGGCCATCGTCGACCGGGTCGCCGCGGAGCCCGACGGCTTCGCCATCGCGGAGCAGGATCGCCTCGCGCGGGGCGACGAAGCGCTGCTCGGTGGCCGGGTCCAGGACCTGCCGACCTTCGAGCTCGGAGACCCGGTCCGTGACCGGGACCTCTTCATTCGCGCCCGGCGAGCTGCGATCCAGCTGCTGGTCAAGGACCCCCAGCTCCGCCAGCGGGCCCACCGCCAGCTGGCCCGGCAGATCCCCGGCCTGCCCGATCCGGGCGACCGGCCCCCTCCGCGAGAGGGCGGCGGTGAAGGGGGTGGCCGCAAGCGTCGGCGTCGGCGTCGGCGGTCCGGTCGCCGGTGAGTCTGCGCACCCTGGGGCCCCCGTCGGCGGAGGCCCTGCAGCACCGGACCGCGATCCGGGTGCTGTTCGGCGACACGGACGCGGCGGGGGTGGTCTACCACGCCAATTTCCTGCGCTGGTGCGAGGCGGGTCGGTCCGAGCTCATGCGGGCCCACGGCGTGCCCCTCCATGGCCTCATGCGGCGGGGGATCGTGACGCCGGTGGTGGACTGCCAGCTCCGGTTCCTCACGCCGGTCCGCTACGACGACGTGGTCGAGGTGCTCACCTGGGTGGAGCGGCTGCGGTCTGCGTCGATCACCTTCGCCCAGATCCTCGCGGTCGAGGGAGAGCGGGTGGCCCTGGCCCGCGTCAGCCTGGCCTGCCTGGGGCCCGACAAGCGTCCGGTCCGGGTCCCGGAGGAGCTCGAGCGCTTCCGACCCCCGGTCCCGGTGGGATAGGGGTGGATCCGTGCCCAGTGCCCGCCAGAGCATCGAGATCGACGTCGCACCGGAGCGCTTCCTCGCGGTCGTGACCGACTTCCGGACCTACCCGGACTTCCTCAACCACGTGCGCGCCACCCGGGTGGTCCGCCAGGACGACCAGGGCTGGGAGGTCGAGTTCGAGCTCAACCTGATCCGGCCGGTCCGCTACACCCTGCGGCTGGAGCGCCAGCCCCAGGGGCTGCGGTGGTCGCTGGTCTCCGGTCTCTTCCGGAGCAACGACGGCGCCTGGTCCCTGGAGCCCCTCGACGAAGGCAGCCGCACTCGGGCCACCTACGCGATCGATCTCCAGGTCGGCGTGTTCCTGCCGGGCAGCCTCATCAACACCCTGGTCGGCAAGGAACTGAGCGAGATGCTCGCCGCGTTCAAGGCCCGCGCCGAGGGTCAGCCGGCGTAGGCCGCCCGCTGGGCCAGGAACCGGCCCAGGCGATGGTTGATGTCCTCGGGCTGCTCGATGAGCGCCGCGTGGCTGCCCTGGGCCAGGATCATCAGCTCGGCGCCGGCGAACCAGTCGTTGGACTCCAACCGGAGCTGCTCGTACCTGGCGCGGCGGATGATCTTCGGCTTCGAGTTCACATAGTGGGCGTCCCAGACCAGGGCCAGGAACAGGTGGGGTCGAAGTCCGCCAGGTGCTCCAGGTAGGGCCCGAAGTCCTCGCGGCGAGCGTAGTGGCGGTCCAGCTGGCCGGTGGCCAGGGTGACCTGCCAGGCCACCGGGCTGCCCACCAGCAGGCGGAAGATGTCCGTGAAGGTGGTGCCGCCTGCCCGGGCCAGTCGGCGCAGGACCTTGAAGCCGTAGTAGGAGAGGGGGGTGTCGTTGAAGGTGTCCAGCACCCGGCCCGCGGTGCCGAGGATCGGGACCACCCCGGCGACCTCGCCCGGGCGCTGGAGGGCGTGCTCCAGGATCACCTGGCAGCCCATGGAGTGGCCCAGCAGCACCGACGGCCCCAGGCCCAGCTCGTCGTGGAGGCGACCCAGGTCCCGGGCGAAGGACGCCATCGAGGTGTCCATGGCGTCGAAGCGGGCAGGCCGCTCGGACTGGCCGTGGCCCGCGTAGTCCCAGACCACCACCCGGAAGCGATCCTGGAAGTGCTGGACCACGAACTTCCAGAAGAAGGTCGAGACCCCGAGCCCGTTGCAGCAGACGATGGCCGGTCCTTCGCCTGCGGACTGCCAGAACAGCCGGAGTCCGGACTCGCCGGTGATGAACCCGCTCTGGATCCTTCCAGCGCCCACGGCGAGCCTCTCCGGGAAAAAAAGCCCCCCAACTCTAACGCCCAGTGCGGGGTGCGCCGATCTGCTGGTCGTACGGGAAAGGTTCCCACCCCCCAGGAGGCCCCCGATGGAATTCTTCAAGAGCATGACCCGCTGGGTTCGGCCGTCCCAGGAGGAGGCCGAGGAGATGCGCGCTGCTGTCGAGGTCGAGCGCCAGCACCAGGAGAAGGCCGCGGCCGAGCGCCGGCAGCACGAGCGGGTCACCTTGGAGGCCGAGATCACCGGCTTCTCCGAGACCAACTTCTTCACGGGCTTCACCGAGGACATCTCCGAAGGCGGCCTGTTCATCGCCACCCACTGTCCGCCCGACGTCGGCAGCCGCATCGAGATCGCGGTGAAGGTCGGCGAGGGCGAGTCCATGGTCCTCGCCGGCGAGGTCGCCTGGCACCGCGGCCAGGGCTCCGACCTGGACGGCTGCGGCGTGAGGTTCATCGACCTGACCGAGCAGCAGACAGCTGCCTTGAAGGGCCTGCTCGAGCGCATGGACCGCGAGCCGCTCTTCTACGACCTGGACAACTAGGCCGACACACAGCTCCTGGCGGTCCGGGCCCCCACCCATCGCGGTGGCGTGGACGGACCTCGAACCAGGGAGGGGGGCGTCGCGGCTGCGGTGGGCACTGTCCACCGCCGCCGCGACGCGGTCGCTTCGGGCGTCGCATAGACTAAGCCAGTGACCAGCGGCTCCCAGGCCTGAGCACTGCGCGGCTCCCGGCGCACGCTGCTGCTCGTCTCCGTCGCCCTGGCTGCGGCGTGGCGCTTGTGGCTGGGCGCCCGGTACTCGGGCTGGGCAGAGAGCGACTACGGCAACCTGGCGATGGTCCGGGGGGTGCTGGAGGGCGGCTTCCTCCACTACGACATGAACCACCTGCCGCTCTACTACGCCGCCTCGGCCGCGGTGATGGCGGTGGTGGGAGACGCCGTGCTGGCCGCCCGGGCGGTCGCGCTGATCAGCGGCCTGTTCACCGTCGGGCTCGGGGTCGCTCTGGCGGATCGGCTCTTCGGGCGCCGGGTGGCCTGGACCGTGGCGCTCCTGCTCATCCTCCAGCCCGAGCTGGCCCTCTACAGCGCCTCCAGCCTGCGGGAGCCCCTCTACGCCGCGCTGCTGCTCGGGTCCTTGACCCTGGCTACCCGGGAGCGGCTGGGCGGTGCCTCGCTCATGGGTGGCCTCGCCTTCCTGACCCGCATGGACGCGCTGGTCGCCTGGCCTCCCGCCCTCGCCCTGCACGCCCTGGGCCGGCGGCCACGGGCCCGCCGGGTGGCGCTGGCCCTGGCCCCTCTCGCTGGCCTGGTGCTGCTCTGGTCGGCCTACTGCCGCCTCGACCACGGCACCTGGGCCTTCTGGGGGCACAGCGTCGCCGTGAACCTGGAGACCGGCGGCGTCCAGGAGGTCGTGCCGCTGCCCACCCGGGTCGCCGGGGGCCTGCTGGTCAGCCTCGAGCTGCTCGGCCAGGTCCTGCCCACGCGCCTGGGCTGGGGACTGTGGATCGCTGCCCTGGGGGGTCTGCTCTTCGGGCCCTTGCGGCGGCACGATCCCCGCAGGACCCTGCGGGTCGCGGCCCTCGGCCTGCTCGGCTTCTGGCTCGGGGTGGGCTTCCTGGCGCAGCACGACCCGGGCCACAACCTGTACTGGAAGTGGCTGCACGGGGTCCTGCCGTTCCTCATCCTGGTGGCCTCGGCCACCCTCTGGCAGGCGGCGGATCGGCTGCGGCGGACCGTCGGCGGTGCCGGCGCCCTGGTGTTGGTCGGGCTCGTGCTCGGCCAGGCGGCCCACGCGATGCTGGTGGAGACCTTCCGGCAGCTCGAGGTCTCCCAGGAGCTCTACGCGCCCCAGCTGGACCTGGCCCGCTGGATCGAGGCCGAGGTGCCCGAGGACCACCCGGTCATCGTGGACAACATCCCGGGCTGCTGGCTCGATCGGCGGGAGCACGACCGGACCCTGTGGTCCTGGATGGACGTGGTCGAGGAGATCCGGAACCCGGACACGGGCGTCGTGAGCCCCTGGAGTCGGGAGGACTTCGGCGCCTGGCTCGTGCGTGAGCGCATCCACTATGTGCTGTGGTTCCAGGAGGACTGGACCCAGGCGCCGGTGGTGGCGCCGTGGCTCGCCAGCGCCCAGGTGCACGTGCTCGGCGAGCGCACCCTGGAGCCCCTGCGCCAGGAGCCTCGTTATGGGTGGGTCTTCTATGCCGTCGAGCCCACCCAGGACCCTGGAGCCGGAGAGCCTGGAGGGGTGGATGACGGCGTGCCGGGAGCACCGGATCGAAGCGGCGGTGATCCGGACGGTGGATGAGGTCCGCCCGGTCCAGAGCGGCACCGCCGTGACCGTGGGCCCCACCCGCTTCACGACCCTGGTGGGCTACCGGGACGGGGTGGTCGTGCGCACCGTGTTGCGTGAAGTCCCCGCCGACCTGAGGGGCCAGCTCGTCGCCGCCGGACTCCGTGTCCGGGCGGTGAGTGACAACCTCTCCTGAGGCGTTAAGGCGCTCGCCCCGTGGGGAAGTAGCTCAGCTGGGAGAGCGCTGCGTTCGCAACGCAGAGGTCGTGGGTTCAAGTCCCATCTTCTCCACCATGGATGCCGTCGGCCCTGGTCGGCGGCGTCTGCGGTTTTGGCGGTGCGGTGAGCCCACGGCCCCTGCGCACGAGCACGTCCTACGCGCCACGTCTCATCGCGACTCGGCTAGTCCAGCCCCCGACTCTCCAGATCATCCTCGTCCAGTCCCAGGAAGTGCCCGACCTCGTGGTACAGCGTGACCTGCAGCTCCTCGATGAGCTCGTCCCGGCTCCTCGCCAGCCGCTCCAGGTTCCGGCGGAACAGCACGATGGCCCCGGGCAGGTTCGACCAGGGGTCCTCCAGGCTGCGCTCCATGAGTGAGGCGCCGGAGAAGTAGCCGAGGATGCCCGTGGGCGCGGCCGGAGGGTCGTAGCTGCGCAGGACGTCTTCGCTGGGGACCTCCTCGAGCAGGATGGCGACGTTGGCCAGGTACTCCTGGAGGGTGGGGTGCAGGCGGCTGAGTGCGTCGGACACGACTTCTTCGAGGGTGTCGTCGTCGAGCACCTGGGGCAGGGGGAAGTAGGTGGGCTCCGCCCGCCAGGCCCGCAGGTAGTCCCTGCGCGCACCGGCCACGTCGCCGCGACGCTCCCGCAGCGCCGCTCGGACGTACGAGGCCTCGGCGTTCCAGGGGTCCTCTCGCAAGCTGCGGTTGGCCGCCCGCCGGGCCTCCTCCCACCGCAGCTGGTCGAAGAGCACGGAGCTGAGGGCGGACCAGCCCTCGGCCAGGCCGGGATTGGCCAGGACGGCGCCGCGGTAGGCCAGCTCACTCTCCTCGACCCGGCCTTGTTCACGCAGGGTCTCGCCGAGCAGGAACTGGGCCTCGCTGTGCCGAGCGTCGATGGCCAGGGCGCGGCGGAGCAGGCCCTCGGCGTCCTCGGGTCGGCCGTCCATGAGCGCGGCTTCGGCTGCGTCGAGCAGGCCCTCCAGGGTGCGGGCCGTCACGGCGCCTCGGTCGGGCCGATGGAGAAGGTCGCCTCGTAGATGCCGTAGTCTCCCTCGAGGAGCGGGAGCACCACGGTGCGGAGCTGGCGCTTGAGGCAGGGCAGAGGGTCCTTCTGCAGGTTGTCGATGGCCGTCACCTCCAGCCCCTGGAAGCGACCGATGTTGGTGGCATACAGCTTGGCCGACAACGACGCTGGGGCGCTGTTGCCGAAGGCTCGGGCGTTGTTGAGACAGCCCGACAGCTGCTCCTTGCGCGTGGCCAGCAGGCCCTTGATGGCGGACTCGTCGAGAGCCACCCGCTCGCTGTCCTCGTCGGGTTCCCAGTCCATGGGGTCGGAGAGCTCGAGCCGCACGCGCAGGGCACGCACCTCGCCAGGGGCCAGGGTGAGGCGCTCCGTGACGTCCTCGAAGCCCGCCAGGGTGACGGACACGTTGAAGGCCTTGTTCAGAGGCAGGTCGCCCTCGATCTGCACCTGTTCGCCGCTGCCCACGGCGCGGCCATCGACGAAGATGGCGTCGGCCCGGGGGTCCACCTCGATCCGCAGCGAGGCCGGCGCCAGGCCGTCGTCGGGATCGCCGCCGCCGAGGCGGCTGAGGTCCGGGAGCCAGCCCAGGCTGTGGGCGACCGACACCACCAGCAGGGCCAGGACCACGAAGAGCACGGCTTCGGACGAGCTCACCCGACTGCGCTGGACCCGGAAGGTCACGGTCTCGCGATCGCCGTGATCGGTGGTCAGGGTCACCAGGCCCACCGACTCGTTGCGCGGCATCAGCTTCGGGTGGACCACCACCTCGATCAGCTGCTCCTCGGCATCGGGATCCAGGCGCTCGGGGCTCACCTCGAGCCAGTCCTTGTTGCTGCTGACCCGGCCGCGCATGCGGCCGCCGCCGGCGTTCTTGACCGCGAAGGAGGTCCGGGTGGGCTTGCGGCCGACCGCGAGGTCCAGCGTGTTGGGGCCCGGTAGCGCCAGGCGCGGTCCCCGGCGGCGGGTGCGCGTGGCGCCCAGCCCGACCGTGCGCTTCACCTCGGGCGGCGGCACCGGGGCGCTCTTTTGCTGGGGCCGCGGACGGGGCCGGTGATCCGCGACCCCAGAGGCCTGGAAATTCAGCGCCGGCCGGGGCTCGGGCCTGGCCGCGGGCGGCTCGGGGCGGGTCGCCGGGGGCTCGGGCGGAGGCTTCGAGGCCGCTGGCTGGAAGGTCGTGCCCAGGCTCCCCGCCACGTCTGCGCCGAGGTCCGGCGGTGGCGGCGGTCCGCCGCTGGTGCTCTTGTGGCTGCCGGCCGCGGGGGAGACCGCCTCGTAGGTGCCACTGATCAGGTCCTCGAAGAGGTCGTCGCCCGAGCCCGCCGCCGGGTTGCGCATCCGGTAGATGGCGTCGAAGGCCGAGCGGCGGTCCGGGTCCTTGAGCACCCGCCAGGCCTCGTCCAGCTGGGCGTAGATGTCCGACGCCTTGCGCTTGTCGCTCAGGCTGCGGGCCCACCGGTAGCGGGTGCGGTGGGCCTTCTCGATGTCTTCGAGCGAGGCCTCGGGCTCCACCTCGAGGATGGCGTAGTGGTCGACGAATTCGGCGAGGTCCGTGAAGTCGTCGGCCCAGGGGTCGCCTTCGGGCAAGGTGTTCCCGGTGAGGGGCGTGGTCGCTCGGGCCACGCCGGTCTCGGCCAGGAGCTCTTCGATGCAGGCCTCGACCTTGTCCTGGGGGAGCCCGAGGGCCTTGCCCTGCTGGTGGATGGCGGCCTCGCCCTCGGGGGTGAGCACCCCAGCCGCCAGCGTGCCCTTGACGAAGAGGGTCAAGGTCTCCAGGGACTTGTTGTCGACCCGGGTGGTCAGGAAGGCGACGTAGTCCTGGCGGCCGTCGATCAGGGTGCGCCGCACCAGGTTGTTGTTCTTGATCAGCCAGAGGGCCTCGTCCCGGTACTTCGGGTTCGACTGCTGGCCCTGGGCCCACTCCCGACGCTTGCGCACGGCCCGGTCGAGCCGGTCCGCGGGCGCGGTGGTCCCGAGCTTGTAGTACTCGAACAAGCTCCCCTTGCCGACCTTGACCAGGAAGCTGTCGATCTGCTCCAGATCGCGCTCGTCGAGCATTCAGGCCTGAGTCGGGGGCTAGCTGACCGTGGCCCGACGGACCGCGGCCCGGGCCTCTTCCAGCTTGTTCTTGGAGAGGGCACCCTTGAGGTCGAGCCGGGCGCCGCGAGACTTGCCGGTCTCCACGTCGATGATGTCGACCTCGAGGATGTTGTTCACGTTGTAGCGGTAGATGACGTCGATCGGCGTGCCCCGTGGACGCGGCGGGAGCTTGTCCAGGATGACCTGGCCGATGACCGTGACCTCGTGGCGATCGGAGCCGTGGCCTTCGGTGACCTCGACCCGCACGGCGGTCATGTTGTCGTAGGCGTAGGCGAAGCGACCGCGCTTCTCGTAGGGCAGGGGAGTCGACTCCGGGATGAGGTTCACGATGCGCTCGCGGTGGTTCGCGTCGAGCACCACGATGCCCAGGGGATGGGTCGCGGCATCGGTGATGCGCACGCCGGGCAGGCCGCCCAGGACCTCTTCCTCGGAGTGGATCGGCACCACGTCGCCCTGGTCCAGCTCCAGGGTGCCGACCGCGGGGGTGCCGTCGGCCGCGGCGGGCAGGTTCGCTTCGTCCGAGCCTTCGAGGGCTTCCTGGACCGCCTGGGCGCGCTGGGCGAGCAGGGAGCGGTGGGCCTGCAGCGCCGGGTGGGTGGGCTGGTGGCGGAAGACCGCGGCCAGGGCCGCGCCGAGGCACACGCACTCCTCGGGATTGCCGACCTGGGCCTCTTCCTTGCCCGACAGGCCGCGAAGCATCTCGCGGATCATCGGCATGCGGGTGGAGCCGCCGACGGCGAGCACGTCGTCGATGTTCGACCAGTTCAGGCCGGCCTTCTCGAGCACGATCTGGCAGGTGTCCCGGCACTGCTGCATCAGGTCGTCGCACAGGGTCTGGAACTGCTCCCGGGTGACGCTGACGACCATGCGGTGGCCCCGGTAGTTCACCGGGATCACCGCCCGGGGCTTGCTGCTCAGGGCGATCTTGGCGTGCAGGCAGCGCTCGTAGAGCTCCTGGTAGGGCTGCGGGTCGTCGCGGGGGTCCAGGCCGAACTTGTCCCGGAACTGGTCGGCCACGTGGGACAGCAGGCGGTCGTCCCAGTCCTTGCCGCCGAGCTCGGCGTTGCCGTCGCTGGCCAGGGTGCGCAGGTCGTTGCCCTGGATCTCCATGACCGTGACGTCGAAGGTGCCGCCGCCCAGGTCGAAGACCATCAGCCGGCGGTGACCGCCCAGCTGCTCCAGGCCGTAGTAGATGGCCGCCGCCGTGGGCTCGTTGATGATGGACAGCACGTTGAGGCCAGCGATGGCGCCGGCCTCGGCCGTGGCGCCCCGCTGGGCGGAGTTGAAGTACGCCGGCACGGTGATGACGACGTCCTTGATCTCCTTGCCCAGCGCTTCCTCGGCGTCCTGGCGGAGCTTGGTGAGGATGAAGGCGCTGAGCTCCTGGGGCGTGTAGCTGCGCCCGAAGAAGTCCAGGGCGAAGTCGTTGTCGCCCATGTTGCGCTTGATGAACCGGACCACGTTGGTCGGGTCCACCACCACCATCTTCACCGCCTCCTCGCCGACCACGCAGGCGTCCTGGTCGTAGAAGTGCACGACCGACGGCGTGGTGGTGTAGCCGTCGGCGTTGGGGATGATGTTCGGCTTGCCGAACCGATCCACGAAGGCCATCGCGCAGAACGTCGTCCCCAGATCGATGCCCAGGATGATCTCGTCGGTGCCAGACATGAACGGTCGCCTCTAACGCGGGCGTCG
>CAYFPX010000212.1:0-14621 GCA_964344945.1 uncultured Enterobacterales bacterium
GGGCGCTCGGGGGGGAGCATGCACGTGGCGCCCTACAGGTTTGGACACTTTGGTGCCGACGCAAGCAGCTCGATAGGCCCTCGATGACCCAGCCCCCTGAGCAGCGGCACGTAGGCTGAGAGAGGGTGGGCTACGTCCAGAAGGAACTCCATGACCACGCCGATCTACGACCACCTGAGCACCCTGAGCGAGCCCCTGCGGGTCCGCCTGCTGCGCGTGCTCGAAGCCGAGGAGCTGGGGGTGGGCGAGCTGGCCCGCATCGTCCAGGCCCCCCAGTCCACGGTCTCCCGCCACCTCAAGGTGTTGCACGAGCGGGGCTGGCTGGCCCGGCGGTCCGCGGGCACGGCGAGCCTGTTCTCGGTGGCCGAGCGGGGGCCCTCCGAGGCGCTGTGGGCGGTCGTGCGGGACCAGGTCAACGGCGAGTACGCCGAGGACCTGCGCCGGCTGCGCGCCGTGCTCGCCCAGCGCACCACCAACAGCCAGGACTTCTTCGCCCGGCTGGGGGGCGACTGGGACGCCCTGCGCCAGGAGCTCTTCGGCGACTCCTTCTGGCTGCCGACCCTGCTGGCGCTCTCGCCGGCCGACCGGGTGGTGGTCGACCTGGGCTGCGGCGCCGGCGGCACCCTGGCCTGGCTCTCTCCGGTCTCGCGCCTGGTCATCGGCGTGGACCGCGAAGCCGCCATGCTCGATGCCGCGCGAGCCCGGACCGCGGGCTGCGACAACGTCCAGCTGGTCGAGGGTCCGCTGGAGGCCCTGCCCCTGCCCGCCGACCACGTGGACCTGGCCCTGTGCACCCTGGTGCTCCACCACGTGCCCCAGCCCGCCGCGGCCCTGGCCGAGGTCGCTCGCGTCCTGCGCCCGGGTGGTCGGCTGGTCCTGCTGGACATGGACGCCCACCACCGGGACGGCTATCGGCGCTCCATGGGCCACCAGCACCTGGGCGTCTCCGACGCTGGGCTGCGTGAGCTGGCGGAGCACGCGGGCCTGGCGGTGCGCGACCGTCGCCTGCTGCCCCCCGATCCAGCCGTGCAGGGCCCGCCCCTGTTCCTGGCGGTCCTGGGCGCCTGACCGATCGACCCAGCCCCGGGGTATCCTGGGTCGGGGTGGGCGACGCAGGCGTGATGGGCGAAGGACCGGACAAGCCGGACGGGGCGACGGAGGAGCCGGCGGCCAGCGCCGCGACCTTCGACTTCGACCACGAGGACGCCCCCTGGGAGGAGCTGCCCACGCCCCCCCGCGAGCAGACAGCGCCGATGGCCTTCCCCCACACCCGGCCCGCGGGCACCCGCACCGTGGTGCCGAGCCAGCCCGCCATCTCCGACATCGGCGCCAGCCGCACCCCGGACGGGCTCACCTGGTCGCCCAAGCAGTCCGCCGACGAGGCCTTCAGCGTCCCCCTCCAGATCCCGGGCTACCGGATCCGGCGGCCCCTCGGCCACGGAGGCATGGGCGAGGTCTACCTGGCCGAGCGGCTGGGCTCGGCGGGCGTGGCCGTGTCCTGCGTGATCAAGACCATCCTGCCCGGCCAGGACCAGCAGGAGCGCTTCAAGGCCCGCTTCCTCAACGAGGCCCGCATCGTCGCCGGGCTGAGCCATCCGAACATCGTCGGGGTCTACGACGTGGGCGAGTCCGGCGGGCGCCTCTACATGGCGATGGAGCTGGTGGACGGCCTGGACGCCCGGGACCTGATGCGCAGCGCCCGCCGCAAGGGCGTGGACATCCCGCTGCGGCACGCGGTCTACCTGCTGAGAGAGTCGCTCCAGGGCCTGCACCACGCCCACACCGCCGCCGACGAAGCCGGCCAGCCGCTCCACCTGGTCCACCGGGACCTGTCTCCGGAGAACCTGCTGCTGAGTCGGCAGGGCGCGGTCAAGATCACCGACTTCGGGGTCGCCAAGCAGGTCGCGCCGGGCTCTCGGGGTGGGCTGGCCGGCAAGGTCCACTACTTCGCCCCCGAGCTCTTTCGACGCGGCCAGGCCACGGTACAGAGCGACCTCTTCGCGCTCGGTGTCACCTTCTACGAGCTGCTGACCGTGCGGCCCCTGTTCAACCGGCGGCTGTCCTTCGCCAGGGTGCGCGACGCCATCCTCAAGTTCGACGTCTGGGACCTGCTGGAGCAGGACCTGACCTGCCCCGAAGGGCTGGAGCTGGTCCTGGAGCGGGCCCTCGCCGCCCGCCCCGAGGATCGCTACGCCAGCGCCCTGGAATTCCTGGAGGACGTGAACGACTACGTCTACGAGTCGGGGATCCGCCTGCTGGACGTGCACTTCGCCCAGTACGTGGAGCGGGTGCTCGGGGAGTCGGCCAGCGACTCGTGAGCGCCCTCGACCCACAGCAGCAGCTCGCCCGGGTCACCGAGGCGGTCGAGGCGCTCCAGGCCGCCCTGGTCTGCGCCCGCCTCTACGGGTACCTGCACCCGGAGACCGCCCGGGCATCGCGCCGGGCCCACGCCGGGCTCGACGAGCTCCTCCAGGCCATCGGCAGCGTCCGGATCAGCGCCACGGTCGACGGCCTGTCCTGGCAGGGCAAGGGCCTGACCCGGGAAGACGACGACCACGAGGGCCTGGGGCGGCTGCTGCACAAGGAGGGCATCGCCAGCCTGACCTTCTACCCGGAGCTCGAGGAACGCGAGCTGCTGGAGCTGCTCGATGCCCTGCGCATCAACTACGAGCTGCCGGAGTTCGAGGAGGACACCCTGGAGAACCAGCTCTGGCAGAAGAAGCTGGAGCGGGTGCAGTACCGGGCGGTCGGGGCGCTGACAGAGGCGGAGCTGGTGAGCGGCAACGCCAGCGCGGCCCTGGACGGCAGCGCCGCGACCGACGCCATGGACGCGCTGCTCTCGGGCGCCGGCCCGATCTCGGAGGACGGCCTGGTCCGGGCCATCGCCGAGTCCGAGCTGCGGGACCTGGGCGCGGCCGAGGCCGCGGACATCGCGGCGGAGCGGGCCGACGAGGACGACCGCCCGTGGGAGGTGCGGCTGGCCGAGGTCAACAGCCAGGACCACAAGGCGCTCCAGGCCATGCGGGCCGAGGTCGAGGGAGAGGGCGACGGCTCGCTGCTGGCTCGGCTCGCGGTGGCCATGCTGCGCCTCTCCCTCTCCGACTGGCCGGACCTCCCACCGGACAAGGCGGTGGGCATCGCCCAGGCCGCCCTCAAGGACCTCACCCTCCGAGGCACCCCGGCGGACCTGATGTTCGTGATGGACGAGGCCGGGGCCCTCAGCATCCGGCACCGGGACCGCCACGACCTGGCCCGCTTCCAGGCCGGGGTGCTCAACCCCCAGGGCGTCACGCGCATGCTGGTGGGCCTCCGGGACTTCAGCCTGCGCAGCTTCGAGGCCACCGGGAGGCTCTGCGATCGGCTGAGCGACAGCGCGCTGCAGGAGCTGCTGGTGGCCCTGGCGCGGGAGCTGCCCGATCTCAGCGATCCACGGGCCCAGGCGCTGTACCGCCTGCTGGGCTCGGTGACCCTGGAGCGGCTGCACGGCTGGCTGCCGGACGCCGCCCGCATGCCGCCGGAGCGACTGATGCCCGCGATCCGGCTGCTGCACGCGGCGGAGAGCGAGCCCGCCCGCAAGCTACGGCCTCAGCTGCTCAAGCACCCGGCCGGCGCGGTGCGCGAGGCCGTGCTGCGCTGGTATGGCACGGACTTCCCCGAGCGTGACGCCCTGGCGGTGGCGGGCCAGCTCATCGACCGACGTGCCCCGGTCCGAGCCGCCGCGGCCGATGCCATCGTCCAGCACGCGCCCCCCGCCGCCGAAGGCTGGTTCCGCCGCATCCTGACCTCGGACGCCTGGTCCGGGCTGGACGAACCCGTGCGGATCGAGGTGTGCGTCGTCTTCGCCCGGGCCTACCGCGGTCGCGCGGTCAAGGCGCTCGCCGAGCTGCTGGAGGGCGGCGGTGTCCTCGGAGGCGGCGACGCGGTGGCGGCTGCCCGCGGCCTGGCCGCCGCTCGCACCGAGCCCGCCCGCATGGCGCTGGTCAAGGGCAGCAAGTCGTGGAACCCTGCCCGCAAGAAGGCCTGCCTCGCGGCCCTGCAGGAGCTGTCCCGATGACCGACCCGCCCGGCGCGGCCGTCACGATCGGCGAAGGCGCGGAGGACGAGCGCCTCCAGCGCGGGCGCATCGTCCAGCACGCCCGGGAGTTCCTGATGCACCTGGACGCCATGGGGCGCCAGCTGACCATCTACGACCCGGGCAACGCCGCGGTGCGACAGTCGCTGGAGCGGCTCATCGAGGACATCCGGGCCCTCCAGGCAGAGACCGGCGAGATCGCTCTGGCCTTCGCCGACGGTCACGCCTTCGTCAACGGGGTCTGGGTGCGGGCCAGCCGCCGCACCTGGGAGGCCGCGGTGAACCTGACCGAGCGGCTGAAGGGCCTGGGCAGTCGCGGGCTGGTGCTCGAGGAGGGGGTCGCCGACGACGTGATCCTGGAGCTGGCCCAGCTCCTGCGCAAGCAGCGTCCCGGCGAAGACCTCGAAGCCCTGGAGGCCCGGGCAGACCGGCTCCAGGGGGTGCGCCTGCTGCCCCTGCCGTCCCAGGCGGACCTGGCCCGCATGGGCAACAGTGCGGCCCGGCAGGAAGCCGTGGACGTCTTCCGCGAGGGGCTGCTCACCCTGAGCGACGCCGACCTCGCGACCCTGGACCTCTTCCTGCGCCGGCGCCAGCGAGCCCTGGTCAAGCGGCTGGTCGCCCTGTGCGAGGAGAGCCCGGAGGAAGCGCTGGCCCTGACCGCCATGCGCGACCCGAGCCTGCCCGCCCAGGCCCACTCGCTGATGGTGTGCATCTACGCCGTGACCCTGGGGCGGCAGCTCGACCTGTCCCGACGCACCCTGGTCCGCCTGGGTGTGGCGGCGCTGAGCCACAACCTGGGCGAAGCCCTGGTCGACTCCGAGCTCTTCTCCGCGGCCCGGGAGCTCTCGCCGGGCGAGCGCGGGGAGCTGGAGTCCCACACCGTGCGCGGCGCCCTGCACGTGGTCACCCACCACGGCCTGGCCGCCCCGGCCCTGGAGCGGGCCCTGGCGTCGCTGGAGCACCACGTCCACCACGACGGTCGGGGCGGCTACCCCTACAAGACCACCAGGCCCGCCCACCTCTTCTCCCGCATCATCGCGGTGGCCGATGTCTTCGACGCGCTCTCCCAGGAGCGGCCCTGGCGCAAGGCCTGGGCCCCGGACCAGGCGGTGAAGCTGGTGCTGCGACGGGCCGGGCGGCAGCTCGACCCGGTGCTGGTGCGGGCGATGGTCAAGCTCATCGGGCGCTACCCGCCCGGTTCCCTGGTGGAGCTCGACACGGGGGTGCACGCCGTCGTGCTGGGGCCGGGCAAGGGGCTGCGGCCCCTGGAGCGCCCGCGGGTGCTGCTCATCACCGACGAGCGGGGACAGCGCCTGCGCACGCCGGTGGCGGTGGACCTGGGAGAGCGGCACCCGAAGCGCCGTGCCTGGCTGCGCACGGTGGTGCGGGCGCGCAACCCCGAGCTGCTGGGGGAGCCGGTGGCCCGCCTGCTCTTCGGACCGCGGCTGGAGACCCCGCCGGGCCGCATGGACATCGACGAGGCCCGGGAGCTCAAGCGACGCCGGCGGCAGAGGCCCGAGTCCTGATCCTCGGCCTGAGCCCGCTGCTGTTCGGCGCGGCCCAGGCTGCGGAGTGCCCGGACTACGCGACCGCGACGGCCGTGGTCCTGGAGGGAGGGCCCACCGAGGGCTCCGGCGTGGCCGCTTCTCGGGCGGAGCCAGGGGTCTACTACACCCACGACGACAACCTCGACCCGGTGCTCACCCGCTTCGACGAGACCGGCACCGTGCTCGGTACCCACGAGGTGGTGGGCGCGGCGGTGGTGGACTGGGAGGACCTGGCCGCGGCGGAGTGCCCCGACGGTGGCGACTGCCTGGTCATCGCGGACATCGGCGACAACGACGCGCAGCGCCTCTACGTCGACCTCTACGTCGTGCGGGAGCCCGCCGCCGGCGAGGACGCTGTGGTCGACTGGCACTGGCGGGCCAGCTGGCCCGACGGCCCCCAGGACGCCGAGACCCTGCTGGTGCACCCCCTCACCGGCGAGGTCACGCTGGTCGCCAAGGACCTGGACGGCACCGCTCGCATCGGACGGCTGCCGTCGACCGACGTCTCCAGCATCCAGGTGCTCACGGTCGTCGACACGCTGACCCTGGCGGCGGCCGACGAGGGGGACCGGCTGATCACCGGCGGGTCCTGGGACCCGGACGGCGAGCAGCTGGTCTTGCGGGCCCGCGAGCGGGTCCTGGCCTGGCAGACCGACCCCTGCGATCCCGACGCCCACTGGCAGGACGTGCCGATGGGCTGGGAGACCCCGGCGATGCCCCGGGCCGAAGGGGTCGACTTCACCCCTGCGGGGGGCCTGGTCTTCGTGGGCGAGGGGGACCCGACCCCGGTCGCCTTCGCCGCCTGTCCGGACTGGGCGGCGGGCTCCGGGGCCTGCCGCGACGACGAAGACCCCGACCCCGAGGGCTGTGGGTGCTCCGGGGGCGACACCGGGGCGGCCTGGTTGCTGGGGCCGCTGCTGCTGGGCCTCAGCAGGCGTGGGCGAGGTTCACCGCTTCGATGAGCTCCGGGGCCCGGTAGGGCTTCTGCAGGAAGCTGCACGGCCCCATCGAGGAGAGCCGGGCGACGGTGCCGGCATCGGCCCAGCCGGTCGTGACCAGGACCGGCAGCTCGGGCACGAGCCGGCGGGTCTCCTCGAGGAGCTCCTCGCCGTCGATCTCGGGGAGCTGGAGGTCCAACACCACCACGTCGAGATCGCCGTGCCGGGCCCGGAGGATGTCCAGGGCCTTGGCGCCATCGGGGGCACCCATCACGTGCCAGCCGGCCGCGCTCAGGATGCGAGTCGCCAGGCGCAGGATGATGGGGCTGTCCTCGACGACCAGCACGGTGCGCACGGCGGAGTGGCTGCAGGCGGGTTGCATCGCCATGGTCAAGTCCCCTTCGGGAGCCTCCCCCCACTTCGAACCTACGGCATGGGATGGCCGGATGTGAAGGTCGATGGCCTCGGATGTCATCGGTCGGTCATCGCGGGGTCAGGGGAACGCGATCTCGGTCCGGTAGATGTTCGTCGGCTCGTGCTGGCCCTCGACCCAGCTCCAGTCGGTGCCGTCGGGGTCGTTGCTGTAGTTGTAGATCCCGTCGCGACCCCCGAAGGTCGTGCGCGAAGGGAAGCAGGTGTCCCCGGCGCTCGGCAGGTCCCCGTGCCAGGTCACGGTGCGGGTCTCGGCGTGCACCTCCCAGATCGCGCAGCGCTTGGGGTGCTGCCAGTACTCGACCTGGTAGACCAGGGTGGCGTCGCCGTGGTCGAGGTCCTCGCGGCCCAGGTCGTAGGCGCCGGTGTCGGTCACGTTCCGCCGTGCCACGAGCCAGGTCCGACCGCCTTCGCGGAAGACCAGGGGGGAGTCGTACTTGCGGGGGTCGTTGTCGCAGGTCCAGGTGCCCAGGTCCCCGGCGGGGGCCGTGCAGATGTTGCTGCCCCAGCCGGTCTCGTCGCCGGCTTCGTTGCGGGTGACGGCCACGAGCGACCCGTCGTCGAGGAGGGCCCAGTCGGTCTCGCTGCCGCCGCCGACCTGGACCACGGTGTCGCTGCCCGCCGCGGGCCCCCAGGTCTCGCCGTCGTCGCTGCGCAGCCAGTGCACGTCGAGCGGGTCGGCGTCCAGGTCGTAGATGTTGCCGCCGCCGGTGTAGCCGGTGGTGTAGAGCGCCCCGTCGACCTCCTTGATCCGCCAGGCGAGGAAGTCGCCTTCGGGGAACAGGTCCAGGTAGGCCTCGACCGGCTCGGTCCAGGTGCCGGTCTGGACGTACGTGCTGACCCGCATGCCCTGGGGCTCGAAGTCCAGGGCGTCGTCGCCCAGCACCGCGAAGAAGAGCCGGAGCTCGCCGCCCCAGGAGACCAGGTGGGGCTCGCGCACGTCGGTGCCCAGGCTGATGCTGCCCTCGTGCTGCCAGGTCTGCTCGTCGGCGGTGCTGGCGACGTGCATCACCACCTCGGGCCCGGCGAAGTGGGTGTCGGCGGTCCGCCAGGCCAGCCACAGGCGGCCATCGTGCTCGGCCACGTGCAGGTTGTTGTTCGCGGCGTTGATGGCGAAGCCCTGGGGCATCGCGGTCGGCACGACCTGGACGGTGTCGCCCAGGGAGGGAGAGGCTGGCGGCCCGGTGTCCAGGGTGTCGCTGTCGGTGCAGGCGAGCAGCAGCAGGGCGAGCATGTCAGTACTTCTGCTGGTCGGCCGGGACCCACCAGATCTCGCTGTCCTCGAGCACGGTGAACGTGTTCATGCGCACGTCCTGGAAGCGCTCGTGGATGCCGGTGATCTCGTCCTCCCAGAACAGGAAGGTCGCCGGGTTGGCGGCGAAGACCCGGGCCTGGGCCTCGCGCACCATGCGCTGGGCCTCCTCCAGCGACTCCACGGTGCGGGCGCCTTCGAGCAGGGCGTCGGTCTCGGGGTCGCTGTACTGCATCCAGTTGTACTGGCCCTCGGAGTGCCACTGGATGTAGGGGTCGACCTTCGGGTTGTTGCCGAAGGACCACAGGATCACCTCGAATTGGTGCTCCCGGGCCAGCTGGCTGAAGCGGTTGGGCTCCAGGAGCTGGATCTGGAGGTCGACGCCGACCTCCTTCAGCTGGGCCTGGATGGCGATGCTGAGGTTCTTGAGCATCAGCATGCCGTTCTGCACGATGACCGTGACCTGGAAGGGCTCGCCGCCCCTGTCGACCCAGCCGTCGCCGTCGGTGTCGGTCCAGCCGGCTTCGGCCAACAGGCGCCGGGCCTCGGCCTGGTCGTGGGGCAGCGGGGTGAGCTCGCCGTTGTACCAGGGGCCCAGGTTCGGGCCGACCGTGCCGGTGCACGGCTGGGCGTAGATCTCCTCGCCGACGGTGAAGAAGCGGTCGATGAGCGCCTGGCGATCGATGGCCAGGGTCATCGCCCGGCGCACGCCGGGGTCCGTGAAGTGCGGGTCCTGGGTGTTCCAGCCGATGTACTGCATCGACTCGGCCTCGCTGCGGATCTGCTGGATGTGCGGGTAGTTCGCCGCCAGATCCGCCAGGTCGCTCTTCTCCAGGCTGGGCACCAGGTCGTTGGTGCCGTTCTGCAGCTCCAGCAGCCGGGTCGCATACTCCGGGATGATCCGGCTGATGATGCGGTCGAGCTTCGGCTTGGGGAAGGCCGTCTGGTGCGGGTTCGGCTCCAGCACGATCTTCTCGTTCGGGGTCCAGTCCGCGACCACCCAGGGCCCCGAGGCCGACGGCGCCTTGCTGTAGTCGTGGCCGCGCAGGGTGGCCCGATCCGCGCTCTCCAGGACGTGCTTGGGCACGATGCCGCGGATGGTGGTGCCCTGGAGCAGCACGGGGTTGCCGCCGGACTTGAAGTCGAAGGTGATGGTGCGGTCGTCGATCACCTCGAAGGACGCGATGTTCTTGCCGTCGCCGTGCCAGTTGCTGGCGACCACCGGGTCCTGGATGAGCTCGTAGGTGAACGCCACGTCGTGGGCGGTCAGCGGCGTGCCGTCGTTCCAGACCAGGCCCTCCCGGAGCGTGTAGGTGATCGACCGGCCGTCGTCGGACCAGGTCCAGGACTCGGCGAGCTTGGGGGCGTAGGTCAGGCCGTCCGGGGTGACCTTGCGCTCCACGAGCCCGGGCTGGGTCGACAGCGTGTACCAGCCGCTCAGGGCGTAGGCCGCGACCAGCGGGTTGAGGATGCCAGGGTCGAAGGGCAGGGCCACGACCAGGGTGTCCCCGGAGACCGGGCCGGTGGTGGCGGGGCCGTCTGCCGAAGGTCCGGGGGCTTCGGGAGAGGAGCAGGCGAGGGAGAGGAGCAGCGCGAGCATGCACGGCGTCTATCCCGCGGTCAGCGCTTCCCCTTCTTCCGGATCTTCCACTTCGAACCGCGGTGCTTGTCGGCGAGGCGGGTCGCCAGCCAGCGCCGGGCCTGGCGGTGCGGGCGCAGCCCGACCCCGGGGGGCAGCCGGAGCATGTGGTCGCCCCGGGGGACCTCGAGGGCCTCGACGTCCGGGTGGCTGGCGACCAGCCGGTGCAGCTGATCCACCGGCACCGACCGGTCCCGGGCGCCGTGGATGGCGAGCACCGGGGGCAGCGGATCGGAGACGCGCGCCGGCGAGGCGCTGCCCAGGTCCTCGGGGTCGAAGGCCAGGTCCAGCTCCGGCCAGTCCCGCAGGGCCGTGAGGTCCGTGGGCGCTCCGACGGTCACCACGCCCCGCAGGGCTTCAGGCCCGAGGGCCTGGGCGGCCCGCAGCGCCAGCTGCCCGCCGGCGCTGACCCCCCACAGGGCGATGCGCTCCGGGTCGACCTGGAGGCCCTTCAGGGCGTCGATGGCGGCCAGCGCGTCGTCCAGAGGCGCCGGCCACCGGTGCTCCGGGGCCAGGCGGTAGCTGGCGGAGGCGCACAGGATGCCCTTGCGCGCCAGCAGCGGCGCCTGCACCCGGAAGGCGTCCCGGTGGCCCTTCACCCAGCCGCCCCCGTGCAGGAACAGCACCGCTGGCCAGCCCTCTCGCGGGGCCAGGTCGTTGAGCTCCCAGACGTCGAGCACCTGGGCCGGGTCGTCGCCGTAGGTGACCCCCTCCCAGATGTCCATGTCGATGGACAGCGGGCGCCCCTGGATGCGCAGGAGCTTGTGCCAGGCGGGCTCGATCTCCGGCAGCAGCCGCTGGCGCTGGACCAGCGCCGTCCGCCGGCGGTCGTCTTCAGCCATGGTCGTGGGGGTCGGTGGTGTCGCGTCGAATCACGACCACGCGACCCCACATGTCCTCGGGCACCTCCAGCCTCGTCGGCGCCAGGTCCAGGCGGCGCCCCACGCCCTGCACCAGCCGGGGGCCCTCGCTGGTGCGCACGAAGCCCTTGGCCCGCAGGGCGCCCAGGCTGCGGACCCGGTCCTCCAGGACATCGGGCTCCACGCCCTCCTCGACCTGGATCTCCTCGGTGGTGAAGTGCTCGTGGGTGTGGGGCGGGGCGGTCGGCGCTGCGGCCCGGCGCTGGGCCCGCAGGCCCTGGGGGTCCGGCGTGAACAGCACCTCTTCGGGCACCTGTCCGAAGGTGCAGCGCACGACCGGGGTGTCGGGGGCCTCGGCCGCGAGCCAGGCCTCGATCGCCGGCAGGGCAGACTCCGGCACCTGGTCGATCTTGTTCAGCACCAGCAGGTCCGCGGCGCTCACCTGGTCGGTGAAGGTGCCGGCCAGCTCCTTGCCCTCGTGGATGCGCCAGGCGTCGACCACCACCAGGGCCATGTCGTCGTCGATCCACTCGCAGACCGGCTCCCGCCAGAAATTCAGCTGGGTCTCGAAGGGCAGGGCCACCCCGCTGGTCTCCACGATCACCCGGTCCGGCCCCACCTGCTCGTAGAGCATCTGCAGGGTCTCGAGCAGCTCGTCGCTGAGCTTGCAGCAGACACAGCCGCCCTCGAGCTCCACGTAGGCGTCGCCGCCCTCGCCGAGCAGGGCCTGGTCGATGCCGAGCTCGCCGAACTCGTTGGAGACCACGGCGATCTTCACGCCCGTGGCCTGGGCCCGGGCGAGCAGGTGTCGGACGAGGGTGGTCTTGCCGCTGCCCAGGAAGCCGGAGACGACCAGCCCGGGGATCTTGCGGTCGACGCTCACTCCGCGGGCGTGACCAGCTTCTGGAGCTCGCCGGTCTGGAACATCTCCATCAGGATGTCCGAGCCGCCGACCAGCTCGCCCTTGACGTAGAGCTGCGGGATGGTCGGCCAGTTGCCGTACTCCTTGATGCCCTGGCGGATGTCCATGTCCTGGAGGACATCGACCGTGTGGAAGGGCACGCCCAGCTGCTGCAGGATGCCCACGGCGCGGGCGGAGAAGCCGCACTGGGGGAAGAACTTGTTGCCCTTCATGAAGAGCATGACCTCGTTGTCGGTGACGAGGCCTTCGATGCGGGTCTTGAGCTCGGGGGTCATGAGCGCTGCTCCCTAGGAACCGGACCGGGCGGCCCAGGCTTCCGGGGTGAGGGTGGTGAGCTGGAGGGCGTGGATCTCGCGGCCCATGTAGACACCGATGGCCTTGTAGACCAGCTGGTGCTGCTTCACGCGGTTCAGGGTGCCGAAGACCGAGGCGACCACGACCGCCTGGAAGTGCTCGCCGTCGTCGGACTCGACCATCGCCTGGCAGTCTGGAATGCCGTCTTCGATCATCTTCTTGAGGCGGGGAACCTCGAACATCGCGACCTCCTGTCGGGGCCTCCCCCTAACCTCGTCCGGCGGCGGTGGCGCGTCCGCTCGAGCTGGGGCGAGTGCCGGTCCCGGGACGTGCAGCTGGGGCAGGCGGGGCTGTTGCTGCGCGCAGGGAGGAGGGGACTACTCCGCGAAGTCCACGATGTACGTGCGCCGGTCCTCAGGCCCCACCAGCACGTACCGACCCGCCGGCAGCGCCCCGTGGGGCACGTACCGGACCTGTCGCTCGCCCTCCCTCACGTCGATCTGCTTGCTGCTGTCCAGCTGGGCCTCGACCGCCTCGTGCTTCTCACGGGACTCGAAGCGGCGGCCGGCGTACCACCAGGGATCCATGTCGAAGTAGTGCTTGGGGTTGCCGAAGCGCAGCTCGCCCTCGTGCTTGATCAGCGGGGTCCAGGCGAGCCGGCCGATGTCGTCGGCGCCCACGATCAGCAGGTGCTGGCCGGCCGCGACCTGGGCGACCCGCTTGGGGATGCCGTCGGGGTAGCGCACGGTCTCCTCCAGCTCCCACAGGGGCAGGGAGCTCATGTCGCTGGCGGTGCGGACCGGGCTCAGGGCGCCGTCGGCGAGCACGTAGACGCCGCTGCCCTCGGGCGCCCGCCAGGCCTTGACGGCCAGGGCCGCGGGGGCCTCGCTGCCGTCGAAGGACTGGGCGCCCTGGAGCACCCAGGTCTTGTCGCCGGCCGACAGGTCGTAGGTCACGCCGCCGCAGGTGTTGGCGATGCTGAAGGCGCCGGAATTCAGGGTGGTGCCTTCGAGCACCTTGCAGGTCAGGTCGTCGGTCTGCTGGGCGCGGGCGAGCAGGCGCAGGCCGGCGACGGGCTCCCCGGACAGGCCGTCGGTGACGGTGCCGGCCGCGGTGCCCTTGGTGCCGCAGGCGGTCAGGGAGAGGGCGGCGAGCAGGGTCACTGCGGTGAGGGCACGGGACATCGGAGCCTCCAAGGCTGGACTTCGGCTACCCGTGTCGGGAGAAGTCCGCCAGCAGGGTGTCGAGCTGGCGGCGGATGATCACGGACGGGTCGGCGTCGTAGGCCTCCTGGTCCGCCGGTTGCGCGAAGGTGACGCCGCGGCTGGAATTCACCAGGGCGCCGAAGCCCTGGGGGTCGAGACAAGCCCGGCACTCGTCGGCGGTCGCGCCCTGGGCGCCGTAGCCGGGCACCAGGAACCAGGTCCGAGGCAGGCTCTCCCGCCAGGGTCCGAGCTCGTCGCTCAGCGTGGCGCCGACCACCGCCCCCACCGGGCCGTAGCCGGAGGCGCTGGCGAGCTCGGCGTTCCAGTCCCGCAGCCAGCCGGCGACCCGCTCGGCCACCGGTCCCCGCTGGAGCGCGGTGCCACCGGGGTTCGAGGTGCGCAGCAACACGAACAGGCCCTTGCCCTGGTCCCGGCAGCGAGCGACGAAGGGCGCCACCGCGTCCTGGCCCAGGTACGGGTTGATGGTCAGGGCGTCGGCGGCGATGGGGCCGTCGTCGTCGAGCAGGGCCCGGGCGTAGCCCTGGGCGGTGCTGCCGATGTCGCCGCGCTTGGCGTCGAGCACCACCAGCAGGCCCCGGCGCTTCGCGGCCCGCACCGTGACCTCGAGCACCGCCCAGCCGGCGGAGCCCAGCTGCTCGAAGAACGCCACCTGGGGCTTGATCGCGGGCACCCGGTTGGCCACCACCTCGATGACCGTGGCGCACCACTCGGCCACGGCCTCGGCCGCAGCGATCCGGCGGGCCTCGCCGGTCTTGTCGGCGAAGCGCTCCCTCAGCGGGCGGGGCAGGCGGTCCAGGTGGGGGTCGAGCCCCACGCAGACGGGGGCGGTGCGGGCGACGGCGCCGTGGAGGCGCTCCTGAAACGGCAGCATGGCCCGGTGCTAACGTCTCTCCACGGAGGCGAGATGCTGCTGGGCCTGCTGCTGCTCGGTTGTGACGATGGTGGCACCGAGGACACGGGCTACGACATCGAGGACAACCCCTGCGCCGAGGGCCTGTGGCCCGGCGACGCCCGGTTCACCGTGCACCGCTTCTCGGTGGACGACGTGGACCACGTGCCGGCCACCACCCTGGCGTGCCGCACCGCCGACGGCACCCGTGTGCAGTTCAGCGTCGCCTACGACGACGACACGGCTGGCGTGATCGAGCTCGAGGTGCCGGCGCTGAACGAGACCTGGGAGCTGGGGGTCGACGACGGCGTGACCGCCAACGTGTCCAAGGACACCCTGTCCTGGCAGACCGACCACTTCGCCGCCGGGGGCACGGTCGCGCTCGACAGTGGCTTCGTCGACGACGTGGACGGCCGCATCGAGGCCGACGCCGCCAGCGACAGCGGTGTCTTGCGGCTCACGCTGGACCTGCACGTGGACTCCCCATCGACCTGGACACCGCCGGGGGACTCGGGGCTTGTCGGCGGGGACACCGGCAATTCCTCCGACA
>CAYFPX010000213.1:0-14336 GCA_964344945.1 uncultured Enterobacterales bacterium
GGCATCGAACATCTGACGGTGGCGCTCGTTGGCCTACTTGGTGCGGAACACGGGCAGGACGCTGAGCCAGCTGGTGATCGTGCCGTGGGCGACGCCCGCGTCGTTGGCCAGCGCCGAAGCGTTGACCACCTGGGCGGTCCGGCCGGCGGCCAGGCCCAGGAAGGCCCGGAAGGCGCGCAGCTGGCGGACCTCCAGGACCTGGCGTACGTCGCGCTCCAGATAGGTCGCCACGTAGCTGGCCAGCCAGTCGTCGGCCGTCAGGCGCCGGTCGTGGAGCTCCGGGTAGCTCCCCTTCCACAGGGCCTCGAGCAGGGTGGTGGGCGGCTCCGGGAAGCGCGTGAGCTCCCCCCAGGAAGGCGGCAGGAGATGGACCACGGCGGTACGCCCCGCGAGGGACTGGCTCACCGAACCCAGCAACCCCAGGTGCTGGGAGCCCGTGAGGATCCAACGTCCGGGCTGATCCTGGTGCTCGTCCACGTCGACCTGGATCCAGGACAGCAGCTCTGGCACCCGCTGGACCTCGTCCAGCACAGCGCCATCGGGCACGGAGCGCAGGAAGTCCACGGGGTCCTCGGCGGCGTGCGCCCAGACATCCGGACGCTCCAGGGACCGGTACGGACGGTCGGGAAACAGAGCCCGACACAGGGTGGTCTTGCCCGACTGCCGGGGCCCGGTCACCGTGACGACGCGGAATTCGCGGGCCAACCGCTCCAGGGTCGGCGCGAGGTCTCTCTCGATCATGGTGACAGAATTGAAGTGCTATTGGAATTCTGTCAAGGCCCGTCGCCGCAGCTCCGCGGGCCCGGGCCGATCAGACGATCCCGAAGCCCCGGATCAACTGGAAGGCCCCCAGCGCCACAGCCGCCGCCGAGAACTTCATGGCCTTGCCCTTGAGGTCGCCGCCCTTCGCGGCCAGGGCCACGCCCAGGACGCCGAGCACCAGGGCGGCCGCGCCGCCGCCGACCGCGGCGTAGTCGATGAAGCTGCTCTCGGTCACCACGCCGTTGACGGTGGCGCTGCTGGACTTCGTGTAGCTGATGAAGAAGGGCAGGGCGGCCGCCACGAGGGCGGTGGTGCCGGTGCCAGGGCTCACGGGGATGACGATCTCGTCTTCGAATTCTTCGTGTTCCACGGATCGCCCCGGGCTTCATCAACGGCCAGCTGGCGAAGGGCTCGGCGGACCTGGTGCCGAAGGTCTGATCGCCGGGGTCACCCGGCGTCGCCCACCAGGTTCCCGGTGATGTCCCCGCCGATGCCCGCCACGCTCAGCTGCGGGCAGACGGTCAGGGGCGCGATCGCGTGGGTGTCGGGCACGCTCACCCAGGCGAGCTCGCCCAGGGCCAGACCCCACAGGGTGGCCTCGCTGCGCACCACGTGGGCGTGGTCGGGCAGGCCGGCGAAGGACGCCGCGGCGTTGAAGGCCCGGGCATAGAGCCGGGCCAGAGCGGTGCTGTCGGCGTCTTCGGGCGCGTGGGCCAGGGCCGCTGCGGCGTAGGACTCGACCTCGGGCCGGCTGCGTGGCGTCGCGGTGGCCAGGCCATCGCGCACCGCCTGCTCCTGGGCCAACGGGAGCGGCAGGTCGTTCAGGGCGTCGTGCTGATCGAGCGCCAGGGATGCCCGGGCGCCGACCGCGCCGAGGGGCAGGCCGCCCAGGGCGACCACGAACGTGAGCTTGAGCCACGGAGTCTGCATGAGGCGTGCCGTCCTGGCTGTCCCCACCCCGCAGGGACCCCCCGGGAAACGGCGGACACCCCGAGGGGCTGAACCCCCCGGGGTCTCACGCTGTGTCGCGGGAACGGCTCAGCAGCCGGGGTTCTCGTGGGCCACGAGCAGGTCGCCGTTCTCCACGTCCAGGAGCAGGACCGCGGACTGGCTGCACTCGCTCAGGTCCACGTAGATGGTCTGCTCCATGTAGCCGTGGGGGTACTCGGAGACGTCGGACAGGAGGCCGTCGACCAGGGCGTCGCGGCTGTCGTAGAGGTCCTGGGCCTCGCTCGGATCCCAGTCGCCGTCGTCGATCCGCTCCTCGATCACGACCAGGGCGGTGTTCAGGACGTCGGCGAAGGAGTCGGCGCCGGGTGTCCACTCGCCCAGCTCGACGTAGCTCTCGATCTCGGACCAGCTCCACCAGAAGGTGGCCTCGAAGGCCGCGTGGGTGAAGCTCTCGTCCGGGGTCTCCCAGTCGCTGCAGCCGGTGGACTCGTAGGCCTTGATGTCGCCCCAGGCCCAGTCACTGGTGGTGGAGAGGGCCAGCAGCTCGGTGAGGTCGTCGGCGTCGGAGTGGGAGACCTGGGAGACCGCGGGGCCGTCGCAGGTGGCCTGCTCATCCGAGTCCTCGTCCAGCCAGGTGTCGTCGCCCAGGTTGTAGGCCCCGTCGAGCAGGAGCGTCATGGCGGAGTTGCCGATGAAGTAGAGCTCGCTCAGCTCCTGGACGCTGTCCAGGGGTCGGGCGGCGAGGATCGAGTCCACGGCGCGACGGTTCAGGGGGACCTCGTCGTCGAGCATGGTCTCGCTGGCGTCGTTCACGAAGGCGACGGTGGCGTTGGCCTCTGCGACGGTGAAGGTCACGCCGTCCCATGTGCCGAGCTCGTCGCTGTCGCCGAGGCCCCAGCCGTGGGCGTGGGCGTAGGTGCTGAGCTTGTCGATGGACCTGCCGCCGACCCACTTCACGGCGTCGATCTCGGCGACGGAGTCGAAGAGGTCGTCATCGGAGGTGCCGGCGACGCCGTCGTAGCCGTCGCGGTGGTGGATCAGGCCGGAGGCGGCCCGCTTGTCCAGCGGCACGTCGTCGTCGAGCACCGTGTAGGTGGTCGAGGCGTCGTTCAGGAAGGCCAGGAGCGCGATGGCCTCCGGCGAGCCTTCGGTGATGGCCTTGGTGGTAGCGGCGTGGTCGCCGTCGACGGTGACGTCGAGAGCGTCGGGGGCGCAAGCGAGAAAGAGAGCAGTGATCACGGGATCGCCTCGGTGAAGAGGTGGATCCGCGGATTCAGGGCTCGAGAGCCAGGGGAGGGACGGGTGCCGCCACGGACCTCCCGTTGGCAGCGCCCATCTACGCACGGGCCTCGATCCCGTCAAGTCCCCCCTTCGATGGTGACGATCCGTGACGGGAGCACGGTGGACCCGGTCATGCCGGGGTCCTCTGAGGTACCCTGCCGCTGAGCCCGCTCCCGCGGCGCAGGGAGCGAGCCCGCGCCCCCCCGTCCTCCAGGGAGCCCCCATGCGTGCCCTCCTCACGGCCCTGCTGCTGTCGACCCTCGCCGTGTCCGGTTGTCGCAACAAAGACGACACCGGCGACTCCGCCGACTACGACCAGGACAACGATGGCTACCTGATCGGCGACGACTGCGACGATCAGAACCCCCTGGTCTACCCGGGTGCCCCCGAGAGCTGCGACGAGGTCGACAACGACTGCGACGAGTTGATCGACGAGGGCGCCGGCGACACCTTCTACGTGGACGCCGACCTCGACGGCTACGGCGATCCCGCACTGTCCGAGATCGCCTGCGAGGCCGAAGAGGGCCTGACCGCGGACAGCACCGACTGCGATGACTCCGATCCCGCGGTGCACCCCGGCGCCGACGAGGTCTGCGATCAGCTGGACAACGACTGCGACGGCCTGACCGACGACGAGGACGGCTCGCTGGTCGACGCGCCCACCTGGTACGCCGACGGCGACAAGGACGGCTACGGCCAGACCGACTACACCGCGACCGGCTGCGAAGCGCCCGCCGGCTACGCCGAGCTCGACGGCGACTGCAACGACGCCGACGCCACCTACTACCCGGGCGCCCTGGAAGAGGACTGCACCGATCCCAACGACTACAACTGCGACGGCTCCGTCGGCTACGAAGACCTCGATGGGGACGGCTTCGCCGCCTGCGAGGAGTGCGACGACACCAGCGACGCGGTGAACCCCGACGCCACCGAGGTCTGCAACGGCGTCGACGACGACTGCAACGGCGACACCGACGGCCCGGACAGCGCCGACGCGAGCACCTGGTACTACGACGCCGACGGCGACAGCTACGGCGACCCGGGCATCACCGAGCTGAGCTGCGAAGCCAGCGAGAACTACGTCGACAACGGCGACGACTGCGACGACACCTCGGCCGCGGCCTACCCGGGCGGCACGGAGATCTGCGACGACCTGGACAACGACTGCAACGGCACGGTCGACGACGACGCCATCGACGCGCTGACCTGGTACGCCGACGCCGACTCCGACGGTCACGGCGCCACCGCCTACAGCACCGCGGCCTGCGACGAGCCCCCGGGCTACGCCGCCACCGACACGGACTGCGACGACGCCGACGCCGCCGTGAACCCGGACGCCACCGAGGTCTGCAACGACATCGACGACAATTGCGACGGCGACATCGACGAGGACACAGCCGCCGACGCGACCGCCTGGTTCGCCGACGTCGACGAGGACGGCTACGGCGATCCCGCCGACAGCGTCACCAGCTGCGACGAGCAGAGCGGCCGGGTCGACAACGGCGCCGACTGCGACGACACGGACCCGGCCGTGCACCCCGGGGCCACGCCCTGGTACGACGACGCCGACAGCGACGGCTACGGCGACGACGCAGGCGTGCCCAACTACGACTGCGAGGCCCCCAGTGGCTACACCCACGTGACCGGGGACTGCGACGACGCCGACGCCGCGATCAACCCGGGCGCGGAGGAGGTCTGCGACGGTGTGGACAACGACTGCGACGGCGACATCGACGGCGGTGCCACCGACGCGGGCACCTACTACAGTGACCTGGACGGCGACGGCTACGGCGACCCGGACACCGAGACAGGCGCCTGCACCCAGCCCACCAGCACGGTGACAGACGCCACGGACTGCGACGACTCGGACGCCACCATCAACGTCGACGGCATCGAGGTCTGCGACGGCGCGGACAACGACTGCAACGGCACCATCGACGACGCCCCCGACAACGACGGCGACGGCTACGGTGAGTGCGACGACTGCGACGACACCGACCCCACCATCACCCCCGACACGGTCTGGTACTACGACGGCGACGGCGACGGCTACGGCGACGCCAGCACCACCCGCACCGCCTGCGAGCAGCCCAGCAACTACGTCGACAATTCCGACGACTGCGTGCCCGGTGACAGCACGAGCTATCCGGGCTCCGAGGAGACCTGCGGGGACTCGATCGACAACAACTGCGACGGCACGGTCGACGAGGCCTGCCCGGTCGAGCACTGCGGCTACATCTCCGCCGACGAGACCTGGTCCGCCAGCGAGCCCCACCACGTCACCTGCACGGTCTACGTCTCGGATTCGACCGCGCCGACCCTGACCATCGAGGACGGCGCCGAGGTGACGTTCGCGGCGGGCACGGTGATGTACGTGGGGTACCCGGGCTACGGCGACATCGAGATCCAGGGCACCTCGGCCGGTGTGACCTTCACCTCGGCCGCCGAGAGCCCGGCACCCGGCGACTACTACGGGCTCTACCTCTACAGCTACTCCTCGAGTGCCACGGACATCGAAGGGCTGACCATCGAGTACGCCGGCCTGGGGGCCGGGGCGCTCTACATGTACCTGGCGGACCCCGAGGTGCGTGACAGCACGATTCGCTGGTCAGGCGCCGCGGGCTTCTACAGCTACTACGCCGAGCCGACCTTCACCGGCACGGACATCAGCGACAACGACGGCAGCGGCATCGAGTGCTACGCGAGCACCTGCCTGGACGAGACCGCCGACTCCTTCGCGAACAACACCCTCACGGGCAACGGCGGCTATGCGCTGTCGATCTTCGCGAACAACGTCGCGGCCCTGGCGGACTCGTCGACCTACGCCGGCAACACCCGCGACGCGATCAACGTGCGCGGCGGCACGGTCGACGAGAGCAGCACCTGGCACGCCCTGGACGCCTCCTACTACGTCAACGGGGACGTCTACGTGCAGTCGAGCACCCGGGATCCGCTGCTCACCGTGGAGGACGGGACCGAGCTGCTGATGGACAACAGCGCCTTGTACATCGGCACCAGCTACAGCGGGGACCTATTCATCGACGGCCACACCCAGGGCGTCACGATGACCAGCGCCGAGTCGAGCCCCGCCCCGGGGGACTGGGACGAGATCTACTTCGGCTACTACGCCGACAGCGACAGCAGCATCGACGGGCTGACCCTGGAGTACGGCGGCGGGGGCAGCTGGGCGACCGGGCTGTTCTTCTACTACAACCAAGGCGACTCGATCCCCGTCACGAACAGCACCATCCGGGACAACGACGGGAGCGGGGCCTACGTCTACTACTACGCGGCGCCCACCTTCTCGGACTCCACGTTCCAGGACAACGCCACCTACGGCGTGTTCGTCGACGGCTACAGCAACCTGGGCGGGTCCTTCACCGGCAACACGCTGACCGGCAACGGCTCCTACCCCCTTGCGCTGTCCGCGAGCTCCGTGGGGGACCTGGACGCCACCAGCAGCTTCACCGGCAACGCCGACGACTACGTCCAGGTGGTCGGCGGCTCGGTGACCACGGACACCACCTGGCAGGCGCTGGACGTGCCGCTCCAGGTCACCGCCGACATCTACGTCTACAGCAGCGCCAACCCCACCCTGACCATCGAGGACGGGGCTGAGCTCTACTTCGACAAGAACCTCAGCCTGTTCATCGGCACCAGCAGCTACGGCAACCTGGTCGTCGACGGGAATCGCACCAGCGGCGACGGGGTGCTGTTCTCGACGCTGGAGGGCAGCACCGCCGGCGTCTGGGACGGCCTCTACATCGGCTACTACAGCGACGACACCACGGTCATGAGCGGCTTCACGGTGGAGTACGCCGGCACCAGCACCTACCCCGCCGGCCTGTACCTCTACAACGCCGAGCCGACCCTGTCTGACTGCGTGATCCAGGACAACGAGGCCTACGGCATCTACGACTACAGCTCGTCGGAGCTGACCATGACCGACTGCACAGTCCAGGGCACGGTGGCCACGGGCTCGGGCAACGGCGACGGGGTCTACAGCAACGGCCGGCTCGCCGGCTGGAGCGGCAACACGATCACCGGCAACGACCGCTACCCGCTGGTCATGCCCGCCGACGAGATGGTCGAGCTGGACGCCAGCAACGACCTGTCGGGCAACGGCGACGACGTGGTCTTCCTGTCCAGCTACTACGTGGGCACCAGCGGCACCTGGGCGGACCTGGGCGTGCCCTACTACGTCGGGGCCAACTACCTGAACGTCTACGGCAGCGCCGCGGTGCCCGTGGAGATCGAGGCCGACGGCATCGAGATGCTCTTCCCGGGCGGCAGCTCCTACCTCTACGTGGGCTGGAGCGGCCAGGGCGAGCTCTACGCCACCAACAGCACCTTCACCTCCGCAGAGTCCTCGCCGGCCGCCGGCGACTGGGGTGGCCTGCTCTTCGGCTACTACAACTACGCCTCCGAGGTCGACAGCTCGACCGTGTCCTACGGCGGCTCCAGCGCGAGCTACCCGGGCAACGTGAGCTGCTACTACTGCACGCTCTCGCTGACGAACAACAGCATCACGGACTCGCTGTACTACGGGGTCTACGGCACCGGCAGCTACAGCATCACCGAGTCGGGCAACACCTACACCGACAACGGGAGCGGGGACACCTACCCATCGCCGCTCTGACCTACCCCCCGAAGCCCGGGTACCAGCGCACCACGACCGTCGCGGTCGGCAGCTCGCCGAACTGCAGGTTGCCGATGTTGTAGTTGTACAGCTCCACGCCGAGCTCGGTGCCGAGCTCGAAGCCCCGACCGTCCCAGCGCCAGGCGGCCCCGGCGGCGATGCGCATGCCCCAGTGGGTCTCCCCGCGCCAGAAGCCGTCGTTCTCCCGGGCCACGCCGAGTCCGGCGGTGGCGACGATCCGGCCGGAGCCGAGCGCGCGTTCCCACACGTCGACCTCGGCGACCAGCGCCTGGCGACGCACGACCAGGCCCCACAGGCCTGCCTGACCGGCGATGGCGATGCGATCGTGCACGTAGACCTTGGCGCTGATGCCCGCACCGACCCCCAGGTGCCAGCCGAAGCCCCACCGCTGGCCCGGCTCGCCGATCTCGGCGGCGTGCAGAGGGGTCAGCAGGGCCAGCAGGGTGAGGCTCACGGGAGGGATCTAAGCCGACTGCGGCTCGGGTCGCGACAGGATGTCCCTCAGGGGCGGTGGCGGTAGCGGTGCCAGGAGGGCATGAAGCGCAGGTCGCCGTCGTGCAGGCCCGGGAAGCGCGGGTCGCGGGCCACCCGAGCGACCAGGCGGACGTCCGGGGAGGGGAACCGTGGAGCGCGGAAGACGGTGCGCGTCGTCACGCCGGCCCGGGTGGCGATCGCAGGCGCCGGCAGGTCGGTGAGCTGGCGCAGGGCCTGCAGCCAGAGAGTTCGAGGGGCGCCGCGGCGATGCAGTGCCGAGCGGGGCACGCGCAGGAGCTCGGTCACGGCGTCGGCCAGCTCCTCGGTGTGCTCGGCACCGAGGAGCTGGTTGGCCACCGGGAGCAGCGTGCCTTCGAGGGCGACGGTCGGGTCGCCGGAGACGTAGCGCTGGAGGTCGTGGGGCCGGGGGTGGACGGGGACTCGCGGGGGAAGGGCGAGGCCCACGCGGTCCCGGTGGGTGGACCAGGGCCAGGCCAGGGGGTCGGCGACCAGCCCGGCTCGGCAGGGGTTGAGGTGGATGTACCGGATGGAGCGGCGCTCCTTGGTGCGGCCGCGGACCTCCTCGGCTGGCGGCTGGTCTCCGAAGACCGGCCCGGACTCACCGCGATGGGCGTTGCGCCAGAGGGCGTAGGACCGGAGGGCGTGCCCGAAGGCGCGGCGCACCGGACGCTCGTGGAGCAGGTGGATGTGATCGGGCATGAGGCAGAGAGCGAGGGGTGCCGGGACCTCCCGGAGCAGGGCTTCCCAGAGAGCCCGGGCCTCGGCGTGGGTCCGGAAGAGCAGCGAGGCGCCCTGGGCGCGAGTGACGTGGTGGTGTGACATGGCCGGGGACCCAGCAGGTTCCGTGCCGGCCGCTCGGGCCCCACGCCGGGCCGTTCTGGGGCGTGGGGCCGTCGAAGAACGGGCAGCCCCCCGTCGAATGTCAGTCACCTCGGGCAGCCCCGGGGTGGATGTCACTTCGCGGGCGTCTGAGGGCTACTTTGGGCCCTCTCAGGGGCCGGATCGGGCCTTGTGGGGGGCCTGGAGGGCCAGACTGTGACATCCACCCGGGGGCTGCCCCGGGGAGGTGACATTCACTCGGGGGCTGCCCCTCGTGGGACCGCGCCGCGACGGGCCGCCGGGAACCGCGCGCTATTCTCACGGTCCGGAGCGTGGATGGACCAGTCACGGCTGCAGTGGATCCTGGACCTGCTGGTCGACAAGGGCATCCTGCACGCAGGCCAGAGGGCCGACGTGCTCAACCGCGGGCGGGAGCAGGCGCGACACATCCTGCTCGACAAGCGGGCCGAGCTGCGCAAGCTGCTCGGCAAGCAGAGGGTCGCCTACAGCGTCTCGGAGATCGAGCTCATCGCCAGCTTCCGCTTCCGGACCGAAGACGCCCTGGAGGGCACGGTCAGCGAGCGGTTGATCACCCAGACCGTCGCCGACGCCCTCGACGTGCGCTTCGTCGAGCTCGATCCGCTCCAGCTGGACTACAAGCTCGTCACCGAGACCTTTGGCGGGCCCTTCGCCGAGCGCCACCTGGTCATCCCCATCGAAGCCGCCGGCCAGATGCTCACGGTCGCCACGGCGGACCCGTGGAACCAGACGGTGCTCGAGGAGATCGCCAAGTACAAGCAGGTCTCCATCCAGCCCGTGATGGCGATGAAGTCCGCCATCCTGGCGGTCATCGCGGAGTTCCACGGCTTCCGCCGCTCGATGAAGGCCGCGGCGGCGGAGTTCGCCAGCGACCTGCCGGACCTGGGAAACCTGGAGCAGCTGTACCGGGTCAAGGGCGTCAACGAGATCGACGCCACCGACCAGCCGGTGGTCCAGGCGGTCTGGTACGTCCTCAACTACGCCTTCGAGCACCGGGCCAGCGACATCCACATCGAGCCCAAGCGCGACGAGTCGACGATCCGCCTGCGCATCGACGGCGTGCTCCACACCATCCACCGCCTGCCCAAGGTGGTGCACCCCGCCATGGTCAGCCGGGTCAAGATGCTCGGCCGCATGGACATCGCGGAGCGCCGCAAGCCCCAGGACGGCCGCTTCAAGACCCGCTTCCGGGACCAGGAGATCGAGCTCCGCGTCAGCTCGGTGCCCACGGCCTTCGGCGAGAAGGTGGTGATCCGGATCTTCGACCCGGACGTGCTGCTGCTGGACCTGGAGAAGCTCGGCTTCTTCCGGCGGGAGCTGCTGCTCTTCGAGCGCTTCATCTCCAACACCAGCGGTCTCATCCTGGTGACCGGGCCCACCGGCAGCGGCAAGACCACGACGCTCTACAGCACGCTCCACCACATCTCGACCCCCCGGCTGAACATCTGCACCATCGAGGACCCCATCGAGATGGTGCACGAGCAGTTCAACCAGATGGCGATCAACACGAAGGTGGGCTTCGACTACGCCGCGGCCCTGCGCACCGTGCTCCGCCAGGATCCGGACGTGGTCATGGTCGGCGAGATCCGCGATCCCGAGACCGCCCAGTACGCGATCCAGGCCGCCCTGACCGGCCACCTGGTCGTCTCCACCCTGCACACCAACGACGCCGCCAGCGCCGTGACCCGCCTGCTGGACCTGGGTGTCTACCCCTTCCTGCTGTCCAGCGTGCTGGTCGGGGTGCTCGCCCAGCGCCTGGTCCGCCAGATCTGCCCCCACTGCAAGACAGACGGCTTCCTCACCGAGGAGCAGATCCTGTCGATGGGCATCCCCGGCGCCGAGGGCCGCCAGCTCAAGGTCTGGCACGGCAAGGGCTGCGTGCGCTGCCGGGGCACCGGCTACACCCGGCGCACCGGGCTCTACGAGCTCATGCCGGTCACGCCACGCATCGTGCGCCTGATCAACGACAAGTCCCCGGCCATCGAGATCAAGAAGGAAGCGCTCAACGACGGCATGCTGACCCTGCGGGAGTACGGGATCAAGAAGCTCGGGCGCGGGCTCACCACCTACGAAGAGGTGCTGAGCATCACCGACGACCAGAAGATCTGGTAGCGCTCGGAGCTCGCTCAGCTCCCGCTGTTCTCGCCCGTGATCTGGACCACGTAGGTCGGGTCGTCGGCGCTGTTGGAGGTGACGGTCAGGTCGGCCTCCAGCGGCGTGGTGTCGCCGGGCCGGTCGGGGGTCCACTCGATGGACAGGTTCGAGGAGGAGCCCGCCGGGATGGTGATCGGCAGCGGCCCCTGGGTCATCCAGACCAGCACCCCCGGGAGGTCCTCGCCCTTGCCGCTGCTGTAGGAGATGTCGGTGATCTCCAGGGCCGCCGCGCCGGTGGACTGGATGGTGAAGCTGCCGGTGGTGGCTTCGCCGTTCGAGGTGGTCAGGTGCAAGGTAGTGGGCTCCATGGCGATGCCGGCGAAGGGGCCGGTGTCGGTGGGGCCTCCGGTGGTGCCGGAGTCCCCAGCGGTGGTGCCGGAGTCCTGGCCGGTGGTGGTGTCGTCGCCACAGGCGAGCACCAGGAGCAGGGCGGTGGTGACCATGAATCGTCTCCCGTCGACAGGCCGCTCAGGCTACCAGGGGCCCGTGATCACCTGGCACTGGCGTACCTGGGACACCCTGACCGTGCAGGAGCTGTACGACGTGCTCCAGCTGCGCCAGGCGGTGTTCGTGGTCGAGCAGGACTGCGCCTACCAGGACCTGGACGGGCTGGATCCGGCCTGTCACCACCTGCTTGGCAGAGACGACCAGGGGGTCGCCGCCACGGTCCGCGTGGTCCCGCCAGGGCTCTCCCACTCGCTGCCCTGCATCGGCCGGGTGGTCACGGCTTCCCGGGTGCGCGGGACCGGCCTGGGTCGCCCGCTGATGCAAGAGGCCATCCGCCACGTGCGCCAGGTGTGGCCGGGCGGCATCCACATCGGCGCCCAGGCCCACCTGCACGACTACTACGCGTCCCTGGGCTTCGAGGTCAGCGGCCCCGTGTACGACGAGGACGGCATCCCGCACCTGCCGATGGACTTCGGTCATTCGACCGGTGCGGAGACCGGGGCCGACGACTAAGGTGGGTCCGTGCTCTGGGTGCTGATCACGGCTTGCGCCAGCCCGGTCGAGGACACCGGCAGAGCCGAGGTCCACCTGGTCGTCCCGGGTCACGACGACTGCAAGCCCGAGGGCTTCATCATGGAGGAGGACGTCTGCCTCGCCGTGGTCGAAGAGGACGGACGCCAGCCCACCGTGAGCCTGAACAAGAGCGGCATCGACACCCGGGCCGACGACCCACTCCTCGACGATCCGGAGATGGCCTGGCTCGACGGCCAGATCAAGCGCTGCACCTGCGCCTGCTGCCACACCGCCTCCTACGGGGGCCCGGGGGTCTACTTCTGGGATCTGGAGTTCGACCCCTACTGGCTGGACAGCGCCAGCCGGTGGTCCCTGGGCGTGTTCGTGGGCGAGACCGACGAGCCGAGCCAGACCCTGCCGTCGACGGACCCGGAGCGCTTCGAGGCGATCATCGAAGCGGAGCTGGAGCGCCGCCGGGACTGACCGGGGCGCGGGCCCCACCAGCGGTCAGATCATCCGGAAGCGCAGGGTCTTCCGGTCGCCCTTCCAGCCCGTCACCTGGAACACCAGGCGGTCATGCTTGCGCACCTTGCGGAACGCCAGGAGCGCCTGGGTGGTCGTGGTCACGGGCTTGCCGTTCACGCTGTGGATCACGTCGCCGTTGCGGAAGCCCAGCTGGTGCAAGGGGGAGCCGCAGCGCACCTTCTTCACCCGGAAGCCGTCGATCTCGCCGTCCTGCTTGTGCCAGCTGGTGGCCGCCAGCTTCTCCGCCTCGCGCAGGTTGCCGGTGTAGTGGTCGAGCAGCTCCCGCTCCACGTCGTAGCGGTAGGGACCGGTCTCCGAGATGCCGGACACCGGCTCCAGGCAGGCGCGCCGCCGCTTGCCCTTCCTGGGGGCAGGCCGAGCGGTGCTGGCCAGAGTGCGGTCGGGACGCACGTGCCAGTCGGTGGCGACTCGGGCGTGCACGGTGCCTCGGTGGGCCTGGCGAGCGACGACGGCGCTGGCCTCCTCGGCGTGTTTCGCGGCATCTTCCAGCGCCTCGCGCGGGGAGCGGGCCTTGCTGGACGACTTCGTCTCTGCCTCGGCCTGCTTCGACGCGGCCTCGGGCCGGGCAGGGTCCTCGTCCTCGTCCTGCTCGAGCTGGACCATCAGCTCCAGCTCTTCGACCATCGGCTCGATGGCCGGGTCACTCGGTGCCGACGGCGCGATGGTCGCCAGGACCAGCGGCAGCCCGAAGGCCGCGGTCGCGGTGGAGATGCTGGTGAGAATCTGCAGGGGTGTCCGCACGGTGGCTCCTCATGAGGACAAGACGTCCCCACAGACGCACCGCCTGGGCGGATCTTCAGATCAGTCGGACTTGCCCAGGGTGAAGAAGCCCGCCAGGGTCTGCAGGATCCGGCCGTCGGACTCCTCGCCCGCCAGCTGCTCGAGCTCGCCCGGGTCCAGGAGCACGGCACCACAGTCCGGGCAGACGTCGATCTCGACGCCCTTGAACAGACGGCTGGTGAGGTCACCGCCACACTTGCCGCACTTCATGTGGTGGGCCAGGGCGGCCTCGGCGCGGGCCGCGGCCTGGGCCTTGGTGTCCAGGTCGGCCTTGAGCTTCGCGCGCTTCTCGGCGTCCCGCTTGGAGAAGTAGTCTTCCTCGCTCCTGCGCTTGTCGGACATCGGTCCCTCCGGATGCGGCCCCGTCTATCGCGGTGGAGCCGGGCGTCTACTCGCAGGTTGCGCCGAGCTGATCCAGCAGGGAGTTGACCTCGAGCTGGAGGTCGCGGTCTCCCGAGCCGTGCTTCAGCGCCTTGCAGTAGTGGCGCACGCTGGTGGCCACGTCGCCCTGCTTCTGGGCGGCGTAGGCGAGGCCGTAGTGGGCGTCGGCGTCGGAGGGGGCGATCGCCACGGCCTCGATGAAGTCGCTGCGGGCCTTGCCATACTGCTTGGCCCCCAGGGCGCTCCAGCCGGCGTCGGCGTAGTCGCGGGCGCTCTTGCCGTCGTCGACCGGCAGGGGCTCGGGCTCCTTGACGGGCTCGGGCTCGGGCTCGGGCTCAGGGGCGCTCGACGTGGCGCCCCAAGGCGACGCGGCCCCACTCGTGGTCGGCGGCGCGACCTTGGCGGTGGTCGGCGGCTTGGGCCTGGGCTCGGGCTCGGGCTCGGGCTCGGGCTGCGGTTCGGGCTCCGGCTCGGGCTCCGGCTCGCGACTGGTGCTGGTCCTTGGGCG